>JBHHZI010000031.1:0-25286 GCA_046757965.1 Acidobacteriota bacterium | reverse complement strand
GTTCCAGGAACCTTTCGCGCGCCTGTTCACGCAGGGCATGATCACCCATCCGGCCTACCGTTGCCCGGAGCACGGCTGGATCGCCCCGCAACAGGTGCGAGAAGGTCGCTGTCCCACCGGAGGAGAGGAACTGGAGGTCTCG
This sequence comes from Acidobacteriota bacterium, assembly GCA_046757965.1. Lineage (GTDB taxonomy): Bacteria > Acidobacteriota > Polarisedimenticolia > SMYD01 > SMYD01 > JBHHZI01. The sequence goes on along the minus strand of JBHHZI010000031.1, from coordinate 25,144 downwards.
CTCCAGAAGATGGCCAAGTCGAAGCTGAATGTCGTCGCGCCCTCGGCCATCATCGAACGGTTCGGCGCCGACACCGAGCGTGTGTTCACCCTGTTCGTCGCGCCGCCGGAGAAGGAATCGGAGTGGTCGGATGAAGGGGTGCGCGGGGCATCGCGCTTTCTCACGAGAGTCTGGCGCCTGGTCGTCGGCACCGCCGAGCGCCTGCAGGGTTCCGACCAGGCAAGTGTCGTCGAGCGGGCCGGGAGCGGCGAGGAGGTTGATGCCGAGCTGGCACGACGCACGCACCGGGCCATCAAAAAGGTCACCGAGGACCTCGGGACGGCCTTCCACTTCAACACCGCGATCGCGGCGCTGATGGAATTCTCCAACCACCTCGGTGGCTATGTCGAGCACACCGCGCGGTCCGCGTGGAACGAGGTGGGCCTGTGTCGCGCCTTGACGACCCTGGTGATCTTGCTTCATCCGTTCGCGCCCCACATCACCGAGGAGATGTGGCGCGTTCTGGGGGGAGATGACTCGCTGCTGCGTCAGCCCTGGCCCGACTGGGATGAGACCGCTCTGGCCACCGATGAGATCTCGCTCGTGGTCACGGTGAACGGCAAGGTGCGGTCGAAGATCCGGGTGCCGCCGGGAACGGGAGAGGCAGACCTGCGCGCTGCCGCGCTCGCGGATGAGAAGATCACACGCATCCTGGCGGGCAAGGAACCCCGGAAGGTGATCGTCGTCCCCGACCGCCTGGTGAATCTGGTTCTCTGATGACCGGGTCACGGCCGCGTCCCGCCGGACACCCCACGGGCCGTCAGCTGGTGTCGCCCGCCACCCGCCGGGGCGGTTCCTCCGCGAGAAAGTCCGCCTGGATGCGCCGGACGCCGTTCTTCACCCTCTCCTCCAGATCCTCCGAGCAGGTCTCACACAGACACAGGTCGGTCTCCTGGTAGCGCTCCGGGAGCGGGTGCAGGGGGGGCGTGCCGAAGGCCCGGTCGCAGCGCTGGCACGTGAAGACGAGCGGTCGGTTCTCACCTTTTGGCGACAGCAGGGCCAGCAGGAGGAAGATGGCCAGAAAGAGTGCTCCGAGACCGAGGACGATCACCCACACCCGCTCATCGTATCTCAGTTGCGTCTTGCCGGCGGTCTGCAAGAAAAGAGGCCCCCCCGGTCCTGGGGGGGATCAGGACCGAGGGGGAGGGGGAAGGGACGAACGGGTCAAGAGAGGTCGAAGTGCCGGGGGGGAGCACCACGACGGGCTGACTGATCTCTGTGTACCCTCCTGCCACCCGCCGGGGGGAGCGAGTGGCATTGCTTTCACGGGACAAGATACAGTGATAAATATGTAAAGTCAAGGTTATAAATATGCACCTTATGTAAGTTGCATATTTGTACTATCCGGTGGGCCGCGGACAGAGACGCTTACCGGACGATGCTGGCGGGATGCTGCCGACCAGGTTCCAGAGCGGCTCCTCGCATCCGGTAGCGAACCCGGCGGTCGACACGCAGACCGTCGCCACCGGCACGGATCAGCCGGAATCGGTCCAGATGTGACGGAGACGGTCCCGACAGATGCTCCCCGGTTCCGGCGAAGAGATCGCCGTGGCACGGGCAGCGGAAGCCGCCACTCGGTTCCGCGCGGACGCGGCAGCCCAGGTGTGGACAGCGGAGAGAGAGGGCGAAGAGGCCCCCATCGGCACGATGGCCAATGGCCACCGGGAGGGGTGACAGGACACGCGTGCCACCCGGGGGCGGCACCCGGGAAGCGGGCACCGGGATGATCCGGGGTCCGCGGGGGCCGGTGCCGGCCAGATTCCAGGCCTGCGCCGCGCAGAACAGCGACAGGAGGAGGCCGGTGCCGATGACGAGATCGAAGCCGGTGGGTCGAGGGCGATCCCGGTGGCCGTTGCCGGTCGTCGCACCGCGCCGTGGCGTCACTGGCGAGCCCAGTCCACCACCTTCCAGGTCCCGTCGACCTCGCGGACGAACAGATCCATGTTCACCAGAAGGGGCGTGCTGCCCCGGGATGAGCCGGAATCCGGCAAGGATCGCACCTCCACGGTGAACTTCACCAGCGCCCCACCGTCGAACAGCTCGTCCTTCACGACCGCAGCGGTGGCCACCGGCGCCTCCGGCCGCGGGACGCCGACGAGCAGCGCCACCTCCTCCTCCAGCGCCTCGGCGACGGCGCCGGAGGCGAGGGTCTGGGCGTCTGCGGGACGGGCCAGCTCGAAGTACAGGTGGCTGAACGTCTCCACCACCTGACGGGCTGGTGCCGGGGCATGGGACGTGGTGCATGCCCCGGCCACGACGAGCAGTATCGCCAGGATGGCGTCCCCTGTGGTGCTCGATTCTGTCGCGCGTCGCATCAGCTCAGCATCTCCCGGGCCTTCCGTGTATCCAGAACAATCTGCGCCTTCAGGGCGGCCAGATCCGCGAACCGTTTCTCATCGCGCAGGCGGGCCACGAACTGCAGGGCCACCGTTCGATCATATAGGTCGGCGTCGAAGTCCAGCACGTGTGCTTCCACCGCCGCTCCCGCGCCGGGAAACGTCGGCCGCGAGCCGATGTTGGTCACCGAGGGCCTGGAGATGTCGCCGTCCTGGAGGAGCGTGGCATAGACGCCGGTGAGCGGCAGAAGTTCGTTCTCGATGTTCAGGTTGGCGGTGGGGAACCCGAGGTCATGTCCTCTCCCATCCCCGCGATAGACCCGCCCGATCAACTCGGGGTGGTGACCGAGGAGAGCGCGAGCGGTCTCGATATCCCCGGCCGCCAGGCTCTCCCGGACACGGCTGGAGCTGATCCGGATCCCGGAGTGGCGGACTCCGTCGACCGGCCGGGCGCTGAACCCGTGGGCCCGCCCGAGTGTCTCGAGGGTCTCGAAGTCGCCGGTGCGTCCGTGACCGAACCGGAAGTTACGCCCGATCCAGACCTCGCGGACCCGGAGGGGCCGCAGCAGCGTCTGCTGGACGAACTCGTCCGGTGTCAGCGCGGCGAGCGCGCGCGTGAACGGCAGCTCATAGATGACGTCCGCGCCGGCGGACGCCAGCCGGCGGTGTTTCTGTGCCGGTGTGTCGATGAGACGCGGTGCGGAATCGGGGTGCAGCACCTTCTGGGGATGCGGATTGAAGGTGATGACGACGGTGGTGCCGTCGAGGGCACGGGCCCTGTCTTGCAGCGTCTCGAGGATCTTCTGATGTCCACGGTGAACGCCGTCGAAGTTGCCGATGGTCGCCACCGGAGACGGCAGGTTGTTGTCGACGCCGGTCGGGTCATGGATGACTCGCGCTGCGGTCGGTCGGCTCACCAGATCCTCATCACCATCCACAGTGCCAGGTTCGCGTACAGGCCGGCTGCGATGTCATCGAGGACGATGCCGGTCCCTCCCGGCAACGATTCGAGCCGGCGGGCCGGAAACGGTTTGACGATATCGAACAGCCGGAAGGCGAAGAAGGCGACCAGGAGTTCCCGCCAGCCGATGCCGTGTCCCGCCAGCGTGACGAACAGGCCCGCCCACTCGTCCACCACCACGTGGCCCGGGTCCTTGGCGCGGAAGTGCCGCCCGCCGACCTCGGCGGCCAGAATGGCCGGCGCCACGAAGAGGATGGCGAGGCCGGTGAACGCCGCGGGTGAGAGCCATCGACCGGCGAGCCAGGCGACGGGAAGGGCGGCCAGTGTTCCGGCTGTGCCGGGAATGATGGGGGAGTAGCCCGAGCCGAATCCGGTGGCAAGGAGGATCAGCAGGCGGCGACCGGGCCTCATGACACGCTCCTCGCCGCTCAGGCCGGACCGACGACTCGACCGATGAGATCGAACGGATAGGTTCCGGTGATCCGCACGTTGACGAACGTGCCTGGCCGGGCGTGACCGTCATTGATCAGGACACGGCCGTCCACGTCCGGGGCCTGTCCCTCGAGACGCCCCTGCAGGAGGTGATCGGTCTCGTCACAGGCGCCCTCGCACAGCACCGGGAAGGTCTTGCCGAGGCGGCGCTTCTGGATCTCGTCGGCGATGCCTTCCTGCAGCTTCATCAGCTCCTTCTGGCGCTCGTCCTTCACCTCCCCGGGCACGTCATCGACGAGATCCGCCGCCGGAGTATGGTCCTCATGACTGTACGTGAATACACCCAGGTGATCGAATCGCGCCTCGCGCGCCAGGTCGAGGACTTGCCGGTGGTCGGCATCAGTCTCTCCGGGAAAGCCGACGATGAACGTGGTGCGGATGCTGACGCCGGGAACGGCGCGGCGAATGCGTTCGAGGAGGCGAAGATGTGTCTCTCCCGACCCGCCCCGGCGCATCCGCGCCAGGACGTCACGCGAGGCATGCTGCAGCGGGATGTCGACGTATCGGGCCACGGTTTCCTTCTCGCCCATCACCTCCAGCAACCGTTCGGTCAGCTTGTTCGGGTAGACGTAGAACAGGCGGACCCAGCGAATGCCATCGATGCCGGAGAGCGCCGTCAGCAGTGTGGCCGGGCCCTGCGTCATGCCGATGTCCGAACCGTAGGCGGTCGAGTCCTGCGCGATGAGGTTGATCTCGCGCACGCCCTCCGCGGCCAGCCGGTTTGCCTCCGCCTCGATGTCTGCCAGGGGGCGTGAGCGGAACGCACCTCGGAACCGCGGGATGGCACAGAACGCGCAGGTGTTGTCGCACCCCTCGGCGATCTTGATGTAAGCGGTCCAGGAGGGTGTGATCCGTTGTCGGGGCGTCGCGGCATCATGAATGTAGGTTGCAGGCCGCGGTCCCGGGTTCATGTGGCCGACTGGACCCGGATGGGTGGGGAGGGCCGGCAAACCGGATCCGAGGGAGGCCCCACCGGCCGCCAGGCCCGTGGCAGTGGCTATGGAGGCCAGCGAATCGAGGTCGACGAAGGCGTCGACCTCCGGGATCTCGCGGGCCAGTTCGGTCCCGTAGCGCTGCACCATGCAGCCCGCGACCACGACGCGCCGGCAGCGGCCGCCGGTCTTGTGCTGCACGGCCTCGAGGATGGCATCGATCGATTCCCGTCGCGCTGCATCGATGAACCCGCACGTGTTCACCACGATCACATCGGCCTCTTCGGGGCGCGTCGTCAACTCCGCTCCCGCCTCACCGAGGTGCCCGATCATGACCTCGCTGTCCACCGTGTTCTTCGGACAGCCGAGGGAGACGAATCCGATCTTTCGATTCTTGCTCACTGGCGGTGACATTCGACACTGACGGGATAGATGCACGAGGTTACCAGATGGGCCCGATGGTCGCGGCCGGCCGCCAGGTGTGGCCGCGCCATCGTCATGACCCGGCCAGGATGGCCGCTCCGGCGAGGACCGCGCGGGACCCCCAGAACGACAGGCGTCCGTTCCGGCGCTCGAGGTAACCCAGATGTCCGCCGGCAGGCTGGACCGTCAGCCGGACGCCGGGGGCGCCGGCGAGATCGCGACGTAGCATTGCCAGCGGCACGAACGGGTCGTCCCGGGCCGTGAGCACCCAGGTCGGTGTCTTGATGCCGGCCATGTGGTCCGATGCCGAACAGCCGGCATAATACGCCGCGGCGGAGGTGAACCCGGCGTCGGCGGCGACGTAGGCTTCATCGATGGCGCGCACGGATCGATGCCGGGCCCAGGCCGGAGGGCGATAGCGGTCCGGGTAGAGGCGCGCGCGCCGCCGCATGTCGCGGCGCAGCAGGGTCGTGTAGTAGAGGTGGTAAAGGCTGTTCGCCGGACGCTCGAGTTCGGCCAGTGACCACGCGAGATCGGTGGGCGGATTCAACGCCATGGCGCCGTCGAGCCCGCTGGCATCGCCGGTCCGTCCGAGATGGGACAGCAGGATGGATCCCCCGAGGGAGACGCCGACGCCGATCAGCGGCGAACCGGCCGCCGCGTCGGAGAATGGAGACGCGGCGATCACCGCCGCCACGTCCGCCCAGCAGCCGGCATGGGGAATATGAGGTGAGAGGGGCATCCCCTCACCGGCGCCGCGCCCGTTGACCCGCACGGTCTCCCACCCCCGGGGCACCGCCGCCTCCGTCAGGTGGCGCAGGTGCCGTGACTCCGCGCACCCCCCGAGTCCATGGAGCAGCAGGAGGCGACCCCGCGGGCGGCCCGCCGGCCTGTTCCGGACGAGGAGCAGCTTCTCGCCGTCCTCGAGATCGACCGTCAGTCGCTCGGCAGGGCGTGCGGTCGGCAGGGCCGGCGGCGCGAGGAAGGCCCCGCCGACCGTCTGCCGGTGGCATCCGCGGAGCCAGGGGGGAGGCCGGAAGGCTGGGAGGTCGCTGTCTTGCATGGGCAGGAGGGGCATCTTAGCAACTGCTTGACCGCTGCCCGGTCTTGCCGTTAACGTGGCGTTCGCCTGCTGTCCGGGCTCCTGCGGTCTGCACGGGGACTCATGTCGAACGTCAAGGGAAGCGTTCTTCTTTCGCGGCTCGATTTCGTCCGGGAACAGTTCGGAGAGGAGGGCCTGGCCCGCCTTCTCGACGCCCTTTCGGAAGAAGACCGGCGAGTCACCACGAAGCTCTTGCCGGCCCAGTGGTACACATTCGATCTGGGCGAACGGATCGACTCGGCTGTCATGAACGTCCTGGGAAAGGGCGCGGCGGACACCTTCCTCCGGCTCGGTTTCCAGTCGGCGGATGTGAACCTGGCCGGAGTCCACTCGGTCTTCGTCCATGCGGGCGATCCTCACGGCCTGCTCCGGCGGGCGCCGGCGATCTACCAGCTCTACTACGATACGGGCCACCGGACCTACGAGCAGACCGGCGAGAACTCATGCCGGCTGACCACCTTCGACAGCGAGGGATTCTCGGAGGCCGATTGCTACACCGTGATCGGCTGGCATCAGCGGGCCGTGGAGATCTGCGGGGGCGAGAACGTCGAGGTGGACCATGTCCGGTGTCGCGCCCGGGGGGATGCCGTGTGTCAGTACGAGATCTCCTGGACGCTGCCCGTCCCCCGCGCCCGGGCCTGACGTGACGGCGACCCGGCCAGACAACCACGCCGTGACATCGACCTACACTGCGGCTGACGAGCTCTGCGTGCAGACCATCCGGGCCCTGGCCATGGATGCCGTGGAGAAGGCCGGTTCGGGGCACCCGGGCGCACCGATGGGTCTCGCTGACGTCGGGTTGATCCTGTGGTCGCGGTTCCTCCGGTTCGATCCGACGGCGCCGGACTGGCCGGACCGGGACCGATTCATCCTGTCGTGTGGCCACGCCTCCATGCTGCTCTATGCGTTGCTGCATCTGTCGGGCTTTGCCGTCTCCTGCGACGACCTGCGCCGGTTCCGGCAATGGGGCTCGATCACACCGGGACACCCCGAGTTCGGGCGGACGCCGGGCGTGGAGGCGACGACCGGCCCGCTCGGGCAAGGCGTCGGCAACGGCGTGGGCATGGCCGTCGCCGAGAGACTCCTGGCGGCCCGCTTCAATCGAGACGGGCATGTCCTGGTCGATCACCGGACCTGGGTTGTGGCCTCCGACGGCGACATGATGGAGGGCGTGGCGTCCGAGGCATCGTCCACCGCCGGTCACCTGGCGCTGGACCGTCTCTGCGTCATCTATGACGACAATCGCATCACCATCGACGGCGCGACCTCCCTCGCCTTCGGTGAGGATGTCGTCGCCCGCTACCGAGCATACGGCTGGCATGTTCAGTCGATCGACGGACACGATCCCGCACAGATCGAGACCGCGCTTGCGGCGGCCATCGAGGAGACGCAACGCCCCAGCCTGATCGCCGCTCGCACCCGGATCGCCCGTGGCGCTCCCACCAAGGAAGGAACCGCCGCATCTCACGGGTCGCCCCTGGGCGCGGCCGAGGTGGCCGCGACCAAGGAGGGAATGGGGTGGCAGCCGGATGAGACGTTCGTCGTCCCGGAGGCGGCCGGCGCGCCCCTGCGCGAGCAGGCCGCCCGCGGGTGCGCCGGCCGGCGCGAGTGGGAGACGCGGCGGGCGGCACTGGCTGCCGCTGACCCGGAAGCGGCCGCCGCGTTCGATGCGGCCACGGCTTCCCCGTTGCCCGCCGGATGGGAGTCTGCGCTGCCGGCGTTTGCAGCCGACACGGACGACATGGCCACCCGGACCGCCTCCGGCCGCGTGATCGCGGCCGTGGCACCGGCGATCCCGACCCTGGTCGGAGGGTCGGCGGATCTGGCCGGCTCCAACAGGACCGACATTCCAGACGGCGGTTCGATCCAGGCCGGAGCGTTCGAGGGTCGCATCCTGCACTTCGGGGTGCGGGAGCACGGCATGGGGGCGATCCTCAACGGCGTGGCCCTGCATCGAGGGTTCATCCCGTTCGGAGCCACGTTTCTGATCTTCTCCGACTACATGCGCCCGGCCATCCGTCTCGCGGCTCTCTCCGGGCTGGGCGTGATCTACGTGTTCAGTCACGATTCCATCGGTGTGGGTGAGGATGGTCCGACCCATCAGCCGATCGAGCAGCTCGCCTCGCTGCGAGCCATCCCCGGCCTGGTCGTGATCCGCCCGGCGGATGCCGTGGAGACCGTCGAGGCCTGGCGCGAGGCACTGAGGCACCGGGACCATCCCACCGCCCTGGTCCTGAGTCGCCAGAAGCTTCCGGTGCTTGCCCGCGACAGGCCGGATGCCTCGGTGGGTGTGGAGAGAGGCGCCTATGTCCTGGCGGAGGCGAGTGGCACGCCTGCGGCGATCCTGATGGCCAGCGGTTCGGAGGTGTCGCTGGCCCTGAGCGCCCGCCGGGAGCTCGAGGCCGGCGGCGTACCCACCCGCGTCGTGTCGTTTCCCTCGTGGGAACTCTTCGACCGCCAGCCCGCCGACTATCGTGAGAGCGTCCTGCCGCCGCAGGTGCCTGTGCGCCTGGCCATCGAGGCCGGAGCGTCGCTCGGCTGGGACCGGTTCGTCGGTCCGGCCGGTGGCTGTCTCTGTCTCGATCGATTCGGGGCGTCGGCGCCTGGACCCGTGCTGATGGAACGGTTCGGTTTCACGCCCGCCGGGGTCGTCGCGCGCGTCCGGCAACTCCTGCCGGCGGGGTGCTGACGCCGGGCCCTCCGGCCCGGCAATCGACCGATCAGTCGGGCGTCTCGCCGGCGAGGATCCGACACAGCACGCGGGCGTCGATGTTCCCGCCGGAGACGACGCAGACCACCCGGCCCGTCCCGGCCTCTCCGTTCAGCGCCGCTGCGACGGACGTGGCGCCGGCGCCCTCCGCGATGACGTGCTGACGGCGGGCCAGCAGCCGGATGGCGCCGGCCACGTCGTCCAGCGTCTGGACCAGAGAGCCGTCGAGGAGCTGGCTGACCAGCGGCCACATCTCGGCGAGAGTGCTCCGGCCGCCGATGCCGTCGACGAAGCTGGCGCGATGCTCGATCTCCCGCGCCTCCCCGGCGGCCAGCGATGCGGCCAGCGGTGCGGCGGTCTCGACCTCGCAGGCGAGGATCTTCACCTCGGGTCGTCGTGCCTTGATCGCCGCGGCGATGCCCGCGCTCAGGCCTCCACCTCCGTACGGGACCACCACGCTGTCGACGTCCGGAAGATCCTCCAGGATCTCCGACCCGATGGTCGCGTTCCCGGCGATCACCTCGGGGGAGCAGACCGGGTGAATGAAGAGGCCCTCCTCGCCGCGGCTGTGGTGCGTCACGATGATCTGCCACCAGTCGTCGAACGACACCTTCACCACCTCGCCGCCAAGTCTCCGGATGGCGTCGACCTTCGTCTGCGGCGCGTGATCCGGCACGATGACCCGACAGCGTACGCCCAGGCGACGGGCGTTCCAGGCCACTCCCTGCGCCATGTTTCCGGCACTGGCCGTGTAGACGCCACCCGCCAGGTCGGCAGGGTCGGCGGCGGCCATGGCGTTGCCGGCGCCCCGGATCTTGAACGAGCCGATCGGTTGCAGGTTCTCCAGCTTCAGCCAGATCTGGGCCGGGGCCTCGTCGATCGCCAGGGGGATCAGCGGCGTGCGCAGGCTGATCCCGCGCAGGCGCGCGCGCGCCGCATCGATGGATCCGGCGGACGGAGGCTCGAGGACGCGGGTCATGGCCGGCACCGACGAGCAGGAGCGTGCGACCCGGCGGGACCCGGCGGGATCACGGGAACAGCCGGTGGATCATGCGGGGGTATGGGATGGTCTCTCTCAGATGGTGAATGCCGGTGATCCACGTGACCAGGCGCTCCAGTCCCAGGCCGAACCCCGAGTGGGGCACGGTCCCGAAGCGGCGAATGTCGAGGTACCAGCTGAACGCCTTCTCGGGGAGTTCGTGCTCGCGGATGCGTGCCAGCAGGAGTTCGGGATCGTGAATCCGCTGGCTTCCTCCGATGATCTCCCCGTAGCCTTCCGGCGCCAGCATGTCGACGCACCGGGCCAGCGTCGGGTCCTGCTCGTCAGGCTGCATGTAGAAGGCCTTCACCCGCGCCGGGTAGTGCGTGACCAGCAGGGGGCGGTCGAGCCCCTCCACCAGGGCGCTCTCGTGCGGCGCACCGAAGTCGTCACCGGGTTCGAGAGCCAGCTCCGGATTGTCGGCGGCCTTCTTCGCCAGGATCTGTGCGGCCTCGCTGTAGCGCAGGCGCGGAAACGGTGGGGTGATCGCCTCGAGCTTGCTGATGTCCCGTTCCAGGATGTCGAGTTCGTCCCGCCGGGTCTCGATGACGCGGCCGATCACCGTGGAGACGAAGTCCTCGGCCAGGTCGAGAAGGCCGTCCAGATCCAGAAACGCCACCTCGGGCTCGATCATCCAGAACTCGGTGAGATGACGGCGGGTCTTGGACTTCTCGGCGCGGAACGTCGGGCCAAAACAGAAGACCTTGCCGAAGGCCATGCAGGCGGGCTCGAGGTAGAGCTGTCCGGACTGAGTCAGGAAGGCCGGCTCGCCGAAGTAATCGGTGGCGAACAGCGTGGTCGTGCCTTCACATGCCGCCGGGGTCAGGATGGGCGAATCGATGAGCGTGTACCCCCGCTCGAAGAAGTAGTCACGACAGGCCCGGGCGACCTCACTGCGCACACGGATGACCGCATGTTGCCGCTTCGAGCGCAGCCACAGGTGCCGGTGGTCGAGCAGAAACTCCACCCCGTGTTCCTTCGGCTGGATCGGGTAGTCCGCAGCGGCGCTGATGAGGCGCACGTCCTCGATGCCGAGCTCGACACCGCCGCTCGACCGGGCATCCTCCCGGACGCTGCCGGTGATCTCGACCGAGGCTTCCTGGGTGAGAGACTCCAGGACCTCCCACGCGGCCGCCGTCACGTCCTTGACGGCGGCAACACCCTGGAGATAGCCGGTCCCGTCTCGCAGCACCACGAAGCGGATCTTGCCTGACGATCGCCTGTGGTAGACCCAGCCGCGCACCCGGATGGTCTCGCCGACGTGCCTTCCGACGTCCTCGATCCACACCCACGGGCGGGAGCCGGTGAGCGGTTCAGCTGGCGGCATCGGCCGCCTGCCGCTGGGCGATCAGCTTCTTCTGGGTCTCGGCGGGGACCTCCTCGTAATGGGAGAGGCTGAGGTGGAACGAGCCCCGGCCGCCGGTGATCGACTTGAGCGTCTGGGCGTAGGTCAGGATCTCGGCCATGGGAACCTGGGCGCGGATGACCTGGCCGTTGCCGACGGTGTCCATGCCCTGAACGCGACCCCGGCGGGAGTTGAGGTCGCCCATGATGTCGCCCATGAATTCCTCGGTGGTCTCGATCTCGACGCTCATGATCGGCTCGAGCAGTGTCGGCCTGGCGTGCTGCATGCACTCCTTGAAGGCCATGGAGGCGGCGATCTTGAACGCCATCTCGGACGAGTCCACGGGGTGTTCCTTGCCGTCGAGCAGCGTGACGCGAAAGTCGCTCATCGGATACCCGGCCACGTACCCCTTCGCTGCCGCCTCACGGATGCCCTTGTCCACCGCCGGACGATAGCCCTGGCTGATGGAACCGCCGAAGATCTTGTCGACGAACTCGTAGCCGCTGCCCTTCTCCAGGGGCTCGACGGCGATCTTGCACTCGGCGAACTGACCATGGCCGCCTGTCTGTTTCTTGTGCCGGGCGCCGGCCTCGGCGCGCTTCTTGATGGTCTCGCGGTACGGAACCTTGGGTGGATGCAGCTCGCAGTCCACGCCGAACTTGTGCTTCATCTTGGCGAGAGTGACCTCGACGTGTTTCTGTCCGCTTCCGGAGAGCAGGAACTCGTGGGTCTGGGGGTCGCGACTGGTGTGCAGGCCCGGGTCTTCCTCGACGAGACGGGCGAGGACGTTGCTGAGCTTGTCCTCGTCGCCCCTCGACTTCGGCGTGATGGCGAAGGAGATCACACCCTCGGCGAGCGCCACCGGGTCCACCGCGAACGGACTCTCGGCGGCGCCGAGGGTGTCGCCGGTCGTGGTGGATTTCAGCTTCGCGATGGCCCCGAGGTCACCGGCCCTGAGCTCGGCCACCTTCTCGAGATCCTTGCCCTGGACGATGGACAGGTTACTCAGCTTCTCGGTGGAGTCGTGGGTGAAATTGTGCACGATGGCATCGTTGGTGGCCGTCCCGGAGATGACGCGGAACAGGGAGATGCGGCCGGCGAACGGGTCGGCCATCGTCTTGAACACGAACAGGCACAACGGCTCGTCGTCGCCGGCGCCCCGGGTGCCGGTCTCCTGGGTGGTCGGGTTCTTGCCGGCGAACGGCGCGCGCTGGTCAGGCGACGGGAACAACGTGACGATGGTCGTGGCCACGCGGTCCACACCGACTCCCGTCAGACCGGCAACGGCAAGTGCCGGGATGATCTTGCCGCGCTGGATGGCACTGCGCAGGCCGGAGACCAGATCGTCCTGGCCGAGTTCGCCCTCCTCGAAGAACTTCTCGAGCAGGGAGTCGTTGGACTCCGCGACCAGCTCGACCAGCGATTGCCGGGCGCCAGTGGCCGCCTCCTCGAGGTCGGCAGGAATGTCGCCTTCGCTCCCGTTGCCGGATCCGTCAGCCGCATAGGTGTACGCCTTCATCGACACCAGGTCGACGACGCCACGGAACGCCGCCTCCTTGCCGATCGGCAACTGCACCGGAACGACCTCGCGTCCGAACGACGTCTGAAGAGACGCGACGGTGCGGTCGAAGTCTGCCCGTTCGCGGTCGAGCTTGTTCACCACGATGGCGTGGACAGTGCGGTGGTCGGAGGCGAATCGCCACGTCTTCTCGGTCTGCACCTCCACGCCCGCCACGCCGCAGACCACAGAGAGGGCCACGTCCGAGACCTTCAGCGCGCCACTGGCCTCGTGGACGAAGGCCGAATCGCCCGGTGTGTCGATCAGGTTGATGCGCTTGCCGGCCCATTCGCAGTGGGCGAGGGCTGTGGCCAGGGAGATCTTGCGCTCGATCTCCTCGGGGTCGAAGTCGGTGACAGCCGTGCCCTCGTCCACGGAGCCGAGTCGCTTCACGGCGCCGCTTGCGTTGAGCAGTGATGAGATCAGAGTGGTCTTGCCGCTATCCCCGTGGCCGATGAATCCGACGTTCCGGATGTCGGCTGTGTCGAAAACCTTCATGGCTCACTCCCCCGTCATGCTGTCGTGAAGAGTGTCATCCTAACACGGAGCATGGCCGGATCGGGAGCGTGGCGCACCTCGCCGGGGAATGGAGGCGGAGAAGGGGAGACCCGGGTCAGTCGGACTTGGGAGGGGCCGGTGCCGACGGGGTGGAGGCTGCGACGTCGTCAAGCATCTTCTGCAGCATCTTCCGGGCGACCTGGCACGAGGCATCCAGGGTCACGCAGCGCGCCACCGTGTCGCCCCGGCAGCCGCACGTGCAGTACACGCTGTTGGCCTTCTTGACCAGCGCCTCGTGCTGATTCTCCGACAGATGGGAGAGGTCGAACCCGGGAAACTCGGTGAAGAAATTGTTGTCGACCGCGATCTTGAGGTCGCCTTTCTGCGAAATCACCTCGCCCTTGGACCGGAGAATGCCCGCCGCGGTGGCCGCCGTGTTGAGATACGGCTCGTCGGCAGGCGGCGTGGCCTGCTCGCCATCCTTCTTCGTGGCCTTGCCCGGTTTCGGGGCCTTGGCGCCGTCGGCGTTGCCTGTCGGGGTGGCGTCCGGACGGGACGGCTCGCCGGCCGGGGGCGCCTGTTTTTCCGCCGCCGGGGTGGACTTCTTTCCCTCGGCGGGTTCGCTGTCCTTCTTCTGCTGCGGGGAGGCGATGAGAGCGCCGCCGACCAGACAGAAGGCCATGACGGCCACCCAGCTGGCACGGCCGATGTGGGTCCTGAATCGCATGAAAACACTCCTTCGAGGGGGAGTCGGAGCGGCGGTGACGTGGTGCTGTCGGTTCCTCAGAAGTCTACGGTGGGGTCTGGCACCCGTCAAGGCTGGACCGTGTCCTCGATGCGGGACAGTTCCTGTGAAAAGGAGGCCTCGCGCAGGTCCGGATCGGATGGATCGCCCGCCCATGTCCGCACCAGACCCTCCCACGAGAGCATCCACGGTTCGGATTCCACGTCCAGAACCGTCCAGATGAGACGATCCTGCCGTTTACGGCGGGTTCCCCGACGCCCGTCCGCGGGTTCGATCGTCAGGTCGACCTCCACCCGGATCCGCAGCGCCGGCAGGCTGACCCGCTCATCCGGTCTGCCCACAGGTGGCGGGCTGTTTCTGTCCGGAACCGGCGGAGGCGACGAGAAGCGGCGGTCGGTCCGGAACGGCTCCCGGCCCAGAGGACGCAGGAGCATCCGTCCGGCGACGTGACGCTCCGCGCCGGGAGGCACTCGATCGCCGGCCGCCGGGACGATGGTGCGATCCCGTCGGGGGTCTGCGATCACGAGAAAGAAATCGAACGATCGGGTGATCTCCTCCCCGGCAGCCAGGGTTCGAAACAGGGTGCGTGGCACGGTGAGAGTGTGCAACCCGATCTGGCGGCGGGCCGGGAGATTCAATCCGAATCCGTCGCTGGTGAACACCAGAGGAGCCGGCGGTCCCCATCGGTTCCGACTCCGCCGGGGTTCGACCGTCGTCGAGACCCGCTCCACCAGGAAGATCGCCGGGTCGACGCGCAGGGTTTCGCGCCGGCGCTCGCTCGGGGCCGAGAGCCCGGCGGCCGTCCGGCTGGCCGCCGAGTACGGGAACGACTCACGCGCCAGGAGCCACCGGCCGTCCGGCTCGGTGCCCAGCCACCGGATGGTCGAGAAGACGTTGCCGACCGATGGACGCAGAGGGCCGGCGGGTTGGGAGGCATCCAGGCTGCTCCGCCCGCGGAAGTGAAGGACCCTCCCGGGACGCAGCAGCGGGAGGAGCTGATCCTCATTCCCGGGCACCATCGGGTCGGCCGACGGTGTTGCCGCGATCCCGCCGGGGCCAGGCTGGCGCCGGGTGACGGAGGCAGGCTGCTCGGCAAGTTCGTCGCCATCAGGTGCCCTGGAGCGGGATGACGCCGGCGAGGACGGGGTGGCATCACAGGCGAGGACTCCCGCGGCCAGCGACAGCACCCCGGCGCAGAGGGCGGCCTTCATCGCGAGTCGAGTCCTGACTGTCATCGGTTCACCGTACTGTCGGCATGCGTGTCCGGTCAACGGTGTCGCGGGCCGGCCGGGACGTCGATCGCAGGGAACATCGCCTGCATTCTGGTTGGTTGAACCCGCCGGTCCGGTGCCGGTAGAATGCTGTTTCTGTCGGATCAATCCCGTTCAACCCATGAGGGGAGTGCCATGTCGATCTGGTTCAGCCCGTCTCTCGATGATCGGTCGCTTCTTGTCCGGCGCTCTGGCTTGGCACCCGCGGCCATCCTCGCCACTCTCGCCTTCTGTCTGCTCGCGTTGGTGCCGGATCCTGCGGTTGCCGCGCCCGACAAGGATCTGACCAGTGCCTTCTGGCAGTTCCGGCAGGTGGAACTCGACACCTCGAGGTCGGCGCCGGTGAGCCAGATGACGATCAAGCGGGAGGGCATGACGCTGGTCCTCGAGTCCGGCCGCATCTGGCTGGCACAGCCCTTCCTCGACCGCATCACCGGGGCGTACTTCGTCGGGGATGCCACCGTCACCATGACGGCCCACGGGCTGGCCGGACGTCAGATGCTGCGGGCGACCCTGTCGGGAAAGAATCAAGGGGTGTCGTTTCCCGGGTCGATCTCGTCGAAGGTGATCGTGCGGCCGGGCCCCGGGGAGAAGAATTTCGATGTGTTCGCGGCGAAGGTCCACGATGTCTGGCTCCGGTTCTCCGACGGTCTGGAGGAGACGATCGAACCGCTCATGCAGGATGGCGGCGGGGAGGGAGCGGCAGCCGCGGCGAAGAAGTTCGCCGCGCGGACGTTGAATTTTGCCAACGTCCCGCCTGACGAGATGGAGATGATCAATCTCGAGAACGATTTCTTCATCCAGGTGGAGAACGGCATCGATGAGTACGCTTTCTTCATCGCGGAGTTCGATCTCGGTCCTCGATGGCTCACCTACGCCGAGTTCGGCGGCAGGCCGCAGGAGGTCTGGATCGGCACTCACGAGACGGTCTCGGGGATCCAGCAGGACGGCCTCACCTGGACCGGTTACGACCGCGCCGCCGAGTATGACAAGGGCGGCCACTGGGACGGCGATGTGGAGGCGGATACCAAGGCACTGCTCGACGTCAACGACGTGACGATGGACATCGACCTGCAATCGACCGACGCCATCCGCATCGACGCCAAGATCACCTTCACGCCGCGGGCTCAACCCCTGGCCCTGGTGCCGTTCAACTTCATCAACAACCTGCCACCGTACTGGTGGAACGATCAGAAGGGGCACCCGGTTCACCTCGAGTCAGTGACCGACGCCGAGGGCAACGAGCTTCCTTTCCTCCACACGCGGGACGTCGTGCTGGTGCGACTTCGCCGACCCGCGGCACCGGGCGAGGCGACGGCGCTGCGCTTCAAGGCGGCCGAGGAGATCCTCACCCAGGTCAGCCGGCAGAGCTGGACGATCGTCAACACGTTCGACTGGTTCCCGCGCCACGGATATCTCGGCGGCCGGTACACCACCGACTGGACCATCCGGGTGAAGAAGCCGCTGACCGCCATCGCCTCCGGGGACCTCCTGGACAGTCGAGAGGAGGGTGGCGCCAACGTCACGCACTGGGCCAGCAAGACGCCCATCGTCTTTCCGAGTCTGATCTTCGGGCGCTTCCAGTCGAAGGAGGGCACCTACGAGCGCCTCACAGGAAAGCCGGTCACCATCGGGGTCTACGCCAATCCTCTGGGGGATTTTCGCGGCACGACCAAGACGAAATCCATCCTGGAGGAGTCGAAGACCATCATGAAGCTGTTCGAGACGCTCTACGGTCCGTTTCCCTATGATCGACTGGACATCACCCAGATGGCGCCGTTCATCGGCTTCGGACAGGCGCCACCCGGCATCCTGTTTCTGACCGGCGATGCCTTCCTGCCCACCGGCAAGGTGGCGGAGCTTCTGACGCGTTTCAATCAGGGTAGCGGGCAGGGTGCGGGCCGCGAGGGCAATCTACGCTCGCCCTACTACCACGATTTCTTCGCCCATGAGCTGGGGCACCAGTGGTGGGGGCACCGGGTGGTCTGGGCCCGGGATGAGGACCAGTGGCTCTCCGAGGCCTTCACCGAGTACGCGGCGGGGCTGTATGCCATGCAGATCGACGGCGACAAGAAGTTCCAGGACAAGCTCAACCGCTGGCGTGACGGCGCGAAGGACGGTGACGAGTTCGGTTTTCCCATTGCCGCCGCGAATCTGGTGCGCCACAAGACCGCGCTGGTCGCCGGCAAGGCACGCACGAACCTCATCTACAACAAGGGGGCGTACGTCGTGCACATGCTGCGCATGACCATAGGACATGACAAGTATGTCGAGGCGATGCAGCGGTTCCTGAAGGAACATGATGGCCAGATGGCGACCACGCGCATGCTCATGAAGGATGTCGAGGCCGTGGTCGGAGGCTCGATGGACTGGTTCTTCGACCAGTGGTTCTATCTGAACGGCGAGCCGACCTTTCGCTTCTCCTATGACGTCAAGAAGGCCGAGGACGGCGGCTATGTCCTCACCGGGAGAATCGTGCAGGACGATGCCGCCCACTTCAAGCAGGTGCTCATGCCGGTGTTCTACGATCTCGGGGGGAAGAACCCGGTGGTGCGCAACCAGGTGGTGCTGAAGGCGAACCACGAGTTCCAGATCAAGCTGCCGAGCAAGCCGAAGCGCGTCTGGCTCGACGGATTCCACACCATCCTTGGCACCATCATCAAAGAGTAGGGCGGTCGGCTTGAGTTCAACCCGGAAGCATGCGGCCGGATCCGGCGCTCTGGTCGTGGGAGCGCACATGAGCATCGCCGGCGGGCTCGACCGTGCGGTGGAGCGGGCCGGGTCGGTGGGCTGCACGGCCACGCAGATCTTCACCAAGTCGTCCAACCAGTGGCGAGCCCGAAAGATCCCGGATGATGAGGTGCTCCGCTTCAGGGCCGGTCTCGAGTCCCACGGGATCCGGTTCGTGGTGTCCCACGACTCGTACCTGATCAATCTGGCGAGCCCGGATGCCGCACTCTGGGACCGCTCGGTGGAGGCGTTCATCGACGAGATCCGGCGCTGCCATCGGCTGGGAGTCTCGACGGTGGTGTTCCATCCCGGCGCGCATGTGGGGTCGGGGGAGGCGGCAGGTCTGGAGCGGATCTCCCGGGCCCTGAACCGGGCGCACGCGGCCACCCGGTCGTGCGCCGTGATCACGGCGGCGGAGACCCACGCCGGCCAGGGGACCACTCTGGGGCACAGATTCGAGCACCTGCGCGCCATTCTCGACCGGCTGGATGCCCCGGACCGCGCCGCCGTCTGTCTCGATACCTGCCACGTCTTCGCTGCCGGGTATCCGATCCACACCGACGAGGGGTGGAACGAGACGCTGGATGAATTCGACCGGCTCGTGGGGCTGAATCGCCTGGTCGCGGTGCATGTGAACGATTCGAAGAAGGGGCTCGGCTGCCGTGTGGACCGCCACGCCGGACTGGGCGACGGCGAGATGGGACTGTTGCCGTTCTATCATCTGGTCAATGATCCGCGTACGCGGCACTTGCCCCTGATCCTGGAAACACCCAAGGGGCCGGAGTTGCAGGAAGATGTGCAGAACCTGCGCGTTCTGCGTCGGCTTGCCGGCGGCCGGAAGCCCGGAATGCGGCGGCGCCGGGCCGGATGAGGGCGGGACATCAGCCGCCCGGAACGGCGCGGCCGCCGCGTTTCATGGTCACCGAGATCTATCGCAGCGTATCCGGGGAATCGACCCGCGCCGGCGAGATCTGCACCCTCGTCAGGTTGACCGGTTGTGGTCTTCGCTGTGTGTGGTGTGACACTGCCTACGCCTTCACCGGCGGGACGCCGATGGCACTGGATGCCATCATCGCACGGGTCCGCGAACTGGGCGCCGGTCTGGTCCTCGTCACCGGCGGTGAGCCGCTGGAACAGGACGGCGTGGACGAGCTGCTCCGCAGCCTGACGGGCGTGGCATCGGCGGTGATGGTCGAGACCGGCGGGCATGTGGACATCGGTCGGGCGCGCGCTGCCACCAGCGTGATCCTGGATATCAAGGCCCCGGCGAGTGGCATGATGGCGCGCAACCGGTGGGAGAACCTGGACCTCCTGCGGCCTGCCGACGAGGTGAAGATCGTGCTGGCCGACCGGTCCGACTTCGACTGGGCCTGTGCGGTGCTCTCCTCGCGGCGCAGCCGCGGTCGGGCGCTGGTGGACGTCTGTCCGGTTCTCTTCTCGCCGGCCTGGGGACGCCTGGACGCCGCCGTGCTGGCGAAGTGGATCCTGGCCGAGCACCTGCCGGTGCGCCTCAATCTCCAGATTCACAAGATCCTGTGGCCGCACGCCACCCGCGGCGTGTAGAGCGACACACTACAATCAGGAGTTCCCGGCCGGGACGGCGCACGAGGAGGCGCCGGGAGGGAAGCGGGAGAGAGCATGGCGGTGACGGGCAGAGACGGCAGACAGCGGCCACTGGCGGTGGTGCTGCTGTCCGGTGGCATGGACTCCGCCGTCGCGGCGGCGACTGCTGCCCGGACGTACCGGCTCGCGTGCCTGCACGCCACCTACCGCCAGCGCACCGCCAACCGGGAACGCGTCTGCTTCGGTGCCCTCGCCCATCACTTCGAGGCGACGCACCGTCTCGTGATCGACCTCGGGTACCTGGCTCGCATCGGTGGTTCGGCCCTCACCGACCCCGGCATTCCGGTGCCGGACGCCTCGCCTGCATCGGAGACGATCCCGGTCACCTACGTGCCGTTTCGCAACGCCAACCTCCTGGCGGCGGCCGTGTCCTGGGCCGAGGCGCTCGGTGCGGAGGCGGTCATTATCGGAGCGGTCGAGGAGGACTCCTCCGGTTATCCAGACTGCCGGCAGGCGTTCTGCGATGCGTTCGCGCGAGCCGTCGATGAGGGCACGCGGCCGACCACGCATGTGCGACTGCTCACTCCTGTGATCCACGCCAGCAAGGCGGAGATCGTTCGCTCCGGCGTGGCCCTCGGCCTGCCGTTTCATCTCACCTGGTCCTGCTATCGCAGCGAGAGCGTCCCCTGCCGCCGATGTGACTCGTGCCGGCTGCGACGGGAGGGCTTCGCCGGCGCCGGCGTGGACGACCCCCTCGACCACGGCGTGGTTCCGCCGGCCGTGGAGGGCTCCCTGGACCAAGGCGTGGCCCCGTCGCCCATGGAAGGAGCGGCGTCACGATCCCGCGCGATCATCGACCGACTGAAAGGCTTCCTCGCCACGGTCGGCCCGTCCCGCGGTCGATCCTGAACGCGTCATGGATGTCTCCCTGTTCGACTACGTGTTGCCTCCTGCGTCCATTGCCCAGTCGCCGCCGGAACGCCGGGATGCTTCGCGGATGCTGGTGATGGATCGTTCCGGCGGACGATGGTCTCATCACCGCTTTCGAGAGTTCGCCGAGTTTCTGCGACCGGGAGATCTCGTCGTGGTCAACGATGCGCAGGTCGTACCCTGTCGGCTGTGGGGACAGAAGGCGACCGGCGGGCGGGTCGAGTTCCTGGTGATGCGGCCGGCCATCGGTTGGCCCGCCCCATCAGGCCAGGAACACTGGTTCTGTCTCCTGCGAGCGTCGCGCCGGCCGCGCCTCGGTCAGTGGGTGTCCCTGCCCGACGGGATGGCCGCCGCCATTGTCGAGGAGAGGGAACACGGCGAGGCCGTGGTCGCGTTCCGGGCCGCTGCCGGCCGGGGCGGTGCCGGGCACGGGTCGACGGTGGCCCGCCTCCTTGAAGCCTGCGGGCGGATGCCGTTGCCGCCGTACATCCGGCGGGACCCGACCGGTCCGCCGTCGCCGGACGATCGGGCGCGTTACCAGACGATCTTCGCGGCCTGCCCGGGTGCCGTGGCGGCGCCGACGGCCGGGCTGCATTTCACCGCCGACGTGCTGGCCGATCTGGCCGCCCGGGACATCGCGGTGTCCACGCTGACCCTGCTTGTCGGTCCCGGGACCTTCCGTCCGGTGAGTGAGGCCCGCGTGGAGGATCATGTCCTCGTATCGGAGCGCTTCAGCTTGCCGGCGAGCACGGCGACGTCGATCCGCCGGACGCGGGAGAACGGGGGACGGGTGGTCGCCTGTGGCACGACCGTGGTCCGCGTCCTGGAGGCCTGCGCCGTCGACGGAGGGCGGGTGAGATCCGGGGAAGGCGATTGCCGTCTGTTCGTCACGCCCGGCCATTCCTTCCGGGTCGTCGATGCTCTTCTGACGAACTTCCATCTGCCGCGGTCCACCCTGCTGATGCTGGTGAGCGCCTTCGCATCCAGGGAAGCGGTCCTCGATGCGTATCGGGCCGCTGTCCGGCACGCCTATCGGTTCTACTCCTACGGCGATGCGATGCTCATCCTCCCGGCCGGGGAGGCCGGCCGATGAGATCCGGGTACCGGTTTCAGATCACCGCCACGGATCCGTGCGGGGCGCGGCGTGCCACGCTCCACACGCCGAGGGGTGCGGTCGAGACACCGGCCTTCATGCCGGTCGGCACGTCCGCGGCGGTCAAGGCGGTCTCCCCTTCCGAGGTGCGCACCACCGGTGCGGGCATGATCCTCGCCAACACCTACCACCTGATCGTTCGACCCGGCACGGCCACGATCCGGAAGCTCGGTGGTCTGCACATCTTCGGTGGATGGGACGGTCCCATCCTGACCGATTCCGGGGGCTACCAGGTCTTCAGCCTTGCCTCGCGCCGGTGCATCGACGATTCGGGTGTGGTGTTTCGATCTCATCTGGATGGCTCTCGCATCGAGCTGACCCCCGCGTCCAGTGTCGCCGCCCAGGAGGACCTGGGCAGCGACGTGATCATGGCGCTCGATGAATGCACCGGGCAGCCGGGGGATCGGGATGCCGCGGCGCGAGCCATGATACGCAGCGCGGCCTGGGGAGAGCGCTGCCTGGCCGCGCGCCGGGGACCGGCGGCGCTCTTCGGCATCGTGCAGGGCGGCCTGTTCGAGGACCTGCGCCGCGAATCCGTCGAGCGCACTCTGGCCACGGGATTCGATGGGGTGGCCATCGGGGGCGTCAGCGTGGGAGAGTCGCGAGAGGAGGTCGCCCGGATCGTGGCGAGCACGGCGGCCTGGCTTCCCCCCGCCGGTCCACGCTACCTGATGGGCGTCGGCTCGCCCGGGGACCTCCTGGAAATGATCGGGTACGGCATGGACCTCTTCGATTGCGTCATGCCGACACGCAACGCAAGAAACGGCACGCTGTTCGTGGCGGGTGGGCGTGTCCAGATCCGGAACAGTCACCACCGGGAGGACGCCGCGCCGGTGGAGACCGGGTGTCCGTGTGACGCCTGCACGCACCATTCCCGCGCCTACCTCCGGCACCTCTTCATGGCAGGCGAGATCTACGGCCTGCGCCTCAACACCCTCCATAACCTGACGCACTATCAGCGACTGATGGCCGCGTCCCGCGCGGCCATCAGCGCCGGCCGTCTCGCCGACTTTCGGGCGGCGTATGTCAGGGGTGACCCTGCCTGTCTCGACGCATTGATACCGCCTGTCGCCTCTGGTACGATTCGCGGCGATGCGTCCGAAGATCTCTAGCTGCCTTCTGTGTGTCCTGCCGCTGGTCTGGGTCGCCGGGTGCAGTTCCGGGCCGGAAAACGCGGCCGGCTCCGGGTCCGCGAAGGTGGATGTCGTCTCGGCCGCGGACCTCTCGGTGCTCGAGGATGACGAGGCCCAGCGTTACCGGGAGGCCCGCCGGGCACAGGAGACAGCTCTTGCCGATACGAGCGATGTCGTCGCCCGCGCCGACGAGGCGAGCGTCGAGGAACTCGAGTCGGCGATGAGCACGCTCAACGCTGCTCTGCTCAGGGCGCATGCGGTGGTGGTCTATCTGCGCAATCACAAGATTCGCGGCAAGAAGAGCATCATCGCCGAGATCTCCGGCGGCAATGCCAGGGTTCGCACGGCGTTCAACGCCCTGCTGGTGCACCATCCCCACCCGACCGCCGGCATGCTCGATATGGGTGGCAACTAGCCCCCGATGTCCGATCTGGTCCTCGTTGCAGACGTTCATCTCGTCGAGGACGATCCAGATCTTCGCGCTTTTCTGAGCTTCCTGCGGTCGCTGGCGGGCACGACCCGGACCTGTGTCATCGTCGGCGACCTGTTCAATGTCTGGGTCGCGCGCCGCCGTTTTCTGTCGCCGACCCAGGCGCAGGTTCTTGACGTGCTGCGGGAAGTTCGACGGGCCGGCGTGGAGTTCAAGTATGTGGAGGGCAATCGGGACTACTTCGTCGGCGAGAACTGGACGGGAGATCCGTTCGTGGAGGTCGCCGGCGTCTCGCTCACCGAATCAATCGGTTCCCGGCGACTGCTCGTGGCGCACGGGGATCTGGTCAACGAGGCTGACCGCCCCTACAGGGTCTGGAGGGCTTGCAGCCGCTCGTGGCCGGTCCGGATGGGGCTGGGTTTGTTGCCGGCCGTCGCGGGACGGCGGCTGGCCAACCACCTCGAGAAGCGGCTACGGGGAACCAACCGGCGGCACAAGTCCTCCATCCCGGTGGCGACTCTCGAGGCATTCGGCCGCCAGGCGGCCCGTTCCGGTCACGACGGGATCGTGCTGGGGCACTTCCACCGGGAAATGTCGATAGACGTCGACGGAGGGCATGTCTGGGTCCTGCCCGACTGGCGTCGGGATGAGCGCTACCTGCGTTTCACTCCCGATGGCGCCGGGCGCTTCGTCTCCGCGTCAGCCGGCGATGCGGCATCGCCTCCGGCGACGATCTCATCCTCGGCGGCGTCGAACAGGTGAATCAATCGGCGCGTGATCGGCCCGGGGGAGCCGTCGCCGATCGCATGACGATCGACCCGGGTCACCGGGAGGATCCCCTTGGTGGTCCCGGTCAGAAAGACCTCGTCCGCTGCGGTGAGCTGGTCTGGGCGAAATCGCCTCTCGACGACATCGAGGCCGGCCGAGCGAGCCAGGTCGAGAACGAATCCCCGAGTGATGCCTGGCAGAATACCCACGTCGAGGGGAGGGGTCTGTACCCGTTCCCGGCGGACGATGAACAGATTGCTCATGGTGCCCTCGGCGACGTAGCCGTCCCGGTTGAGCATGATGCCCTCCTCGGCGCCCTGCTTCTGAGCCTGGTACGACCCGAGGATGTTGTTGAGCAGGTTGCTGGTCTTCGCCGCCGGAGAGACCGCACTGCGATCGTTTCGACGGATGTCCACGACGGCAATTCTCACTCCCCGCCGTGGGCCGGGCTCTCGAATGGAGGGCATCGGCCGGACATAGATCAAGGTGGTCAGCGCGCCGCAAAGGTGTCGCTCGTAACCCAGGTCACCGACACCGCGGGTCACGACGATCCGGATCGCGCTCTCGGGGTGGTCGACCGCGGCGAGGGTGTTGGTGATGGCGTCCGCGAAGAACCGGTCCCCGCGGCTGAGCACCATCTCCACGATGGCGGCGGACTGTCTCAGCCGGGAGAGGTGGCGGTCCAGGAGAAAGGGCCGGCCGCGAGCGGTGCGAATCGTCTCGTAGATCGAATCGCCATACAGGAAGCCGTGATCGAAGGCGGAGATCTTGGCTTCCTCGCGCGCGTGGACGCGACCATCTATCCAGACCATCTCGCTCATCGGCGGCCTCGACCCTACCACGCGTCCGGGGACCGCACAAACAGCCCTTCAAACCGGCGCGGGCTTCTGTCATCATACGGCGCGCCGGGAAGGGCGACCGGCCGTTGCAGGAGAACCTGATGAGCCAGAGAGCAGATCGAGGCCGACGGTTGGTGAAACACAGGA
>JBHHZI010000030.1:0-25437 GCA_046757965.1 Acidobacteriota bacterium | reverse complement strand
TGTCGCACCACGGAGGCATGAGTGACCAGCTTTCGTCTGTCCCGCCAGAAGCCCCATCAAGCCCGTGCGGATGTGGTGGTGCTGTTCTGTCCGGAAGGGGCCGCTCAGCCCGACGGCCTGCCGGCCGGGCCGCTCCGGACAGCCCTGCGCAAGGTGATGCGGCTGGAGACGTTCAAGGGGAAAGAGCGACAGATTCTCGTCTGGCACGCCCCGGCCGGCTCGCTCGCTGCTCGCTATGTGGTGGTCGGCACCGGCGAGAAGAAGGCGATGACCCTGGAGATCGTGCGCAACCTGTTCGCCGCCGTCGCGCGCCGGTTCGAGGCGGGAGCCGGCCGGGTGGCAGCCACTCTCCCGGAGATGGCCGACCGCCAGGCCACCCCGTCAGCCCGTGTCCAGGCGGCGGTCGAGGGCGCCCTCCTCGGCGCCCATCGCTATGACGCGTACCTGGCGAAGAACGGGAGGTCCGGCAGTCCCGGGAAGAAGGGCGCGGGGATCCGGACCCTCACCCTGCTGGGCGGCACCGGGGCCCGTCTCGAGCAGGCCGTCCGGCGCGGCGTGATCGCCGCGCGCGCCACGCTGATGGCCCGGGACATGGTCTGCGAGCCGGCCTCGGTGATGACGCCCCGGGCGATGGCGCGGCGGGCGCGGGCGGTGGCCCGGTCCTCCGGCCTCCAGATCACGGTGGCCGACGAGAAGAAGCTCGAGCGGCTGGGAATGGGCTGCTTTCTGGGTGTGGCCCGCGGCTCGGACGAACCGCCCCGCATGGTGCACCTCGTCTACCGGCCCCGGCGCCGGACCGGCAAGCGGAGGCGCATCGTCCTGGTGGGAAAGGGCATCACCTTCGACTCCGGTGGCCTGTCGCTGAAGCCCCCACTGAGCATGGAGACCATGAAGACGGACATGGCCGGTGCCGCCTCGGTGCTGGCCACCCTCTCGGTGCTGGGCGAGCTCGATTGCCGCCACGAGGTCCACGGCCTTCTCATGATGACGGAGAACATGCCGTCGGGCCGGGCGTACAAGCCGGGAGACATCCTGCGGTCGCTGAGCGGGAAAACGGTGGAGGTCCTCAACACCGATGCCGAGGGCCGCCTCGTGCTGGCCGATGGTCTGGAGTACGCCCTCACACTCAAGCCGGACCAGATCATCGACCTGGCCACGCTGACAGGCGCCTGCGTCGTGGCCCTCGGAACACTGTGCACCGGCGTCATGGGATTCGACCGCGACATGGTCCAGGCCGTCCTCGATGCCGCCGACGCCGCCGGCGAGAAGCTGTGGCCCCTGCCGTTTTTCAGCGAGTATCGTCGCAATCTCGACTCGAAGGTCGCCGATATCAAGCACATCGGGGACCGCTGGGGAGGGGCCATCACGGCGGGCATGTTCCTGGGTGAGTTCGTCGGCACCGATGTCCCGTGGGTTCACCTGGACATTGCCGGGCCGGCCTACGCCTCGGTGGACCAGCCGTTATCGCGGGTCGGCGGCACCGGCCATCCGGTCAGGACGCTCCTCAACTACCTGGAAGGCCTTGCCTGATCGTCATCAGACGTGAGCGGGCCAGGCGCCAGCGTATCTCCTCATCACCGCCACCGGGCGGAAGGGCCACAGCGACTGGGCGTGGCGATCCTCACGGTCTCGGACACGCGCAGCGCCGCCACCGATCTCTCCGGCGACCTGATGGAAGAACTCGCCCGCGCCGCTGGCCATCACGTCCACCGGCGCGATCTGGTTCCCGATGACCCGGCGCCACTGGCCGCCTGCCTCACGGCCGCCGCGGCCGACCCCGGGGTCGATCTGATCCTGGTCAACGGAGGGACCGGGCTGGCGCCTCGCGATCGCAGCGTGGAGACGGTGCAGAAGCATCTCCACCGCTGCCTGCCCGGCTTCGGAGAGCTGTTCCGGGCACTCTCCTTCCAGGAGATCGGATCCGCCGCCATGGCATCGCGCGCCCTGGCCGGAGTGATCGGCACCACCTTGATCTTCTGTACACCCGGGTCGCCGGCAGCCGTCCGCCTGGCCATGGAGAAGCTGATCCTGCCCGAGGCCTCGCACCTGGTCGGACAGCTAAGGCAGGACGGGTAGCTCCCCTCGCGGCGTCGTTGCCGGGCCGGCCGCCCGGCTCACTCGCTATCGGCGCGCCGCCGGTGAGGTTCGAGTTCCACACCAAGACCATCCGCCAGCCGGTTGACGAAGGCAAAATATGCCGCCACCTGAGCGATATCGAGGATCGCATCGTCAGTGAACCCGGTCCTTCTCAGGCTCTCCACGTCCGTGGCGTCGACGGTCCATGGCTCGCGCGTGAGCTTCGCCGCATAGTCGAGCATGGCGGACTCGGCGGCATCGGTGACCACGGCGCGATCGCCCCGGGTGAGTCGCTGGACGAGCTGATCATCGTGTGTCAGAGCGAGGAGGCCCTCCCCGTGGTGCACCGTTCAGTAGTGGCACCGGTTCAGGACCGACACCGTGACGCCGATCATCTCCCGCTGGCGGCGAGACAGCTTGGACTTCCCGAACATGATGGTCCGGTAGAGGCGAAGATGGGCTTCGAGAGACGGGACGTTGAGCGAGTGGACCTTCAGTACGTTGTCGACCCGACCTTCCTTCGTCTGGAGCCCGCCGTACAGTCGGGCCAGATCACCGTCCGCGTCGGCCTCGTCGATCGTCCGGATGTATGCCATGGAGCCTCCGAGATGAGAGTGCCGGAGAATATACTCCACACGGGCCGGAGAATCTCCACGCACCCCCGGCGGGTCCGGTTTGACGCATCCGCTGGCCATGCGATACGTTGATCGGCTTGACTCTCACAGGATCGACACTCCGATTCCCGTCGCCGAGGCGTCGTCGTGTCTCTCTCCAGTACTGTCCAGGACCGGCTTCATGACGCTCGATGCCCGTGAGTACCGGCAGATCGACGACCATCTGAAGGCCGCGCGTCGCGCGGCTGTCGTCACCCACATCCATCCCGACGGCGACGGCGTGGGTTCGGCTCTCGCTCTGTGCCGTTTCATCGCCAGCCGGGATCTGGAGGCGCGCTTCATCACGAGCGCGGGACTCCCCCTCAGCCTGCAGTTCCTCGATCCGCACGGTGAGACCATCCCTTACTCCAAAGAGGCATGCCCGGCGTTCCTGCGCGACGCAGATCTGATCTTCACGGTTGACAACTCCTCCGTGAGCCGGCTGGGTCCCCTGGAAGCGGACGTCCGCGCCGCCTCGGCCACGACGATCTGTATCGATCACCACCTCGTCCGCAACGAGTTCTGGGATCTGAATCTCATCGACGAGTCGGCGTGCGCCACCGGCGAGATGATCTGGGACATCATCCACGCCCTCGATGGAGAGATCGATCTCCCCATCGCCGAGGCGATCTACGTGGCCATTGTCACCGACTCGGGGTGGTTCCGGTTTCCGAAGACCACGGGACGGGTGCACCGCATGGTGGCCGACCTGCTGGATCTCGGTGTGCGGCCGGAGAAGGTCTATCACGAGATTCACGAGCGGAATTCGCGTGGCCTGATGCGTCTCATGGGTGAGGCGCTGGGTCAACTGCAGTTCGCGGCCGACGGACAGCTCTGCTGGGTGGAGCTGTCCGCCTCCCTTCTGGCCACCTGCCAGGCTCAAGGTGAGGACACCTCGGAGGTGATCAACCAGATGCTGTCGATCGAGGGCGTCGAGATCGGTCTGCTCTTCCGGGAGGCGAAGGACGGGAGCACCAAGATCTCTCTGCGCTCCCGGCCCGCCCACGACGTCAACGTGCTGGCCGTCGCCAATGGTGGGGGCGGACACCGCAACGCCGCCGGCGCCGTGGTCAGCGAGTCACTTGCGAGCTGCTCGCGACGCCTGGTGGCGGCCGCGGTTGACACGCTCAAGCGCGGCTGACTCGCTCGCCATGCGCTTCACCCTCACTCGCGTCGGTGTTCTGCTCGCGGGTTGCGGCGCTCACGACGGCACCGACACCGCGGAGGCCGTGCTCACCTTCCTCGAGCTCGAACGGGCCGGCGTGGCGGCCTGTCCACTGGTGCCCCCGGGAGACCAGATGCATGTCATCGACCACGCCTCCGGGTGTGAGGTCGAGGGAGCGAGCCGCGAGATGACCGCGGAGGCGGCCCGGCTGACTCGCGGTCGGGTCGAACCGCTCGGCGAGAGCCCGACCGGGCGTCTCCACGGCCTCATCGTTCCCGGCGGAGGCGGCATTCCGAAGAATCTCATGACCGCCTTCCTGCAACCAGGCGCCCGGCGCGAACTCCTGCCGGGCGTTTTCGACCTGCTGTCCCACTGTCTGACGAGGGGCAAGCCGGTCGGCATGCTCGGCATGGCGAACTTCCTGCTCGACGGCCTGGTGGACTCACCTGTCCTTCCGGCCCGGGCCGGAGCCAGGCCCGAGCCCCTGGTGGTGGATCCGGAGCACCGCCTGGTCTACGCGCCGGGTTTCCTCGCCACCGACTCCATCGCGGAGGTGGCGGAATCCGTCCGCGGACTGGTAGAACTGGTCCTGCACTACGCGGCCGAGGCGCGATCCCGGGGCGAGCACAGCGCGTGAAGATCATCGTGGAATATTTTGCCGTCGTCGCCGAGATCGCGCAGACCGCCTCTGAATGCGTCATGCTCGCAGACGGTGCCACCGCCTGTGATCTCCTCGGGGAGATTCATCGCCGCCACCCGGTCCTCGGACGCCAGGGATTCGTTCCCCTGCTCGCCGTCAACCGACGACACGCCGACCCGGACACGAAGCTGGCGGACGGCGACGAGGTCGCCGTTCTCCCCCCGCTGTCGGGAGGTTGAGGTGCGCCATCACACGCGGCTCGTCACCGGGCCCATCGATATCCCGGCCGTGACGGCGCAGATTGCCGGCGGCAGGGATGGCGCCGTCGCTCTCTTCATCGGCCAGGTGCGCGATCATCACCATGGCCGGGACGTGGCGTACCTCGAATACCACGCGTACTCCGCCATGGCGAGCGAGGAGATGGAGCGGATCGCCGGGGAGATGTCCGCACGCTTCGACATCGACAGGATGGCCCTCGTGCATCGCACCGGTCGCCTCGAAGTGGGTGACGTATCGGTTCTGATCGCGGTCTCCGGAGTGCACCGGGCGCCGGCTCTCGACTGCTGCGCCGCCGCCATCGAGGAGATCAAGCGTCGCGTGCCGATCTGGAAGAAGGAGTTCTTCACCGATGGCACGGCCACGTGGGTCTTCGGACCGGACGGCAGATGCACGCCCGACCGGGAGAGACACGGGTGAGAGACACCGCCCAGGTCGTGATCATCGGCGGGGGCATCGTCGGACACGCCATCGCCTACAACCTGGCCCACCGGGGATGCCGCGACGTCGTGGTCGTCGAGAAGGAGCCCCGGATCGGGAGCGGCTCGACCGCGTACTCCGCCGGCGGTGTCCGCGAGCAGTTCACCTCCGCGGTGAACATCCAGATGGCCCGCGCCTCTCTCGACATCCTCGAGCACTTCGAGGAGGTGATGGGGCAGGCGATCGACTACAAGCGCGCCGGGTATCTGTTCCTCGCCACCACCGCCGCCCAGGCCGACGCGCTGCGCGACAACGTGGCCTGTCAGAACGAGCTGGGCGTCACCAGCCAGCTGGTCAGCCCCGCGGAGGCCAGGGAGAGGATCCCGGCGCTGAACATCGAGGATGTGGTGATCGGCGCCTTCAACGATCGTGACGGCTATGTGGACCCCTCCTCGATCTGCCTGGGCTACAACGCGCGGGCCCGCGACCTGGGAGTGCGCGTGAGAACGCGGGCACGCGTGACCGCCATCGATACCGCAGGCGAGAAGGTCACGGGCGTCCGGCTGGAGAACGGCGACCGGATCGACTGCTCGTGGGTGGTCAACGCCGCCGGACCTTCCCTGCACGAGGTCGGAAAACTGGCCGGCCTGGATGTCCCCGCCCACCCGTACCGGCGCATGCTCTTCATCACCGAGAAGTTCTCTCTCGCCCCGCGTCGCATTCCGCTGGTGGTGGACATGGCCAGCGGCTTCTACTTCCGGGAGGAGGGCGAGGGCATCATGATGGGGCTCGCGAATCCGGACGAACCCTCGTCCTTCGACACGACTCTCGACTGGGATTACCTGCCGAGAGTCCTCGAACCGGCGCTCCACCGCATTCCGTCCATCGAGGCGGCCCGTATCGGGAAGGGCTGGGCCGGCCTGTACTCGATCACGCCGGATCACCACGCGCTGCTCGGCGCCTATCCCCGGCGGCCGAATCTGGTCATCGCCGGCGGTTTTTCCGGCCACGGCATCATGCATTCCCCCGCCGCAGGCGTGGCGCTGGCCGAGTTGATCCTCGACGGGGCGGCCGACAGCATCGACATCACGCCCCTGAGCCCGACGCGCATGACGGAAGGCCGGCTCCTGACCGAACACAACGTGATCTGACCCACCGCCCGGTCCGGACCGGCGCCGGACAGGACAGGGAATTAGCAACCGCCGGGAGACTGTTCACTAGGCGAGGCCCGCTCACTCATGACCCGAAGACCAACTCGCAGAACACCACACCGGCGCGGCCGCCTGCTCGCCGCGCTGATCATGGCGGCCGGTGCGGCTGCCTGTGCCGCGCCGGCCAGCCGGCCGGCCCGCGGCCCGGTCTCGGACGCCGTGAAGGCCGCCCTGTCCGGCGGGCAGGACACCTTCGAGCACGACGACTGGGACCGGCTCCTGGCGGCGGGCTCCCACGATGGGCTGGTCGACTACCGGTACTTCCAGGCGCATCGCGGCGAACTCGATGCCTACCTCGACCGGGTGGCACGGGCAGGCCTGTCCACCCTGCGACCGGGACAGCTCGAAGCGTTGCTGATCAACGCCTACAACGCGCTCACCATCCGGTCGATTCTCGATCATCCCGCCGTCTCGTCCATCAAGGAGATCTCCGGCGTGTGGTCGGCGGCGACGCACCGGGTGGGAGGATTCGATCTGACCCTCGATGCCCTCGAGCACAATGTCCTGCGCCCCTTCTTCCGCGATCCCCGCATTCACTTCGCCGTCAACTGCGCGTCGCGATCGTGTGCGCCGTTGCCGGGATGGGCGTTTGACGGCAAGCTGATCGACGAGCAGCTCGATGCCAGGACCCGGGCATTCCTGATGGATCCGTCCCATGTCCGCCTGCAGGATGGCGTGCTGTGGCTGTCTCCCTACTTCGACTGGTACGGAGGTGATTTCACCGCCGACGGCTGGTCACCCCGGGCCCGGACCACGGCGCTGTTCATCGCCTCCTACACCGGCGGTGCCATCGAGACGTTCGTCGAAAAGCACGACGGCGACCCGCCCCTGGCCTTCCTGGACTATGACTGGTCCCTGAATGCGTCGGTGCCGCCGGACCCTGCCGATCCCGTCGCCGCCGGCGCCCCGCCCGCGACCGGTTTCGTGGCGAAGCTGCGCGATGTGATCACGTCGTGGGGGCCGGCCGGCCGCATCGTCTATGTCGCGGCGTATGCCCTCATGACCGTGCTGTTCGTCCCCGCTTCGCCGCTCACCGTGGGCGCCGGCGTGGCGTACGGCGTCGTCTGGGGCACGGTCCTCGTCTCCATCGGCTCGGTGACCGGGGCCGGCCTGGCGTTCCTCGTCGCCCGCTACCTGCTCCGCTCCCGGGTGGCCCGCTGGGTCGAGGGCAACCAGCGGTTCGCGGCCATCGACCGGGCCGTGGGAGGCGCCGGGTGGAAGATCGTCGGGCTGACCCGTCTGTCCCCGGTGTTCCCGTTCAACCTGCTCAACTATGCCTTCGGGCTGACCGCCGTGGGATTCTGGCCCTACCTGTTGACATCGTGGGTCGCCATGCTGCCCGGCACGATCCTCTACGTCTACATCGGCGCTGCCGGAGCAAATCTCACCGACGAGGCCGTGACCGGGACCGCGGACTGGACACGGACCGTTCCCCAGGTGGTTGGCCTGCTCGCCACCCTGGTGGTCACCATCCTCATCACACGGATCGCGCGGCGGGCTCTCCACGAGGCCGCCGGCGATATCGAGGCCGCGCCGGATGCCCCGGGCCCGGCTTGACCGCTCCTCGGCGGCCGGCATAGCATCCGGCTCCCGGCGAGAACTCATGCGACGCACTGCAAGGCCGACAAGGCGAGACGACCGCCGCTTCGCTTTCTGGCTGGCGGCGGTCGCGATTCCCGTCCTGGCCCTGAGCCAGACGGGATCGGACCGCCGCGTGCTGGCAGGAGAGACCGCGCTGCGGCCGGTGCCCGGCGGCGAGCAGCTGGCGGGACTGCTCACCTCCGGGACGCCGGTGACGATCCTCGAACGGCATGGAAACTGGGTTCACGTGCAGGTGGACGGATGGATTCCGCAATCATCTCTCGGCGACGTGCCCGTCGATGACTCACCGGTCCCGCAGGCGGGGGTCCCGGCCCCGTCGCCGGCCATCCCGAACACCCGGCCACACCGTGGCCGGGTGGCCTCGGCGGGAACCACGCGGATCGAGGGGCAGGTGAGCCTGCGCCTGGGCCGCCGGCAGCAGGCGCCGGTCGCGGGGCTGGAGATCATGCTCCTGCCAGCCGCCTTTCAGCCCGAGTCGAGACCGGAGGAGATGGAGCAACTCGCCACACTCGATACCGAGATCAACGATCTGCAGCGGCGAGCCGATCGGGCCATGCAGGAGGACAACTTCACCCAGGCGATGGCTCGCCGCGATGCCCTCGTCGCCAGGCGCACCGACGTGCTGGCCCGGCGCGCGGCGCTGCTGGCGGCCATGCATGGCCGGCACCAGGTGGCCGCGCGCTCCCTCGCCATCGCCAGCGCCGCGGCGGATTCGCAGGGATGGTTCAGCCTGAATCCTGTTGCCGCCGACAACTACACCGTCTACGCGCGCCTGATCCACGAGGGCAGCGGGATCGACGTCGAGTGGGTCGAGCCGATCACCGCCACGGGCGACGTGGTCAGGCTGGATCTGGACGAGTCCAGTGTTCGGGGACGACTCACCGGGCCGGAGTGACGTCTCCCCGACCGGGCGCCGGCGCACGCCGACCCTGTCGTCCATGACCGCCGACGGCTGGGGCGCCGTCTGGCGCCGGGCGGCGCGGCGCTGGGAGGCCATCGGCCGGCACATCCGGACGGCCACCGGCTGGCGGGTGTGGAACCCCGGCCGTTACGGGGAACGGTGGCATGCCCGCTTCCGGGCGCTCTATCCGCCGGTCCGCCGCCCGCTGCTCTTCTTCGGCCTCAACCCGGGACCGTACGGGATGGCCCAGACCGGCATTCCGTTCACCGACCTTCGCCGCCTCACGGCGTTCCTCCCGCGACTCGCCCGGGATCTGGCGCGCGGACCGACGGCCCTCACGCCCCCGGGGCTGGCCCCGGCCACCCTGCGGCCGTACCTGACGCGCACCTTCGAGTCCTCCTCGGTACGCATGTACCGGTTCCTCTCCGAGGCCTTCGGCAACGCCGAGCGCGGTGTGCGGCAGGCGGTGGTCGCCAACCCGTGCCCACTCCTGTTCATCGACCCTGACGCCGGGCGCAATCGCACACCCGCCGATCTGGGCCGTGCCGCCCGCGCCCTGGGGCGCGCGAGGCGCCGGGCTCTGCTCGCCGAATGCGCCCGCCTGCGCCGGCTCAATGCCGGGGAAGCCGTGGAAGCGCTGGCACCACGCGGCTGCGTCATCCTGGGCCGGGATGCCCAGGCCGCCCTGCACGATCTGCTCGCCGATGCGGTCGGCGAACGCCGGGTGATCGACTGGGAACACCCGGCGCGGGCCGTCCCCGGCGCCTGGGCCGCCGGTTTGCGGACCCTCCTCGGCGAGCGGCGGCTGCTGACGCGTCAGGGCGAGCCGGGGCGGTCCAGGTAGCGGAAGAACTCGCCGTCCGTGCTCAGGATCAGCGACGTGTCCTTGTCGATGGTCTTGCGGAGCGTTTCCATCGTCTTGTAGAAGCGGTAGAACTCCGGATCGCGGCCGTACGCCGCCGCGTAGATGGCGGTCGCCTCCGCGTCGGCATGGCCGACGATCTCCTGCGCCGTCTCGTACGCCTCGGACTGGATGCGCTTGAGCTCGCGCTCCTTCTCGCCGCGGATCCGGGCGCCTTCACCGAGCCCCTCGGAACGGAATCTCTCCGCGATGCGCTTGCGCTCGGCGATCATGCGCTGGTAGACCGTGCGCCGCACCTGATCGTTGTAGTTGATGCGCTTGAAGCGCACGTCGAGAATCTCGATGCCCAGATCCTCGGCCCGCGCCTGGGAGGCGTGCAGGATGATCTCGATGATGGCCAGTCGCCCCACACCGATCTTCTGGAGCGTGGTCGTCTGCTCCTCCTTGGCCAGATCCGGATCGATCTGGACGTCGCGGTTGGTGGCGCGGACGATCTCGACGACATTGTGATTGGCGATGGCGTTGCGGGTCTCCCCGTCGATGATGTCGTCCAGGCGCGTCAGAGCCCCTCTCTCGTTCTGAACGCGCTGGAAGAACAGGAGCGGGTCGTTGATCCGCCAGCGGGCGTAGGTGTCGACCTCGATGAACCGCTTGTCGCGGGTCGGGATCTCGTTCGGGTCGCCGTTCCACTCGAGAAAGCGCTTGTCGAAGAAGTGAGCCGTCTGCACGAACGGCAGCTTGAACTGGATGCCTGGTGCGACGATCGGCTCGCCCACCGGGTCTCCGAACATCGTGATCACCACCTGCTGGGTCTCGTCCACGATGAAGAAGGCGCCGCCCAGGAGCATCAATACCACCAGGACCGCGATGCCGACCGGTACGAGGGTCTTCATTTCGCCCCTCCTTTCGCCGGCGCCGGGAGCAGGCCGGAGAGATCTCCACCGAGAGGCAACAGCGGCACGATGTTGCCGGCCTTCCCGTCGACCACCAGCTTGCGGCCGGCGGCAGGCAGGATGTTCTGCAGGGTCTCCAGGTAGAGGCGCTGGCGGGTCACCTCCGGCGCCTTCAGGTACTCGGCATGGACACTGTCGAACCGGCTCGCGTCGCCGCGGGCGCGGTTGACTCGATCGAGCGCATAGCCCTCGCCCTGCTGGATGGTCTGCTGGGCCACACCCTTGGCCTCGGGGACCGCCCGGTTGTACTCGGCGCGGGCCTGGTTGACCAGGGTTTCCTTCTGCTGCTGAGCCTGGTTGACCTCGTTGAAGGACGCCTTCACCTCCTCCGGAGGCGTCACATCCTGCAGGATGACCTGGTCCACGTTCAGGCCGGTCTCGTACTGATCACAAAGGTTCTGGAGCCGCTCCTGGACCGCCAGCGCCAGCTCCGCACGCCCCACCGTGAGGACCTCGTTGATGGTCCGGTCACCGACCATCTCCCGCACCACGGCCTGGGTCATGTAACGGAAGGTGTTTCTCACGTCGCGGACACGGAAGAGAAACTTGTACGGCTCGGTGATCCGGTACTGGACGATCCACTGCACCTCCGCCACGTTGAGATCGCCGGTGAGCATCAGGGATTCGTTCTCGAAGTTCCCGGTGGCGTAACGGGTGTTCACGCCGGCCTTGAGGGTGCGAAAACCGAATTCTTCCTTGAGCTGCCGCTGCACCTCGACGATGTAGACACGCTCGACACCCAGGGGGATCCTGAAATGCAGCCCCGGGCCAACCTCGCGGTTGTAGGCCCCCAGTTGCAGCACGATGCCGACGCTCTCCGGCCCCACCTGGAACCATGAGGTCAGCGCCAGGAGCACGACCACCGCCACCAGAACGAGCCGCCCGATCCGGCCCGCGCCCATGCCGGTGAGGCGGGGCAGGCGGATCCGGCTGAAGTCGATGGGAATCGGATCGGACACTTCGCACCTCCGTCTCGCGCGCGCCAGCCGGATCGCGAGGGCGAGAGCTGCGCGCGGCGCCATCTTATCCCGAACGCGGGTGGTCCGGTCCGCGGCCGTGGTGTAGGGTGCCCGCCGGAATGAGTCCGACGGATACGACACCGTGGCAGGTGGGAGATCACCTGCACCACCGTTTCAACACCGACCTGGGGCCGGGGCGCGTGTCGGCCATCGACGGACGCACGCTGATCGTCGACTTCCCGGAGGCGTCCACCCGGCTGCGCGTCGCCGGCACGTCCGACGCGCTGGTGCCGCTGATCCTGTCTGCCGGCGACGCCGTGCGCGTCGAGGCCACCGGTGAGCAGACCACCATCGCGTCCGTGGAGCCTGGTCGGACCTATCAGCTCGCCGACGGCCGGCGCCTTGCCGCCGGCGAGCTGTGGCCCGTGGCCTCTCTCCGGTCGCCCCTCGAGGCACTCGCCGCCGGCGAGATCGACCCGGTGGACGACTTCGCCAACCGCCTCGACGGCCTGTACCTCGACCGGGTGCGGGCAGCCGACGGGCTGGGTTCGTTTCTCGGCGGCCGTATCCGTCTGTATCCGCACCAGCTCCATGCCGCCGAGTGTGCCACCCGCACCGACCCGGTGCGCTGGCTCCTCGCCGACGAGGTCGGACTCGGGAAGACCGTCGAGGCCTGTCTGATTCTCAACCGCCTCGTCCACACCGGACGCGCCAGGCGGATCCTGGTGGTGGCCCCGGACAGCCTCACGGTGCAGTGGCTCGGGGAGCTGTGGCGCAAGCATCATCAGGTGTTCGTCCTCCTGGACGATGACCGGCTCGACGACGTCACCCGGGTCTACGGTGCAGGGTTTTCCCCCTTCGACGCCCACCGCCGCGCCATCGTCTCCCTCGACCTGCTGCAGGCGCGCAAGGATCTGGCCCGGCAGGCGGAGGAAGCGGCGCTGGACCTGCTGATCGTCGACGAGGCCCACCACCTCCGCCGCCCGGTGGATCATCCGGGCAATCCGGCCTACCGCACCATGGCGCCGCTGACCGGCGCGGCGAGGCATGTGCTGCTCCTCACCGCCACGCCCCTCGAGGACGATGCGCAGGGATTCTACCGGCTCCTGCAGCTCCTGAGGCCTGCCGACTTTCCCGAGGACCGCTTCGCCGCCCGGCTGGCGCGTGGAGGAGCGCTGCCGCCGTGCACCAGTGCCACCCGGCGTGACGACATCGGCGGCTTGCCGCCGCGCCGCCACCGGCCGGCTGATATCGACGCGGCGGCACCCGGCTGGCAGGCCCTGCTGGATCTCGAGACCTGGGTGCGGGAGGAGCCACGGCACCGGCCGCTGCCGCGCGGCGACCGGATCGAGCGGATCCGCCGCGCTCTGGGCGCGCCGGCGGGCCTGCGGCCACTTCTCGGCGCCCGCGACGCGGCCGGACGCAAGCTGTGCGACCGGGCGGCCCGCGACGACCCGCGCGTCGCCTGGCTGGCGAAGAACCTGCGTCGCTGGCATGAAGACGGCGACAAGACACTGATCTTCGTGGCGTGGCGCGAGGCCCTGACGGCGCTGAAGGAGGTTCTGGAGCGCCAGGTCCAGCTCCGCGCCGGCGTCTTCCACGAGGAGATGTCCGCGGCTCGCCGGGACATCGAGGTCGCCCAGTTCCGGCTCCACGACGGCCCTTCGGTCCTGCTCTCCACCGAGTGCGGCGGCGAGGGCCGCAACTTCGAGTTCTGCCGCCGCCTGGTGCTGTTCGACCTGCCGTGGCATCCGATGACCGTGGAGCAGCGTATCGGGCGGCTCGACCGGATCGGGCGGACGCAGGATGTGGAGATCGTCACCTTCACACCGCCGGCGGGCCTCGGACGGGACGTCGCCGACCTGATGAGACGCCTGCGCGTCTTCGACGAGCCCCTGAGCAGTCTCGCCCGCCATGTCGACGGTGTCGAGGCCATCATCGAGGGAGTGGCCCTCGAGCCGGGCGGCCGCCTCTCCGCCCTCGAACAGGACGACCTGTCCGGCCGCCTCGACGCGGCCCGCACGCATCTGGCGGATGCCGCCCGGGCCGAGCTGCACCGGCAGCCCTACGACGCCTCCATGGCGGCAGGGATTCTCTCCCGGATCCCGGACGATCTGGACGATCTGTGCGAGGACGTCGTGGTGGCCGCCTGCGAGCGGTTCGGCTTCGATGTCGACGCTCAGCGCGGGGAGCAGACCTGGTCGATCGAGTTCGGCATGCGCGCCGTCATCGACCAGCTCCCCGGCGTGGCACCGGGAAGCCGTTATCTGGGCACGTTCGGCCGGGAGCGGGCCGTGGAGAACGACGCGCTGGATTTCTTCGCCTCGGGCCATCCGCTCATCGAGGGGGTCCTCGGGGAACTGGCCGACGGCAATCGTGGCCGGGTCGCCCTGCTTCATCTGCCCCGGAGCCCCGAGCGGGGCGCCGCGTTGCTGGCTCTCTACCGGCGAGACGACGGCTTCGTGGCGCACGCCGTCGACCGTCAGGGTCGCCTCCGTCCGGGGTGGGCGGCGCGCATCCTCCGGCGGCCGTTGCGGACCCGGCGGGTCGATGCCGCTGCCTGGTGCGGGCGACCCGGCTGGAAGGACGAGATCCGTCGTCTGGCTGCCGCCCTGCCGGCGGGCGAACGTCCGGTGGCGGTCGCCTTCGTCGTCCTCGGACCCAACATCGACCAGGCCGGCCGGCGGAGCAGACCGCCCGCGCCGGCCGCCTGACGAGCCGGGGACATCGGCTCAGGGGAGCGGGCTGCGGCCGGTCCGGTCAGGACCGTTCGACGCAGGCGCTGAAGGTCCGCGTCAGGAGCTCCGCCGTCGCGTCGATCCCGGCCGGTCGCAGCCGGTAGCAGGGCACCCCGGCGAGCAGGTCGACCAGCTCGAACAGCGCGGAACCGAGCTTCCCGCCGTGGCGCTGCATCAGCGCGCTGCGCGGCTCGCGGTTGAGCAGCTCACGCAGCAGACCCAGGGCCGCCGCGTGCGTGCTGATGGTCTCGATCTCGGGGCGCTGCACATAGCTCTTGGTGCCGCCGTAGCCGCGGAAGTGAAACAGAACGTGGGGGTCCGCCCGGTCCACCGCTGCCTGGGCGGCGGCGATGGCCGGGCCTCCGGCCAGATCGATCTCCACGATCTCCGCCGCACTCACCCGGCGCCGGCTGCGGATCGACACCCCCGCTTCCCCGCCCAGAGCCGACACGATCCCCTCGGCGTCCGGCATGACGCCCACCGTCAGCCGGGCCACACCGTCACTGCCATACGGGTTCATGATCACCACGGCGCCAGGTGGCAAGGGTTCGGACACGACGTTCAGACCAAGATCGGCCGCGCCGACGAACGCCTTCTCTCCCAGGCACAGCCCGGGGGCCGTCGCGGTCCCGAGCAGATCCGCGGCGTGGATGCCGACTCGCCGGGGGAACGGGTGCACGAGACGATCCACCACGGACAGCGGCGCCAGATCGTCACTCAGCAAACCGAAGCCCCGCGCCAGGAGAGCGCGGCCCAGCGAGGTCTTCCCCGAACCCGAGGGTCCGCTGATCGCCCAGGCCCACCCATCGCGGGCAACGACGGCCGCATGGATCAGGTAGATATCGTGCAGCCCGCGGACCAGCGCCCGGTAGAGAAGATTGTAGACCTGGCCGGCCCGGGCCGGCCCCTCGACCAGGTCGGCCTCGAGATCTCCGGCGCGGAACCGGCCGGCGGCGGCGTTCACCTCCACGCGCAGCGGCAT
The DNA here is from genome assembly GCA_046757965.1 of Acidobacteriota bacterium. GTDB lineage: Bacteria > Acidobacteriota > Polarisedimenticolia > SMYD01 > SMYD01 > JBHHZI01. The sequence continues at coordinate 9,999 of JBHHZI010000030.1, read as the reverse complement.
GGCGGCAACGCCGGCGTCCGCCGGGCGACCTCGCTCCCGGCGGAAGGCATCGAACACCGTCAGGAACGGGGCCACGAGGTCGGGATCGTCCCCGTGGATCTCGATTCGCCGGCCGAGGATGCTCAATATTTCGTTCTTCATCTCACCCGTCCGGGCCATGAGCCTGGTCGAACGCCACGGTAACCGTCCCCCGCTGCCTTGTAAACCGTCCCCCGGCCGGTGAGGACCGCCCGGAACGGGCCGGAGGTCATCGCCGGGCCGGCGCCCGACTCCCCCACCCAGGCGGTGCGCCTGGGGCACGGCGTCCTGCCCGCACGGCGCGCCCGGCGGGCGTCCTGGCCGGTCCGTGACGGTGTGGCCGAGGCACGGCCAACCTGCACAGGGCCGTGGTCATGAGGGAGATCCCCTAGGTACGCCACGATTTCGCAAGTGCCAAGAAAACTCTTGCTTTACGGCGCAGCCCGGCGTACAATGCCGGGCAACCATCCAGTGAAGTCCTGAGTTCACCGGGTGCGATCCCTAGCATCGGGCTCGTCTCCGTTGGCTCAAGCGGTGGAAAGAGGGCTATCCGCCGATCGGAGATGTTGCAGGCTCCCGTTGCCTGCGGCACGGAGATGATGACGGGGATGACCATGGGGGGTGGAATGAGAAGGGCGGGTCTTCTTCTGGCCGTCGTGGTGATGATGCTTCTTCCAGGAAGTGTGTCCCGCGCCCAGGCCTGCGCCAATTCGGGCAACATTGATTTTTGCGCTCAGTGCCAGAGCACGCCGATCGAGGCCTGTGACGGCACCACCACGCAGATCACCATCCAGCTCGGCGGCATCGGGTCGATCAACAACGACGGGATGTCCCCCGGAACGCTCGATGACGGGACCAAGGCCACGTCGCTGGTGACCATCACGAAGGTCGATGCCGACACCATCGACATCGGCATCACCAACACCACCTGCACCACGGCCACCGTCACGGCCCTGTTCATGAACCTCACCTCGACGGTGACCGGCCTGAACCTGGTCAACATCTCGCCGGCGCCGACCACGCCCGACTGGGGCATCTGCTACGACCCGACGAGCAGCCGGAACGACGGTCACGGCTTCAAGGCCGGCGGCTTCGGCAACTTCGATGCGGTCATCTCCAACAGCAAGCCCCAGGGAGTCTGCGACACCAGTCCCAACGGCGGCAACCCGTTGGAGATCCTGGCCGGCGATACCCTGACCTTCTGGGTCGACATCGCCGGGCCGTGGAATCTGTGCGACTTTCTCACCGAGCTCAGCCAGCCCACGCCCCCGTCCCTGCTGCGCACCATGGCCGCCCGCTTCCAGAGTGGCGAGCAGGGCGGCAGCGGGCGGATCGCCCCGTGCGCGCCGGGAACACAGCTGTTCGCCAGCTACCGCTTCTTCCGCGCCACCGGGTCCGACCACCGTGTGACGCTGGACTGGGCGACGTCCCTCGAGTTCGACAACGCCGGCTTCAACGTCCTGCGGCGGGCCGTGCCACGCGGGGCCTGGGAGACGATCAACTCCGAGTTCATCGTCGGGCGGGGGGATTCGGTCAGCGGTGCCGAGTACTCCTTTGTCGATGATGCGGCGGTGAACGGCGTCGAGTACATCTATCGCATCGAGGACATCGATTTCTCAGGCATCGACAATCTGAGCTCACCAGGTCGGGCGGTGGCGAATCCCCGGCGCGTCCCGGTCCACCTGATGTCTCCTGACTACGGCAGCACGGTCCGGCTGTCGCGCGGCCTGAAGCTCGGCTTCGCATCCACGCGGCGGGGCGGACACGTGGTGCAGATCTCGTCCAGTCCGCTGTTCCCGGCAGCGGAGACCGTGGCGGCGCGTGTGCCGCTCAGGGCCGGCTCCTCGACAGTGCGCCTGACGTCGCGCACCGTCCGGATGGTCCGACGGCTGGATGGTGACGGCATTCTCTACTGGCGTCTGGTTGACAGGGGGGGCTCACCGGTGAGCGAGACCTTCCGCATGGAGGTGCAGTGATGAACAACCCCACGAAGTTGAACGTCCACAGGGGTGCGCCCCGGGTCGCCGCGGCAGCCGTGGCGGGGGCCCCGGAAACGCACAAGGCAACCCGGCCGTACGAACCGCCGACCATCCAGACCTTCTCCGGCGAGCAGATCCTCCAGGAGGTCGGTCCCGCACAGGGCTATGTCGGCACGATTCCGGGAGTCGGCGGTACCGGCCTGTAAACAGGCGCGACGCGGCAGGCGACATGCATGGGCCCGGGGGGGGGGCATCCGGCTCGCCCCCCGGGCCTCTCTCTTTCTGCTGCTTGCCGTCTCCAGCGCCGGGATCCTGCCGCGCCCCGCGGCGGCCGGCGGCCCGTCCGGGCCTGCCGGCGACGCCTCCGTTCGTCTCGTCCGCTCCGACGCCACCGCCATCGTCGTCGAGGTCCACTTCGCCGCTCCCCGGCGCGGCCTCGGCCCTGAGGGGGCACCGATCATCGATCTCCCCGGCCTGCCCCACGCCCGGATCCCGCAGGCGACAGCCTGGCCGTTTCGCCCGGTGCTCGTCACCCTGCCGCCCTCCGCAGCCTTCACGCTCACCATGGACGACCCGCGTCCCGCATCGCTGGGCGCGGTCCTGCCGCCGCTCTTCCGCCTGCCACCACCGGACCCGGACGCCGCCCGGCCGGCGACCGATCCGCCCCGCGCCAGCCCTCCGTCTCCCGTGGAGGTGGACATGGACGGCTGGCTGCGCGACCGCCGCGTCGTGCGTCTCGTCTTCCGCCCGCTCACTCCCGACGGGGCCGGCGGCTCGGTCTTCCATCCGATCCTGCGCGCCCATCTGACCCTTGCGCCCGGCGCCGATGTGGCGCCGGCGGACCCGTTCCGGCCCGACGGCACCGCGGAACCGGCCCGGCCTGCGCCGGGCACAGCCGGACGGTTCGCCTCCCTCTACGCCGCCACGCTGCTCAACGAGCCGCGGGTCGATGCCAACCGCTATCTCGACGCGGTCCGCCGTCTCGAGAAGGCACGACGCCGCCGCCCGGCCCGGCCCGGCGCCCCGACCGGTCCCGGCGATGTCGCCGGGCCGCCGCCGGTTCCGTCCACCTCCTCCGGCCAGGTGCCAGACCGGCCCACGGCATCGCTCACCCGGTTCGTTCCTCGACCCGGACCGGACGGGCGCTTCGCCCCGCCACCTCGCTCGACGGTGACGTCGGCGGGCAGCGCGGCGAGCGATCTCGCCAGCGCCACGGCCACCGGCCCCCTGCCGGCCAAGATCCGTGTGCGCGATGAAGGACTCTGGTCGGTCGCCATGGCCGATCTGATCGCCGCCGGGATAGACCCCACCGGCACGCCGGTGGGCGACGTCTCGCTGGCCGCCGGAGGAGTGGCCATCCCGGTGCGTGTCATCGACGACGGCAACGGACTTCTCGACGGCACCGACCGCTTCGAGTTCTACGGCGTCGGCGTGGCAAACAACGAGGACACCGAGGTGAACGTCTATCGCCTGGCGTTCGACGCGGGGCCCGGCCCGGCCCCGGGAACACGCGATGTCACACCCACGGGCGGCACTCCCCCGGTCTCTTTCCGCGACACGCAGCGCTTCGAGACCAACGAGATCTTGTTCACCAACCTGCCCGATTCGGACGGCGATCTGTTCACCTGGAGCGCCATCACCACGCTGGGATCTCCCGTCACCGGGAACTTCACCTTCTCTCTCGTCGATCCGGACCCGGTGGGTGCCGACCTGGCCATTCGCTTCCGGCTGGTCAGCCGTATCGGCTCGTCGCACACCACCGACCTGCTCCTCAACGACAACGATCTGCTCGACTCTCGCACCTGGAGCGGCATCGACGTGACGCATGACGCCACGGCCGCCGTCTCCATGTTGGCTCCCGGCACCAACACCGTCGGCGTGCAGCTCTCCGGCTCCGGAACCCACCAAGTGCTGGCCAACTGGTTCGATGTGGAGTATTCCCGGCTGTTCGTGGCCGCGGGCGATGCGCTCGCCTTCGGCACCACCCTGGTCGCTCCGGTCACCTACCAGGTCACCGGTTTCACCACCAGTGACATCGTCGCCTACGACGTCACCGACCCGGCCGCCCCGGTCCGCCTCACCGGCGGCAGCGTTACCGGCAGCGCCGGCAGTTTCACCTTCGTCTTCACCGACACCCTCGGGGGGCCGCGCCGCTTCATCGTGCGCGCCGGTGCCCTCCTGCCCGCCGCTCCCATCGAGGCCGATCAGCCATCGAACTGGGCCGCCGCCACCAACGGCGCGGACCTGATCATCATCTCCCACCCGGATTTTCTGACCGATCTCGCGCCTCTGGTGGCGGCCCGCCAGGCCCAGGGGTTGCGCGTGGCGCTGGTGGACGTCACCGACGCCTATGACGAGTTCAGCTTCGGCCGCCTCGACCGGAGCGGCATCAAGGGGCTGGTCGCCAGCGCCTTCGCCACCTGGCAGCCGCCGGCCCCGGCGTATCTTCTTCTGGTCGGCAACGCCACCCTCGACCCGCGGCAATTGCTCGTGAATCCTGTCGGCGTGCCGCCGCTCATGCCGACCGGCACCTTCTCGGCACCGACGCTGGGGGTGGCCGCGACGGACAACTACTTCGTCACCGTGGCCGGTGCGGACCCCCTGCCGGATCTCCACGTGGGCCGCATCCCGGCCCAGACCCCGGCCGACGCCGCCGCCGCCGTGGCGAAGATTCTCGACTACGACACGCTGCCGCTGGCGAACCTCAATCGCAAGGCGTTGCTGGTGGCCGACAACGACGACATCAACTTCGAGACCTTCCAGGAGGACCTGGTCAGCAAGCATCTCGCCGGCACGCGGTTGCCGGTCGAGCGCGCCTACTCGCGCCTGCTGGGCACCGCCGCCACGCACAGCAAGATCCTCGCCGACATCGACGACGGAGCCCTGCTCGTCAACTACCTGGGCCATGGCAACATCCACAACTGGGCCGGCGAGAACCTCTTCGTCGACACGGCCGACATCCCGCTGCTGACCAACATGGATCGTCCGTTCTTTCTCACCACGCTCAACTGCATCAACGGATTCCATGCCGGGCCGCGCACCACCAGCCTCACCTCCCTGGCCGAGATGGCCCTGGTGGAACCGGGCAAGGGGGCCATGGCCGCCTGGAGTCCGACGGCGCTGGGCGTCCTGACCGACTACGCGGTGATGTCGGACATCCTCTTCCGCCTCATCTTCACCGACCGCGTCCCCAACCTGGGAACAGTCACCACCACCGCCAAGGTCGAGGCGTTCACCAACCTCGGCATCTCGGCCGGCAACCTGGAGGAGATGACGCTGTTCGGCGACCCGAGCCAGGATCTGCGCGTCGACGGGGATCGCGACGGTCTGTCGGACGCCGAGGAGGACGGCTGCGCCTGTGGACTGAACCCGCGGGATGCCGACACCGACGACGACGGGCTACTCGACGGGGCCGAGCCCACGCCGCAGCTCGACACGGACGCCGACGGGCTCATCGATGCCCTCGATCCGGATGCGGACGATGACGGTCTCCCGGACGGGCTGGAGGCCGGCGTGGATGTCCCCGATCTCGATACCGACCTGACCGCCGGCATCTTCCTGCCCGACCTCGACCCGCTGACCACCACCGACCCCCGTCTGGCCGACACCGACGGCGGCATGGCACCGGACGGAGCCGAGGATCGGGATCGCGACGGCACCGTCACCGGGACGGAGACCGACCCGCTCACCGGCAGCGACGATGCGGCCTGCGGCGCGCTCCCGCCCCCGGAGATCCCGACACTCGGCGCCACGATGAACGGCAGCGACCTGACCCTGTCCTGGAGTTCCGTGATCTTGGCCGACCCCTGTGCCCTCTACCGGGTCCTGGAGGCAGACCTCGACAGCGTGCCGGACGTGACGCTGCCGGCGCTGGCGTCGCGTCTCATCACGCCGGCCGAAAGCACCGTGCTGGTCGACGAGGCCATGAAGCCGGGTAAGATGTACCTCGTCGTGGCCACCCGGCCCGGTTTCGGCGACGGACCCACCGGCCACTGACCTTTCGCGAGGGTCCGGATGGCGATCATCTCGATGCCGGCGCGCCGGACATCGCCGGCGGGCAGGCGGTGCCCGGAGCATGGCCACACTGCGCGCCGGGCGCGAGACATCGCCGCCGGCGTCCTCACCCTGTGCCTGTTGATGCTGCCGGCGCAGGCGGCCCCCGGCAACAGCTCCGACGACGCCGCCCATCGCGCTGCCCTCACCCGGTGGGTGAGGGAGCACCGAGCCGGCATCAGGACCGAACTCACCGACTTCCTGTCCATTCCCAACGTCTCTCACGATCTGTCCGCCATCGAGGCCAATGCCCGCCGGCTGGAAACCATGTTCGCCGCCCGCGGCATGACCCTGCAGTGCTTCGAGGGCGAGGGCGGCCCGTACCTCTTCGCCCGTCTGCCTCCCGAGGCACCGGCAACCGGCAAGCGGGCCCCGGTGGTCCTGTTCTACGCCCACTACGACGGCCAGCCGGTCGACCGGGCCCGCTGGACGAGAGGCGAGCCGTTTTCCCCGACCCTGGTGGGGCGGCCCGGCGATGCCGATGCCCGCCTGTATGGCCGTTCGGCCTCGGACGACAAGGCACCCATCGTCGCGCTCCTCGCCGCCATCGACGGTCTGCGCGCCGCCGGCATTCCACCGAACATCGACGCGAAGTTCATCCTCGACCCCGAGGAGGAGAGCGGCTCGCCCCATCTCGAGGCCACACTGGCCGCACACCGGGACCTTCTGGCCGCGGATCTCCTGATCTTCGCCGACGGCCCGGTGCACCAGTCCGGCCGTCCCACGCTGGTCTTCGGCACCCGCGGCATCATCACCGTGTCGCTCACCCTCTACGGACCGGCGGTCCCGCTGCATTCGGGCCACTACGGCAACTGGGCGCCCAACCCCGCCGAGAAGCTGGCAAGCCTGCTGGCCTCGATGAAGGACGACTCCGGTCATGTGCTGGTGGACGGCTTCTACGACGACGTGGTGCCGCTCACCGGCACCGAGCGCGCCGCCCTCGCCAGGGTCCCACCGGAGGAGCCCGACCTGATGAAGCGCCTGCTCATCTTCCGTCCGGACGGCAACGGGCGACGCCTGCAGGAGCTGCTCAACGAACCGTCGCTGAACGTCCGGGGGCTGGCCGCGGCCTGGGTGGGCGAGGCCGCGCGCACCATCGTGCCGGACACGGCCACCGCCGAGATCGATCTCCGCCTGGTCCGGGACATCGATCCGATGGAGCAGGTGGACCGGCTCCGCGCTCATCTGCGCCGGCAGGGATACACCGTGGTCGGTGCCGAGCCAGACGCGGCGTTTCGCCGGGCTCATGCGCGGGTGGTCCGCCTGACACATGGAGCCGGAACCCGGGCGTCCCGGACGCCGATGGACACGCCGCTGTCGCGTGCGGTGATCGCGGCGGTGTCGCGCGCCGCGATGGTCGAGCCGGTGCTGCTGCCGACCCTGGGCGGCACCGGGCCGCTCTCCCGGTTCGAGGCGCTGCTCGATCTGCCGACCTACGGCGTGCCGATCGTCAACCCGGACAACAACCAGCACTCACCCGACGAGAATCTCCGCCTGGGCAACCTCTGGGACGGGATCGTGATCTACGCCTCGCTCCTGCGACTGACGCCGCCGGCCCGCTGACCGGCTGCGGCGCGACGACGGTTCCCCGGATGACGTATCTTCTTTGACTCGGATTCCCCGTCGCCGCGGAGCGTCAGCCACGCATGAGTGACCCACGCCTCACCGGGGGTGCCGGCGCCTCCGGTGCCGCCTCTCCGTCGATTCTTGCCATGTCGGCGCCGCTGGTGCTGTCGTTCTGGATGCGGGCGGCGTTCAACTTCGTCGACACTGCCTACGCGGCCACCCTCGGCGATGCGGCCATCGCCGCCATCGGCCTGGCGATCCCGGTCGAGTTCCTGATGATCGCCTGCTGGGTCGGCATCTCCAACGGGCTGACCTCGCACCTCTCCAGGGCAATGGGAGCCGGGGAAGGGGCGCGCATCGAGCAGCTTCTCGCCGCCACCTGGCGGCTCATCACGCGCATCCTGATGCCCGTGTTCGCGGCCCTCGCCACCGCCCTCTGGCTGGGCGCCACGCATCTCGGTCTCGACGCGCACGTGGCGCGCATGTTCGGCGTCTACGGAGGCGTCGTGCTGGGCGGCTCGGCGCTCACCGGCTTCTGGTCCATCCTCCCCGATTCCCTGGTCAAGGCCCATCACGACACCCGCAGCACCATGTGGGCCGGCATCTGGTCCAACGTCATCAACGTCGTCCTGAACACCATCTTCCTCTTCGTGTTCCACTGGGGCATCTTCGGCATCGCCTTCTCCACCGTGCTGGGACGCTTCGGCGGCCTGGTGTACGCCCTGCGCCGGGCAAAACGGCACGAGGACGCCCGCAAGGCGAGTGGTGCGCCCGTCTCGTCGAGCCGCGATCCCCATCCGCTGCGCTCCATCCTCACCCTGGCTCTGCCGTCGGGCGCCAGCTACGGTCTGATGGCGATGGAGTCGACACTCATCAACGCCATCCTCGCGACAACCGCCCTGGCCACCGCATCGATCGCGGCGTATTCGATCTATTACCGGGTCGTGATGTTCGCCCTCATGCCGATGATCGCCGTCAGTGTCGCCGCGCTGCCGTTCACCGCGCGTCACTTCGGCCGCGGCGATCTCGATGCCATCCGTCACGGCTGGCGGACCGTCTCCGTGGCGGCGGCCGCCTACACGCTGCTGATCGTGGGGCCTGCCTGCTGGTTCGGCGGCCCGCCGCTGGCTCACCTGCTGGCGGAGGAGCCGACCACCGCCGCCCTGGCGGCCTTCGCCCTGCGCATCGTGCCCGTCGCCTGCCTGGTGTCGATCCCGTTCTTCCTCTGCCGGCCGACGTTCGAGGGCATCCAGCGGGGCCGCCCGGGACTGGTCATGGCGGTGCTGCGCTACGTCATCCTCACCGCGCCGATGGCCTACGGCGGGGCGCGCCTGGCGGAGCGGTGGGGATTCCCCGCTCTGGACGGGTTGCTCTGCGGCCTCATCGTCGCCTCGGCTCTCACCTCGGTCGTCTTCCAGGCCTGGATGATGGTCAGTCTGCGCGCCCTGGACCGCTCCCCGGCCGACGCGAGCCCCGCCGCGGCGCCGCGTCACTCCCCGGTGTGACCCGTCACCGGGTGAGAGGCCTGCGAAGAGGGGATCTCTTCCGGCGTGGCGCACGGCGTGGCGACCTGTGTCGAGATGACGGACCACCCGTGACCCGCACGGCGTGAGGCAGGATGGTTGCGACCTTGACCGTGACGTGGGATCATCGCGGCCGATGCGCGCCTATCTTGACCTGGTCGATGATGTCCTTCGCCGCGGCAGACGCAAGGCCGACCGGACCGGCACCGGGACGCTGAGCCTGTTCGGCGCGCAGGTCCGCTACGACGTCAGCGAGAAGTTCCCGCTGCTGACCACCAAGAAGCTCCACCTCAAGTCGATCATCCACGAGCTTCTCTGGTTCCTCTCCGGCAGCACCAATGTGCGCGATCTGCAGGCGCACGGGGTCACCATCTGGGACGAGTGGGCGGACGAGACCGGGGACCTGGGTCCGGTCTACGGGCACCAGTGGCGCTCCTGGCCGGCGCCCGGCGGTGAATCGATCGATCAGATCACCCAGGTGGTGGAGCAGATCCGCGCCCGGCCCGATTCGCGCCGCCACGTCGTGTCGGCGTGGAACCCGGCCGACATCCCGCGCATGAGACTGCCCCCCTGCCATGCCCTGTTCCAGTTCTACGTGGCCGACGGGCGTCTGTCGTGCCAGCTCTACCAGCGCAGCGCCGATCTGTTTCTCGGCGTGCCGTTCAACATCGCCTCGTACGCACTCCTGACCCTGATGGTCGCCCAGGTCTGTCGTCTGCAGCCGGCCGAGTTCATTCACACCTTCGGGGATGTCCATCTCTATCTCAACCATCTCGAGCAGGCGCGGTTGCAGTTGACGCGCACACCGCGCCCGCTGCCACGGATGATTCTCGACGACGGTGTCGAGTCGCTGACGGCCT
>JBHHZI010000029.1:0-26631 GCA_046757965.1 Acidobacteriota bacterium | reverse complement strand
CGCTGTCTCTGGGCGCGTTTCTGGGCATGGCCTGGCTGGCGGGTCCGACGATCCTGCGGTCGGCGGTGCGCATGATGAGGTCCATCGTCATCGATGCCTCGTCGCATGAACTGACGCTGTCGTCGGTGCAGGGTGTCATGAATCGCGCCGCGGTCGACGCGTCGCTGCTTCTCGGCCCGTTCCTGGCCGCCATCGTGGTGGGCACCCTGGCCGGTTCCCTGGCCCAGGGGGGGCTGGTGGTGTCAGGCGAGCCGTTGAAGTTGACCTTCAACCGGCTCAATCCCGCGGAGGCCTTGCGCCCCCTGATCACCGGACAGACTCCGGTCGAGGGTCTGCGGACTGCCTTCAAGATGGGACTGTATGCGGTCATCGCCTGGAGCGCGCTGCACGACGAGCTGGGAGCCCTGGTGGCTCTGGGCGCCAGCTCGGTGTCGCAGATTCTTCCCGGACTGTCCCACATCGTCGGACGCGTGCTGGTGCGCATGGTCATTGCCGGGCTGTTCCTGGCCCTGGCCGATGTCGCCTGGCAACGATGGCGATTTCTGCGCGACCAGAGAATGACCAAGCAGGAGATGAAGGACGAGCGCAAGGAGAGCGACGGGGACCCCCACGTCAAGGCCAAGATCCGCAGCCGCATGCAGTCATTCGCCAGGCGCAGGATGCTCGACGATGTCAAGAAGGCCAGCGTGGTGGTGGTCAATCCCACCCATGTGGCGGTGGCGCTGCGCTACGAGCCGCTGCGGATGGCGGCGCCGACCATCCTGGCCAAGGGCAAGGGGCGGATCGCCGGTCGCATCCGGGAGGCCGCACGCAAGCATCGCATTCCCGTTCTGACCGACCCGCCGCTCGCCCGTCTCCTCGAATCCGTCGGGACGGTGGGCCAGGAGATCCCCGACGCGCTGTTCCGCGCCGTGGCGGGTGTCATGGCCTGGGTGACGCGCCGACGCCGCGGCGAGAAGATCTCCTACCACCGCGACGCCGCCCTGCCGACCGATCTTCCCATCGGCCCGGCCGCCCTGAGCGCCGCCCGCCGTGAGGTCCGGAAGGCCCGCCGGAGCACCACCCGATGAACCGTCTCGCGCTTCCGCTCGGTGTCATCCTGATCCTCGTGGTCATGGTCATCCCCATGCCCACACCGCTGATGGATCTCCTGATCTCGGCGGATATCACCATCTCCCTGGTGGTGCTGCTGGCGGCGCTGGCTGTCTCGACGCCGGTGCAGTTCTCCGTCTTTCCGACCACCCTGCTTCTCCTGACCGTCTTCCGTCTCGCCCTCAACATCGCCTCCACGCGCCTCATCCTTCTCAACGGCCAGATGGGGGAGTCGGCCGCGGGACAGGTGATCGCCGCCTTCGGCCAGTTCGTCGTCGGCGGCAACCTGGCGGTCGGCCTGGTGGTGTTCCTCATCCTGCTCGCCGTTCAGTTCATCGTCATCAACCATGGCGCCACTCGCATCTCGGAGGTCACGGCCCGGTTCACCCTGGATGCCATGCCGGGCAAGCAGATGGCCATCGACGCCGATCTCAACGCGGGGATCATCGATGAGGGAGAGGCCCGCCGGCGCCGGCAGGCGGTGTCGGACGAGGCCGAGTTCTACGGTTCGATGGATGGCGCCGTTCGCTTCACCCAGCGGGATGCGATCGCGGCGATTCTCATCACCGCGGTCAACATCATCGCCGGCCTCATCGTCGGCGTGAGCCAGGGCGGCATGTCCATCGCTGACGCGGCCCGCACCTATTCGCTGCTCACCGTGGGTGATGGGCTGGTCACGACGATCCCGGCGCTGCTCATCTCCGTGGCCGGCGGCGTGATCACGACACGCAGCGCCGTCGGCGAGGATCTCGGGCTCGAGATGATCCGACAGGTGTTCGGCCGGCCGATGCCGCTCCGGATCGGGGCGGCGGTGCTGGCCAGCTTCGCCCTCGTGCCGGGCATGCCGAAGGTGTCGTTTCTCATCATGGCTGCCGCAGCGTTCATCGCCGGCCAGGCGGCCGCACGGCGGCAGGAGAGCATGGAAGCAACCGGGGACGGGCCCTCCCATGGCACCGGGACGGCGGCCACCGGTGATGCAGCCGAGACACCGGATCCCTCGAAGGATGTCGAGGCGCTGCTCGCCGTCGATCCGCTGACCCTGGAAGTGGGCTACGGCCTGGTGTCGATGGTGAACGAGAAGGGTTCCTCCGGATCGGTGCTCGACAAGATCCAGGGGATCCGACGGCAGGTGGCCGGCGAGCTCGGTTTCATCGTGCCCCCGGTGCGCGTGCGCGACAATCTCCGGTTGCCGTCAGATGGCTACACGATTCTCCTGCGCGGCAACGAGATCGGGTCGTTCACCATCCCGCCCGGCCGGGTCCTGGCCATCGATCCGGGGCACACCACCGCGAAGATCGAGGGCGTGCCCACGCGCGAACCGGCCTTCGGCCTCGACGCGCTGTGGGTGGCGACGGAGCAGGCGGACGCGGCGCGAGCCGCCGGCTACACCGTGGTCGATGCTCCCTCCCTCATCGGGACTCACCTGCTCGAGCTGGTGCGCCGTCACGCGGCGGAGCTGCTGACCCGTGAGGATACGAGCAAGCTGCTGGATCACATCCAGGAGTCGGCCCCGAAGGTCGTCGAGGAACTGGTTCCCGAGCGTCTGAGCGTCGGCGCGGTCCAGCGGGTGCTGACCTCCCTTCTGGCGGAGAAGGTCTCGATCCGGGATCTGCAGACCATTCTCGAGACGCTGGCGGATGTCGCCATGCATACCCAGGACCACGAGGTGCTGTCCGAGGCCTGTCGCCAGGCCCTGTGTCGATCTCTGACCGCCCCGCTGCTCGGTCCCGACGGGGCGCTTCAGGTGATCACCTTCGAGCCAGCTCTCGAACGGCGCCTCGAGGAGGCCGTGACGCCCAGCGCGTCAGGCGAGCGGGTCGTCGCCCTGGAGCCCCGGGAGGCGCATGGGTTGCTGGCGCGCATCGCCGAATCGGTCGGTTCGCTGACCGAGTCGGTCGCCCAGCCGATCCTGATGTGCAGTGCGGCGGTGCGCGGCCCGCTCCGGCGGCTGGCATCGGCGGCGCTCCCCAGCATGGTGTTCCTCTCGCCACGTGAACTGCCGCCGGGCGTGCGCGTGAAGAGCGTCGGGAGAGTGGCCTGATGCGCGTGCGCACGTTTCATGCCGACTCGATCGCCGCGGCGCTCTCCGACGTGCGAGAGGAGATGGGCGACGCGGCCCATCTGCTCGATACACGCCGGCTGCCCGGCGGGGGCGTCGAGGTGCTGGCCGGCATGCCCCGCAAACAGCACCCCGGCAGCCTGGACAGGGTCCGGAGAACGCTGCGGGCGGCCGGGCTGGACGATGCGATGACCGATGAACTCAGCCGCGAGATCGCGGCATCGTCTCCCGGGGTGGAAAGCCTCGAGCGGCGCACCCTGGTCGCCCTGAGCCGTCGCATCGTCGCGGCCAGACCGGCGCGGCCGGGACGGCGGGTGGTGGCGCTCGTCGGGCCGGCCGGCGCCGGCAAGACCCCCACGTGGGCCAAGCTGGCGGCACGGGATGCGCTGGTGCACGGGCACGACGTGGTCCTGGTCACCGCGGATACGCTGCGCATCGGGGGACTGTCCCAGGCCGGGACGTACGCCGAGTTGCTCGATCTGGAGCTGCATGCCGTCTCCGACCTGCGCGATGCCCATCGCGTGGCGATGGACACCAGCCGTGCCGACCGGGTCTACATCGACACGCCGGGGATACCTCCAGGACAGGGTCGGGCGGTCCAGACGCTCTCCTACCTGCTTCGCAGCCTGGCGCCGGACGAGACCCATCTGGTCCTGCCGGCCGGCACGACGCCTCAGGTCGCGGCCGCCATCCGTGAGCGATTCGCGCCCTTGCGCCCGGACCGGGTCGCCCTGACCCGCGTCGATGAGGCCGGTCCGGCCAGCCTCATTCCCGCGGCCCTGGCGGCGCACCTCCCGCTGGCCTACGTGACCACCGGACCGACCGTACCGGATGACATCGAGGAGATCACACCGCAGCGCCTCATCGAACGTGGATTGACATCAACCCGTGCCACCGGCGTCAACGCGGTGGCCTGACAAGAACGTGCACCCCATGGGACCAGCACAAGGGAACGACAACCATGAGTCTGATTCGTTGCTTGACACCACCGACCGCGGTCGGGACAGACAGTTCACGCCGGGACCCGGGCCCGACAGGGTGCCCCGGCCTGGCTGGAGTGCGCCCGTGACAGGCGTGCCGCGCGGGAACGGACCGCAGGTCAGCGTCTTCGCCTCCGGCAAGGGCGGCGTCGGCAAGACCGCGGTGGTGACGAACCTGGCGGTGGCCCTGGCCCTCAGGCAGCGGCAGGTCATGGTGCTGGATGCGGACTTCGGTCTGGCCAATCTCGATCTGGCCCTGGGTCTCAATCCCGAACAGACCCTCGAGCAGGTGCTCGCGGGGACATGCGATCTGGCGGGCGTGGCCCTGAAGGGTCCGCGGGGTATCACCGTGTTGCCGGCGGGGTCGGGTGTCACCGAGATGGCGGCGCTGCCGAGGACGGTCCTGTCCTCACTTCTTGCGTCGGTGGTGGCATTCGCCTCGGGGCAGGATCACCTGCTGATCGATGCGGCTGCCGGTGTGTCCACCAACGTGGTGGGTCTGTTCGGTATCGCGCACCGGCTCAACGTGGTCCTGTCGTCCGACCCCACCTCTCTGGTGGATGCCTACGCGACCATCAAGCTCGCGTCCCGCCGCGGCTTCTCCGGCACCGTCGGAGTCGTGGTCAACGGCGCCTCCGACACCGGAGATCGCGACCGGGTCTTCACCCGCCTGGTGCGAGCCACTTCCCGTTTTCTCGATGCGCGGCCGGAACTGCTGGGCACCGTGCCACGGGACATTCATGTGGAATGGGCCGGGCGGTCGCAGCGTGCCGTGGTCGAGGCGTATCCGGACTGTGGAGCATCCGTGGCGTTCAGACGGCTGGCCGCGCGGCTGGATGACGCCACGGCGTCCGTGCCCGGCGTGGCGCGTGCCTGGCATGCGACGCGCATGCCGGGGAGCGTGCAGTGATCGGTCACCCCACCACGCCCTGGAGCGAGGCGGTCCGCGAAGCGGGCCGGCCGGAGCGAGAGACGTTCCTGGCCGAGTACGCCCCCCTGGTCCGCTACATCGCGGCGCGGCTGGCGGCCCGCCTGCCCCGGGAGACCAGCGTCGACGACCTCATCGGCGACGGGCTGGTCGGCCTGCTGGAGGCGGTCCAGCGCTTCGATCCGTCGAAGGGAGTGCAGTTCTCGACCTTCGCCGAGATGCGGATCCGGGGCGCCATGCTCGATGGTCTGCGCCATCGAGATTTCTTTCCGCGCACGGTCCGGAGACGGCAGCGCGAGATCGAGGATGCCGTCAACCAGCTCACGCATCAGCTCCAGCGACCGCCCGAGGACGAGGAGATCGGCGCCCACCTCGGTCTCACCGGCGAGCAGACACGCAGCCGCATGGACGAGGCCCGCAGCATGGCCCTGCTGCCGATCGACTTCGACAACAGCGGGCCCGGGCAGAGTCTCGAATCGGAGACGGCGGCGCCGGACGCCGCGCTGAACAGGGAAGATGCCGTGTCCGCGTTGCGGGCCGCGCTGGCCGGACTGCCGGAGCGGGACCGCCAGGTGCTCTCGCTCTACTACATGGAGGGTCTGACCCTGAAGGAGATCGGTTCCATCATCGGCGTGACCGAGTCACGCGTCTGCCAGATCCATACGCGCGCCGTGCTCGCTCTACGTGGAACGGTCGCGGCGCGTCTGTCCGCCCCGGCCATCGAGCCGGAAAGGCCACGCGCATGAGTGACGTGCTGGTGTCCCCAGAGGAGGCCTCGGCCCTGATGACCGATTCTTCCGACCCGGAGTCTTTCTTCTCGTTCTCTCGACCGGTCCCGTTTGCCGGCGACCGGGAGCCCGCCTTCGAGCGGGTCACGGAGAAGATGGCGGCGTCCATCGGCGCCGACCTGACCCGGCTCCTGCGCGGCCAGGTGGAGATGGAATGGACCGAACGGGTTAACGAGGTGCCGGCAGCGCCGGATGAGTCGGCCCTGGTGTTCTCCCTGCCGGCGCCGACGGGAGATGTTCGCCTGGTCCTGGCACCCGACATCGTCTCCATCCTGGCCGACCTGCTGATGGGGGCTCCGCGCCCCGCGGGAGAGCGGCCGCTCACCCTGCTGGAGCGGCAGGTGCTCAAACCCGTTGCCCGCATCATCGCCGCCGCGTGCGCCGGTGCGGGCCTGCCCACCGGCGACCCGTGCGTGGTCGACAGCGGTGTTGCCGAACCAGCCGACCCGGATGCGGTGGCGATCCCGGAGGTGATCCTGCGCGGCCGGATCCGGATGGACGAGACCTCCGGTGGCATCGAGCTGATCCTCCCGCCGTTCACCGCCCGGCGTCTGGTCGTGCCGGCCACCACCGGCGGCGAGGCGATCTCTTCCGAGCGGCTGGGCCGTCTTTCCGCCCGGCTGTCCGTCACCATCGATGCCGGCACGCTGCGACTCGGAGATCTGCGCACCCTCGCCCCGAACGACGTGGTGCGCCTCGACCCACGACCGGACGACAGCCTGCCCGTTGCCGTCAACGGACGTCCTGCAGGAACGGCTCGTCTGTCGGCTGAAGGATCCCTGCGTGCCGTCGTCCTGGACATGGCGCCGGTCGTCGACCCTGCGAAGGAAGAAGGAGGCAACGGATGAACGATGTGACTGAAGTGCCACGAATCAACGACGGAGGAGGGCCGCTCGACGACATGACCCTGCCGTTCACGGTGCCGGTGGGGCATGCCGACGTGACCCTGGCCGACCTGCTGGCGCTCGCTCCCGGCTCGGCGGTGCCGCTGGATGTGGCGGTGGACGCCCCGGTGCCGGTGGTGGTCAACGGCCTGGAAGTGGCCACGGGCCGGCTCGTGCTGGCGGAAGGACAGTTCGCCGTGCGGATCGAGACGGTTCAGGACGGGATCGGCCAGTCGGTTCTCGCGTCATCCCCCGCGCCGGAAGCCGCCGCCTCGCCGGTGACGCCGCAGGCCGGAGGCGAGCAGACGCCACCTCCGGCCCCGGGCGGCCAGCCGGGAGTGTCGTCATGAACGAGATATGGATGGTGCTGCTCGCCCTGCAGGGCGGGTTCAACCTGGTCCTCTTGCTGATGGTGGCCCGGCTGGCGCGGCGCGTCGGCCCGGTGCGCGAACCGGCCCGGGCGGCTGCGGCGGCAGTGGCCGAGGCGGCGGTCCCTCCAGGCCCGGCACCGCGTGTCACCGCTCGTTCCCGCGCCCCCCGGAAGGGGCTCCGGACCCCCCGGAAGTCCAGCGTCCCGCCGCACCTGGAGCGGATGCTCGACGACACGCCGCATCGATCCACGCTCGCGGCGAGCAACAGCCCGTCGGGCTCCCCGTGGGAGCGGCTGCCGTCCGGTGAAGAGGCGCTGTCGAAGACCATGGGTGCGCTGCGCCGCCGGGCCCGGACTGCCGGGGTGGTCTCGTGATCGGGACCGGCAACGATGACCGGTTCCCGGCAATTTCTTCCGGTCGACGCGCGGAACCGGCCGGCGGCGCCGGCAGCGCCGGACCGATCTGTTTCCACGCGGGCCGGAATGGCCCGCCAGACGCGGGTGCCCGGTGGGAGCGGACGGGATCGGTGCCGCTCCATCGCGGCGGCCGGCATGTTTCGCCGGCACGTTTCTTGCCTGAACCTCGGGCGTGGTCGGTCTTCGCCGCCTCGGCGGGTCGATAACCCAGCGGAGAGAACATGGACAGTGCCATCTACAATGCCGCGTCCGGCATGATCGCCCAGCAGGTCCGGCTCGACGTCCTGGCCAACAACCTGGCCAATGTCTCCACACCCGGCTTCCGGCGCGACGGCACCTTCCTGCGGGAGTTCAGACGCTTCGGGGAAGGGATCAACGGGGCGGTCAACGGCGTCGTGCGCGTCCCGGCCACCTACACGCTGGATCGCGCCGGAACCCTGCTTCACACCGGCAACCCGACCGACTTCTCTCTCGAGGGCCCGGGGCTGTTCGCGATCCAGACGGACCTCGGCGTGCTCTACACGCGAGATGGCTCGTTCACGAGGGATCCGGACGGCAAGCTGGTCACCTCTCGCGGCGAGAGCGTTCTCGGCACCAGCGGCAAGCCACTCCGTCTGCCTCCCGGACTCATCGGCATGGCGGCGGATGGAACGCTGTCGGTGAACGGGCAGCAGGTGGGCCGGCTCAAGATCGTCGATATCCCCATGGCCGAACAGATCAAGACCGGCGAGGGACTCGTTCTCCCGAACCGTGCCGATGCCGTGCAGGCCGCTCGCCGGTCGACGTCGGTGCGCCAGGGCTTTCGCGAGGGCTCGTCGGTGAATGCCGTCGACGAGATGGTGGAGATGATCAGTGCCCAGCGCGCCTTCGAGACCTACCGCCGGGTCCTGAGCCTGGCCATCAACGATGTGGATCGACAGGCGGTCACGGTGATCGCCGGTCCGACCGGATAGGCTGGCCGGACGGAGAGGAAATCGAAGACTCGACAGATCCCCGCTCACCGGAGGACGGCCGGGCTCCTCAGGCCGGCAAGGCAGGCGGGACGATGTGAGGGCGGGTTCGACGCACGAACTCGCGACCCGATCGATGGAAGAAGGAGAACCCCGATGCAAAGAGCCCTCTGGACCGCGGCGTCAGGCATGGCCAGCCAGCAGCTCAACGTGGACACCATCGCCAACAACCTGGCCAACGTCAACACGACCGGGTTCAAGCGCAGCCGCGCCGAATTTCGCGATCTTCTCTACCAGACAGTAACCGCGCCCGGCACCTCGTCGTCGACGACGACCGTCAGTCCGGCCGGCATCCAGCTCGGCCACGGGGTCCGTCCCGCCGCGGTCAAGAAGCTGTTCTCCCAGGGCGAGTTCAAGAAGACCGACAATCCCCTCGACCTGATCGTGCAGGGAGACGGCTTCTTCCAGGTCATCCAGCCGGACGGCACGACGGCCTACACGCGGGATGGGGCGCTGACATCGGACCGGGACGGCAACCTGGTGAACAGCGAGGGGTTCCTCCTCGACCCTCCGATCACGCTGCCCCCGGACACGCTCAGCATCACGGTCGGAGCCGATGGAACGGTCTCGGTCGTACAGCCGGGCCAGACCACGGCGACCCAGGTCGGCAACATCGAGCTGGCCAATTTCGTCAATCCCTCCGGGCTGATCGCTCTCGGCGGCAACCTGTTCCAGCCCTCCGAGGCGTCCGGCGACCCGATCACCGGCACGCCGGGGCAGGACGGTCTCGGGAGCCTGGCCGAGGGGTTCCTCGAGATCTCCAACGTCAGCATCGTCAACGAACTGGTGGAACTGATCGCGGCGCAGCGGGCGTACGAGCTGAACTCGCGCTCGGTGCGGGCGGCAGACGAGATGCTCCAGCAGATCAATCAGCTCGTGCGGTAGGGAGGACCTGATGCGACCTCTTCGAGTCGATCGCCGCCTGTCTCTCCGCATGCTCGCCATCCTGGTAGCCAGCCTGGTGGCGGGGGGGGCTGCGCTGTTCTTTCCGGCCGATGCGCAGGCCGGAGCCGCGGCCAGTGTGCAGGTTCCGCCGGACGGCTCCGGCGAGGCCTGGTGGCGCGATGTGATCCGCCGCCATCTGGACGCCCGCCTGCCGGTGGCCGACGCCCGGGTGGAGGTGGTCGACGTGACGCTGCCGGAACCGCTCAGACACCTGCCGCCGGCCACCGCCGTGACCCTCGTGGCGCCCGGCACCTGGCTTCGCACGTCGCGGGTCTCGCTGCGTGTCGAACTTCTCCGCCCCGACGGCGATCGCCAGACCCTGTGGGCCGCCGTCCGTGTGCATGTTCCCGTCACCGTGCCGGTGGCGGTTGCCCGGATGCAGCGCGGCGATCTGCTCGGTGAGGACGCCGTCGAATTCGAGGAACGCGACCTGTTCGATCTGCGCGGGCGCCGCCCGCTGACCGCCGCGGATCTGGGCGACGATCTGTCCGTATCCCGCACGCTGGCCGCCGGGGATCCGCTCACCTACGATGTGGTGCACGGCACGCCGGTCGTGAAGCAGGGACAGCGCATCGGGCTGGTGGTGCGCCAGCCGGGTCTGACGCTCCGGACCACCGGGGTGGCCCGCAAGACCGCGGCCCGGGGCGATGTGATCCCGGTCTCCAACGCGGACACGGGAAGGATCGTGACCGCGCGGGTCATCGACAGCCGCACGGCCGTGGTCGAGCTGGCCGGGGTGACGCCGTGACGCGTCGTGCCGCACGACGGACCCGGCCGGCAAACCGGTCACGCCGCAGGGCGGGGGTGGCCGGGTTCGGGGGCCTCCTGCTCGTCATGCTGGCCGGTTGCGCGCATCCGCGCCCGCCGGCCGTCGACCCGATGAACGGCATCGACACGCTCGCCCGGGACGCCTGGGCCGCGGCGATGAGCGAGGCGAAGAACCGCACTCCCGGTTCCCTGTGGCAGAACGGCGGGCTCGGGGACCGGCTGGTGGCCGACACCCGCGCGGGCCGCGTCGGAGATCTGGTGACGGTCCGCATCGAGGAGTCCACCAAGGGTGCCAACGAGGCGGATGCGTCGCTGTCGAAGGACAGCACCAACAAATTCGGTGTGGCCCAGCTCTTCGGTACCCAGAACCAGCTCGACGGCGACGTCAACAGCGGCTTCACGCTGGCGGACCTGTTCGACACCGACACCCAGAAGGACTTCACCGGTAGCGGTGCCACCACCCGCTCATCCAGCGTGCTGACCACGGTCACCGCGCGTGTGTTCAAGGCCTTCCCCAATGGCAACCTGGCGATCCTCGGCCGCAAGGAGGTGACCGTGAATCACGAGCACCAGCTCCTCTGGCTCGTGGGACTGATCCGGCCCGAGGATATCGACGCGACCAATGCGCTGCCCTCCACGCGGATCGCCGAGCTGAGCCTGATGCTCACCGGCGATGGCGACATCAACGACGTCCTGCGCGAGGGATGGTTCACGCGCTGGCTGTCCCGTGTCTGGCCGTTCTGATGAAGACCGTCCGCAGGCCATCGAAGTCACGCCTCCTCACTCTGCTCGTGCGAGTCGGCGTGGATGTCGCCCGGCGTTCAAGGGACTCGAGGACGGTCCTGACCACAGCGTCGCTCGTCCGGGTCATATCTGTCGCCCTGTTCCTTGCCGTCCTCGGGGCCGGCACCGGCCCGCGGGCGGCCGCCCAGGTGCGGATCAAGGATCTGGCCCGCATCGAAGGGGTGCGGAGCAACCCGCTGGTCGGCTACGGCATCGTCACCGGTCTGGCGGGCACCGGCGATGGCACCCAGGCGACGTTCACCACGCAGTCGGTGGCGAACTTCCTGCGACGTCTCGGCGTGTTCATCGACCCGGATGACATCCGCCTGCGCAATGCTGCCGCCGCACTGGTGACCGCCGACCTGCCGGCCTTCGCCCGGCCCGGGGCGCGGATCGATGTGACGGTCTCCTCGCTGGGAGACGCCAAGTCTCTCCAGGGGGGCACTCTCATGATGACGCCCCTGCGAGCCGCCGACGGCGAGGTGTACGCGGTCGCCCAGGGGGCGGTCTCGGTGGGCGGTGGATTCTCCAGCGGCGCCGGCGGCAACAGCGTGGTGAAGAATCATGTCCATGCCGGTCGCATCCCGGCCGGCGCCGTGGTCGAGCGTGGGGTCGAGTTCGACCTGGGCCACGGCCCGCTGCGCCTCCTGCTCGACCTTCCCGATCCCACCACGGCAGACCGCATGGCGACCGTCGTCGACGAGACCATGGGAGAGGGCACGGCCACCATCGAGACGCCGGGGTCCATCCTGCTCTCCCCGCCGCTGGGAACGACGGTTCTGACCAGCTGGCTGGCCCGGCTCGAGCGGTTGATGGTCGAGCCGGACGTGCCCGCCCGGGTCGTGTTCAACGAGAAGACGGGGACCGTGGTGCTGGGGGCCGACCTGCGCATCTCGCCGGTGGCCGTCGCTCACGGCAACCTGAGCGTGGAGATTCAGGCCGACCCGGTGATCAGCCAGCCGGCGCCGTTCTCCCCTCAGGGCGAGACGGTGAACACGCGGGCCTTTGAGGTGCGCACCAACGAGGATGACTCTCGCCTGGTGCCGGTGAGCGGCGTCTCTCTGGGCGATCTGATCCTGTCGTTGAACTCCCTCGGGGTCACCTCGCGGGATCTCATCGCCATCTTGCAGGCGCTGCGCGAGGCGGGAGCCCTGCACGCCGAGATCGTGGTGCTGTGATGGTGGCCATGGTCCCCATGCATCCGGTGGCGAACGACTCCTCACCTGCCGGCCGCGAGGTTTCTCGCCCTGCGACCGGAAGCACCGGCCGGCGCGGTGGTGCCGGAGGAGAGGAGACGGGCAAGGCCCGCGTGGCCGCCGTCCGGGAGCAGGCGCATCGCTTCGAGGCTAGCTTTCTGCAGACCCTGGTCAAGCAGTTGCGCCAGGATGGCATGTCGGAGGGGTTCTTCGGCGGCGGTCTCTCCGGCGATGTCTACGGGTGGATGTTCGACCAGCACCTGGCAGAGGTCCTCTCGGGGCAGTTGTCGCTGGGCCTGGCCGAGCAGATGGTCCACCAGATGGGGCGCAACGAGGACGTCGGTCAGGAATCCATAAACAGTCTGCCCACAGAGGTTTACCTGGCCGGCGCGGGAATCGGGCCGGAGGGGCCGGAGGCTAAAGAATCCCCCCCTGCTGCCGATAAGAGACATGAGCAAGGAGTCGATACGCCATGAAGATCAACGGCAGCGGATCCACCGAGAACCTGCAGCGCCTGGTCGAGTCTCTCTCCGAGAGCGAGTCCAGGCGGACCGATGCGACCCGGGGAGTGACCCGGAGTGGCGGCAACACTCCTTCCGATCGCCTCGATCTCTCGTCGCTGGCCCGGGAATTCATCAAGTTGCGGGCCTCCATCGACGCGGCGCCTCAGATCCGGCAAGAACTCGTGGACACCCTGCGCGAGTCGCTGCAATCCGGCCGCTACCAGGTGAACGACGAGGGGCTGGCCCAGCTTCTCGCCGGCGAGTTCCTGGGCGGCGAGTAGGCCGTCCTCGCATGTCGTCCTCCGTGGTTCATCTGGCCGACATCCTCCAGGAGCAGGCGGATCTGCTCATGCGCCTGGAGGAGATCGTGACCGAGCACCGGCAGGCGCTCATCGCCCGGCGACCCGATCGCGCCGAGACCGCCGAGTTGCGACTGCAGACCCTGGCGCTGCGCTTCCGCATGCTGGAGAAGGCACGGGAGATGCTTGTTGCCGAGATGCGGATGACGCGAGGTCTGCCGGCCGACACGTCACTGGCGAGTCTCGTGGACCTCGACGGCAACGCGACGCCCGATCTGGCGCGGGCCTTCGCGGCGCTGCAGCGCGCCGCCACCCTGGCCGTGAAGGCCGGCGCGGTGCACACGCGCTTCGTGCAGCGTTCGGCCGAGGCCGGAGAAGGGCTGCGCCGCCTCTTCGAGTGGGCGGCAGGCGGGAGTTACACCGCCCGGGGCGACGTGGCCACCGGGCCGGCGCGCAGTCGCTGGGAGGGACGGGTATGAGCGTCAATCTCTTCGCCTACTTCGAGGTCGGGCGCCGGGCGCTGGCCGCCAGCCAGGCCGCTCTCGACGTGGCGGGTGTGAACATCGCCAACGTCAACACACCGGGATTTTCCCGCCGCCAGCTCGACATCACCACCGTCTTTCCACAGCGCGTACCGGGCGGCTTTCTCGGACAGGGCGTGGATGTGGCCCGCCTGCACCGCTCGCGCGACACACTGATCGCCGAACAGATCCTGGGTTCTCTGGGCACCTCCGGCGGGCTCACCGAGCGGCGTCGGTCGCTGAGCGTGCTCGAGTCGGTCCTGGGGCCGGTGGATGGCGCCCCGATCCCCGACGCCCTCAGCCGGCTGTCCCAGGCGCTCACCGACGTGGCCAGCCGCCCTGAGAACCTGGCGACGCGGCAGGCGGCCGTCGATGCGGCCTCCACCCTGGCCGCCAACATCCGCGCGGCGTACCGGCAGGTGAGCTAGGAGCGCCAGCGCACGGACGACACCATCGTCGCGGTCACGCGGCAGGTCAATCAACTCACCACCGATATCTCGCGGTTCAACCGGCAGATCCGTGGCGCCGAGGCGACCGGGCAGGAAGCGTCGGATCTGCGCGATCAGCGTGACGCGAAGCTGCAGGATCTGGCCGAGCTGGTCGACATCCGCACCATCGCCAACAGCGACGGCACCGTCGGCGTGGCCCTTGCCAGCGGCGGAGCGACGCTGGTGACGTCCAGCAAGGCCTTCACGCTCATCACCGAGCCGGATGGGAGTGGTCTGTCCAACGTGATCGTGGATATTCCGGGTGCGCGCACCGATGTCACCGCCTCGCTGAGGGGGGGTAATCTCGGCGGGCTGCTCGGCGCGCGTGACGATGTGGCCGCCACCGTGCAGGCACAACTCGACCAGCTGGCCACGGACCTGACGGCTCGTTTCAATGCCGCGCACGCCGCCTCGTTCGATATCAACGGTGTGGCGGGTGGCGCGTTCTTCACCGTCTCCGCTTCTCCCGGCGCCTCGGCGGCGGCCACCCTGGACGTCGACCCGGCCCTGGCGGCCGACCCGGCATTGCTGGCGGCATCGTCCACCGGAGCCATCGGCGATGGTGGCGGGGCCTCGGCCCTCGCCGGCGTGCTCAACGGCGCATCCGTTGCCCTGGGGGGCACGACACCGGCCGGATTCTACGGCACCGTGCTGGCCAGCGTCGGGGGGGACGCGGCGACCACCGATGCCGTTCTCACCTCCGAAGGGCAGGTTCTCGAGGGGCTGAAGGACCTCAGCGATTCGGTGTCGGGCGTCAGTCTCGACGAGGAAGCCATCAACCTGATCCAGTTCCAGCGATCCTACGAGGCCGCGGCCCGTTTCATCAATGTCCTCGACGAGGTCACGCGGACAGCCTTGAATCTCGGGAGATGAGCTGATGCGCATCACATCCGGCATGCAGTTTAGGAGCTTTCTGGCCGCCCTCGAACGGATCAACGTGCGCGCGGCTCGCACCACCCGCCAGTCGGTCTCCGGGCTGCGTGTCGAGCGCCCGTCGGACGACCCGCTGGCCACGGCACGACTGACGAGTCTGGCGTCTCGCATCGCGCGTCTCGACCAGCTCGACCGCTCCGCCCGGTCCGGCGACACCACGGCCCGCCTGGTGGAAGGAGCGCTGGAGGCGATCGGCAACCTCACCGTGCGAGCGCGCCAGCTTGCCGTGCAAGGTGGCAGCGATGCCGGCTCGATCGACCGGTCGAGCATCGCGCAGGAGATCGATTCGATCTTCGAGCAGGTGCTCACCAGCGCCGCGGTCCAGGAGGACGGGCGCTATCTGATGTCCGGCACCTTGACGGACCGGACGCCGTTCGACACCGGCGGCGTCTACCAGGGCAATCTCACGGCACTGACCGCCGAGATCGGGGACGGGCAGGTCATCGTGGTGGCACCGACCGCCGCCGGTGCGCTGCAGTCCGGCGTGGACCTGCCCGGCACGCTGAAGCAACTGGCGGTGGCGCTGCGGACGGATGACAAGACCGGCATCCAGACGGCCATCGCCGACCTGGGCACGGCCCTCGACCAGGTCAGCCAGGCGCGATCCCGCGTCGGCACCGCGATCTCCGCGGTGCAGACCGGTCTGCTGCGGCGTGCCGATGAGCGGCTGGCCCTGCAGACCGAGGTCAGCGACCTGGGCGATGCCAATCTCGCCGAGACGGTGGTCCAGATCGCTCAGATCGGCCAGGCCCGCGAGGCGGCCCTGGCAACGGCAGCACGGATCGGGCAGCGAAATCTCTTCGACTTCCTGGCCTGAGCCGGAACAGCACGGTGGTGAGGCGGGATGACCCGCCGGATCCAAAGGGGGATGATCATGAAGGTCGATGCATCAGGACTGACGTTTCTGCGCGGGCAGGGCGAGCCCGTTCACCTGTCCACGCGCGCTGCCGGGCGAGCCGGCCGTCTGGCGACGGCGGAGGGGGATCCTGCTTCCCGGACGCTGGCGGCACCGGAGCCGGACCGCATCGTGCTGAGCAACCCGCAAATCCTGGGGGCTCCCGAGGGTGTTCAGACCCTCGATCCGGACCGGGATCTGGCGCCGGTCACGCCGGCCGAGGCGCCGGCCGAGCCCGTGCCGGCAGACGCGCCGCGACCCGGGCGCGGCCTCGAACGTGCCCTGGAGGTTCTGGAGCGCAACGCCGCACGCGTCGAGGCGCGCGGCCGGACGGTTCCCCGCGGGCTGGCACGCGCCATTGACGGTCTGCGCGCCCGTCTGGGCATCGACGACGCGCCGGCTGCTCCGGCGGATCCGACGCCGGTGGAGGAACCGGCCGAGGAACCGATCGAGTCGCCCGCCGGCCCGGGAGCCGATGATCCGGCCGATGCCGTCGAACCGGGCATCCTGCTGGCGACCACTGTCTGACGGCCGGGACCACCCGGCCTCGGCGTCCACCCGGCGGTCCTACTGGATCATGAACTCGGTGAAGAAGACGTCCGAGACGTGGATATTGCCGAGTGCCGTGTTGGCCCGCTGCATGATCTCGCGCCGCAACGTCTCCTTGCCGACGGGAGTGTTGACCTCCGCGTAGGTCTTGGAAGCCAGGAGCGTCAGGATGCGGTCCCGCAGGCGCGTGAGGAGGATGTCGTCGCCCGCCACGGTCTGCACGGCGTCCTCGTTGGGCAGGAGCAGACGCACCGTGCACTTGGCGAACCGGTTGGAGTCCAGTCCGGCGAGATTGACGATGATCGGATCGACGGTGAAGATGGCCGCGCCTGCGGTCGAGGGCTGATCTACGGCGGAGGCATCTGCCTGGAGCGGTGGATCCGGTGCGCCCTTCATCATGAAGAAGACCGTTGCCCCGCCGCCTCCCAGGGCCAGGGCGGCGGCGAGGCCGATGACCAGCAGTTTCTTCGACGAACCGCCAGAAGCTGCCTTCGTGTCGGCATCATCCGGGTTTTCCTGGCCTGGTGCTGCTTTCTCGTCAGCCATCTTCTCGATCTCCTGTCAGTCGCGGATGAAGAGGAACTCCACGCGGCGGTTCGCGGAACGCCCCGCGGGAGTGGAGTTGTCGGACAGTGGCACGGTGTCCGCGAAGCCGACCGCCCGGAGGCGCGACGGCGGGACACCTGCGGCCACCAGGTGCCGCACGATCGACCCGGCCCGGGCAGACGACAGCTCCCAGTTGGACGGGAAGGGGGAACCCTTCCCCACCGGCGTGCTATCCGTGTGTCCCTGGACCTCGAGGTTGGCGTCTGAACTCATCAGGAAGCGCGCGATCTCGGCGAGGATCTCCGTCGCGCCGGAGCGCACCTCGACCTGCCCGGCATCAAAAAGGGTCTTTCCACTGGCACGCAACACGACGCCGCGTTCCTCCAGACTGGTCTGGAACGTGTCCTGAAGTTTCTGGTCGATGACCCAGTCCGTGACCCGTTCGAAGGTGACGATCTTCTCGTCCTCCTTGTTGTCCTGCGCCCCCGGGTCGAGAACATTGTCTCCCGCGGGGATGCCGTGGAACGATTTCTCCGTCTGCACGCCGAACGCCTGGCGCACCATGCCGGCGACCTG
Organism: Acidobacteriota bacterium; assembly: GCA_046757965.1. GTDB lineage: Bacteria > Acidobacteriota > Polarisedimenticolia > SMYD01 > SMYD01 > JBHHZI01. The sequence goes on along the minus strand of JBHHZI010000029.1, from coordinate 9,101 downwards.
CTTGAACTTCTCCGCCTCCATGCTGGAGAAGGAGAGCAGCAGGACGAAGAACACCATCAGCAACGACATCATGTCGCCGAAGGTCACCACCCATTCGGGAGCCCCCGGCTTGACCTCTTCCTCGGGAATCTTCATCGGTCAGGCCGCCTTGCTGCCGGCTTCCCGGCGCTTCGGCTCGAGGAAGGCCTTGAGCTTCTGTTCCATCGACAGCGGATGGTCGCCCTCGGCGATGGAAAGAATCCCGTCGGTGATGATCTGGCGTATGAGTGTCTCGGCGGCCGAGCGGGTCTTGAGCTTGTCCGCCAGGGGCAGCGCGATGAGGTTGGCGATGATGGCGCCGTAGAGAGTGGTGAGAATGGCGACGGCCATGGCGGGCCCGATGTTCTTGGGGTCGTCCATGGAGGTCAGCATCTGGACCAGGCCGATGAGCGTGCCGATCATGCCGAAGGCCGGCGCCGAGGCCCCGATGCCCTCGAGGATGTTCTGTCCGGCGCGGTGGCGAGCCACCTGATAGGCCACCTCGGTCTCCAGCACGGCGCGGATATCCTTCGGTTCGGTCCCGTCCACCGCCATGCCCAGCCCGAACTTCATGAAATTGTCGTGGATGGGCACCTTCTCCAGGGCCAGAAGGCTCTCCTTGCGGGCCGTCTTGGCGAGGGTGACCATCTCCGCGATGAGCGACTCGGGAGTGGGCAGCTTGGCCAGAAAGGCCTTCTTGATCACGCCGAGCATGCCGAACACCGCGCGCAGCTCGTTCTTGATCAAGGTCACCCCGAGGGTGCCGCCGACCACGATCATGAGCGACGGCACGTTCAGGAAGATGACGGGAGAATCCCCCGTCACGATGGCCCCGATGACCAGGGCCACGCCGAGAAAAAGCCCGATGATGGTGCTGATGTCCACCCGTCGATCTCCCTCCGGTCCGACGTATCGGACAGATCCAGGCCGAATTGAGGGGGACAGCGGCGGTGGAAAAGATTTTTCTCAAGGCGGCCGGCCGGCGGCCGATGCGAATGGCATGACCCTCGATATCACCATCGGATCGACCGAACGGATCTCCTCCTCCGGGTCCTCGGCAGGCGCCGGGCCGGCCGGAGAGGTCCTGGAAGGTCGGGTGCTCAACGTCCGGCGGGCCCGGGGCAGCGGCAAGCGTGGTGGCGGGGCCGCAACGGAGCGTCGTGGCAGGAACGCCCGCCAGGCCCGGGACCCGCTGGGGGCCCGCGTGGTGACGCTGATGATCCCCGAGGGACATCGTCTGCCGCCCCGGCTGGCGTCCGACGGCTACCGGGCCCTCGTGCGCTTCGTCAAGCGCTGAGCGCCCGACGGCTCGGGTCTCCTGCGTCCAGCGGGATGCTCAGGTGCCACACGAAGGTGGCAGTCGGGTCCCATGTCTGTTCCAGTCCGCCGCGTCGCGCGAGGCCGACCCGCACGATCCTGATTCCTCGCCGACCGGCTTCGCGATCAGGCGCCGGCGGCCTTCGGCGCGTCTGGCGCGTCGACCGGCGAGCCGAACAGACGCGCCAGATGCGCGCGGGCATCCACGGTCAGGCTGAACAGCGCCGGCACCAGCACCAGCGTGAACACCGTCGACAGCGCCAGGCCCCCGACCACCACGCTGCCCAGGCCACGGTACAGCTCCGAGCCGGCGCCCGGGAACAGCACCAGCGGCAGCATGCCGAAGATGCTGGTCAGGGTGCTCATGAAGATGGGGCGCACACGGCTGGCGACCGCCTCGGGAATGGCCGCGGCCGCCGGCGAGCCGTTCCGGATCAGGTTGAGCGACTGGTGCACGATCAGGATGGCGTTGTTGACGACGATGCCGATCAGGATGACGAAGCCGAGCATGGTGAGGACATCCAGCGCCTGGCCCGTGGCGGCGTGGACGATGGCCAGGCCGAGGAAGCCGCCGAAGGTGGCCAGCGGCACCGAGAAGATGATGACCAGAGGGTAGACCCAGGACTGGAACAGGGCCGCCATCAGCAGGTAGGTGATGGCCAGGGCCAGGAGGAAGTTTCCCAGCAGCGCGTCGCGCGTGCGGACCAGATCGTCCGCGGTGCCGGTGAGGCCGATGGAGACGCCGGCCGGCAGCCCCGCCGTGCGCAGCGGCGCGACGATCTGGTTCTCGATGATGTCCATGGCCTCCTCGAGAGGCATGCCATCCGGCGGGTTCATCGCCAGACGGATGGCCCGCTGGCGCTCGATGTGCTGGATCTGCACCGGGCCGTTGATCGGCTCGATGCGTGCCACCGAGCCGAGGGTGACGAGCTTGCCGTCCGGGGTGTTGATCGGCACCGCGGCGAGATCCCGGCTGGAGCGGAGCGGGCTGTCGTTTCCCTTCAACACCAGGTCGATCTCCCGGCCACCGATGCGATAGTCGTCGATCTTGACGCCGTCCACCAGCGCGTTCACGGTGAAGCCGAGGTCGCGGTTGGTCAGGTTGACGTCCGCCATCCGGCGCCGGTCGGGCACCAGGCGGATCTCCGGGCTCCCGAGATCCAGGCCGGGAATCGGCTGGCCCTGGACCCCGGGAATCTTCTCGAGGATGGTCGAAAACAGCCGGCCCCCCACGGCGATGAGATCCTCGATGCGCGGCCCGCGGATATCCACGTTGATGGACCGGCCGGTCTGCAGCCCCTGGCTGAAGATGCTGGACTGAAAGGCGACGGCGATGCTGCCCGGGACCCTGGAGAGGACTTCCTGCAGCAAGGGCACCGTCTCGAACACCCGTTGGTCGTCATTGGCCCGCAGGCCGACGAAGGTGCGGTTGCCGAACGACACGTAGAACAGGTTGCGCAAGCCGCCGCCTTCGAGCACCTCGGCCTCGGGGGTGCCCGGTTCGGCCTCCCAGTAGCGGGCGAGGGCCGGCTCGACGATCTCCTCGGCGATGGCTAGATTCTCATCGACATTGTAGCCGGGCGGTGGTTGCAGCATGCCCAGAACGAAGTTGGAGTTGCCGGTGGGCAAGTACTCGGTCTTGGGCATCAGCAGCCAGGAGCCACCGATGGAGACGGTCGTCAGCCCCACGATGACAGCCAGCCGCCGCGATGTGGAGCGATTGATCCAGGCCGCACCGGCTCCGATGCCCGCGGGCACGGCGGCGAAGAAGCGGCCGATCGCCCCGCGCCGCGCGGCGGCGGTTGCCTTCGTCTCGGCGCTCTCGCGGCCGAGGATGCGGGCGGCGAGCGTCGGGATCACGGTGACACTGACGATCAGGCTGAGCAGCACTGCCGCCGACACGGCGATGGCAATATCCCGGAAGAGCTGGCCGGCCTCCTCCGCCACGAAGATGACCGGCAGGAAGACGGCCACCGTGGTGAGGGTCGAGGCGAGCACGGCGCCCCACACCTCGGTGGCGCCGTCATGCGAGGCGTCGCGACGCCGCTTGCCCATCTCGCGATGGCGGAAGACGTTCTCCAGCACCACGATGCAGTTGTCCACCACCATGCCGACGGCAAACGCCAGCCCGGCCAGGGAGATGACGTTGATGGAGCGCCCCACCAGCGACATGATGAGAAACGTCGCGATCACCGAGATCGGAATGGACAGGGCCACGATGAAGGTGCCGGAGATCGATCGCAGGAAGAGCAGCAGGACGAGCACCGCCAGCGCGCCTCCGACGAAGATGTTGGAGCGCACGAGCCCGATGGCCGAGACGATGTAGTCGGTCTGGTCATAGACCTGTTCGAGGGCCAGGCCGCGCGGGCGCAGCAGTTCCGCGTCGAGCTTCCGGGCGGTGGCGCGCACGCCTTCCATGACGTGAAGAATGTTGGTGCCCGCCTCGCGCTGGCAGTTCATGGCGACCGTCGCCACGCCCTTCTCGCGCACAAAGCCGGTCTTCTTGTGATAGGTGAGAACGGCGTGGCCGATGTCCCGCACGTAGATCGGGGCGCCGTTGTCGGAGCGCGCCACGATGACGTTGTCGATGTCCGCGGCGCTGCGGTAGTCGCCCGTGGTCCGCACGACGTAGCGCCGCTTGCCCGCATCGAAATCGCCGGCGGAGTAGTCCTGGTTCTCGGCGGTGAGGGCGGCGGCCACCTGGGTCATGGTGAGCCGGCGCATCGCCAGCCGGTCGCGGTCCATGACGACCTGCATCTCCCGCTGCCGGCCGCCGACGATGTTCGCCTGGGCCACCCCGGGGACGCGCTCGAAGGCGGGCTTCACCTCGTCATCGAGGAAGTCGTACAGGGTGTCCGGGTCGATGTCGGTGCCCGGCAGGGCCGATACCATGAACCAGGCCATCGCCTGTGAGTTGGTATCCACGTTGACGATGACCGGTTTCTCGGCGTCGGTGGGGTAGGAGGGCACCTGATCGAGGCGATTGGAGACCCGCAGCATGGCCGACTCGATGGAGGTGCCGACCGGGAACTCCAGCACGATGGAGCCGACGCTGTCGCTGGAGGTGCTCTCCATTTTGATGACGCCGTCGACGCGCTTGAGCTGTTCCTCCTGCTCGTCGACGATCTCGCGCTCGATCTCCTGCGGACTGGCGCCGGGCCACAGCGTGGTGACGGTCACGCGCGGGCGGTCCACGTCGGGCGTGAGCTGCACCGGCACCTTCGACAGGGCCAGCAAACCGAACATCACCACGAAGATCACGCCCACCGCGACGGTGATCGGCCTGGCGATGGCCTGCCGGACGATGTCCATTCAGTTCACCGCGAGCCGCTGGCCTGGATGGCCGGTGCGTCACCCACGATGACCTTCTGCCCCGGAAGCAGCCGCTCGTTGCCGCGCACCACGACGCGGTCGCCCGCCTTCAGGTCGCCCGCCACCTCGACGCTGGCGCCGCTGGTGCGCCCGGACCGGACACGGACGATGCGGACCGCATCGCCATCCAGCAGGAACACCGCCTCGCCCTGCGGGCGGCGCACGATGGCATCCTGCGGCACCTTGAGGGCCTCATGGCTGGAGGTGAGCACGAGGGTCACGCGAGCCAGCATCCCGGCCCCCACCGCGCGGTCCGGGTTGGCGGCACGCACCAGCAACGGGAAGGTCCGGGCGGTCTCGTCGGCCCGCGGCACCACGGCGAACACCTTGCCGGCCAGGGTGACGCCCGGCAACGCATCCAGTGTGGCGGGAGCCGCTGCCCCGACGGTCAGGTGCGGGTAGTAGCGCGCCGGCACGTCGAGAGCGATCTCGAGGGTATCGAGGTCTTCCAGGCGAGCCACCGGATCCCCCCGGCGGAGCCATTCCCCGACCTCCGTGCGCAGGTCGGTGATCACGCCGGCGAATGGTGCCCTGATGGTGGTGCGTTCGAGATCATCCTGGATGGACGCCAGGCGCGCCTCGGTCTGGGCCAGACGGCCGTCGAGAGCCTCGCGTTCGCCGACGGCATCGTCGAGGAACTGCTCGGCCAGCACGTCACTGCCGTGGAGATCGCGCGCCCGGGTCTCCTGGCGGCGCGCCACGCGCAGCCGCGCGCGCACCTCGATCAGTTCGCCCTGCGCCGAGGCGAGGTCGCGCGTCAGTCGCGTGCCATCGAGGTGGAACAGCGGTTGACCCTTCTTCACCAGGTCGCCCTTCTCCACCAGACGCTCGGCCACCCGGCCGTCGATCTCCCCGGCGACGAGGCTGTTGATGAGTGGGCCGACCGTGCCGGGCAGTGTGACCTCTTCATGGACCGGTCCGGTCTCTACCCGTGCCGTGATCACCCGGGTGGGAGGCGGTCCTGTCGGCGGCTCCTGGGCGGTGGCCCGAGGGGCGAGCATGACGCCGGCCAGGGCGGCGCCGGCCAGCAGCAGGGGCGCCGGCATCCGGCGGGGCAGCCGGCTCATCGCGAGGCCCCCTGTGTGGAGACCGGGGAGGCGGGCGCGGCAGCATCGGGCTGTGCCCCGGTGCCTTCCGTGTCATGCCGGCTGCACGGGAAGTATCCGGCGAGCCGGTCGCGCAGCAGGGAGAGCTGGTCCAGCAATTCCGTCACATCGTCGCCGGTCAGGCCGGCGGTGAGCCAGGACTCGGCATCGCGGAACAGGGAAAACAGCGCCGGCAGCCGGGAACTGCCGGCGTCCGCGATGGTGACGAGCTGCTCGCGGCGATCGGCGGGGTTGCGGGTGCGGGCCACCAGACCGTCCCGCTCCATCACGTCGAGTGTGCGGGCCAGCGTCGGGGCCGAGACATCGGTGATCTCCGCCAGGGACTTCTGGGACACCGGACCGGAATGATGCAGCTTGAGCAGAATGCGGGCCTGGGCGCCGGTCAGTCCGGTCCCCGTGTCGGCCAGGCGTGCTTCGAAGTGCTTGCTCACCGCCCGCCCGAAGCAGAGCAGATTGGCGGTGAGCATCCGCTCGAAATCAGGAGCCTCGACGGTGCTGGCCGCGGTCCGCCGGTCGGCCGTGCTGTCCGCGTGAGGGGGACGGCTGACCGTGCCGGCGACGGCAGGATCGGCCGGGAGCCGGCCTTCGCCTGTGTGATGTGTCGGGGTGGGTGCGTCCGCGCCGGCGGCGTCCGCCCCGGCAAGGGCCGGATCCCCCGTCTGTCCCTGAACCATCGGGTCCCTTCCTCTTACCAGTGAAACGCGATCGTATGTCTGAGCGTTGGGTGCCTAATAGTAAGCAGCCTAATCATTATCTGTCAAGACCGCCCGGCCGACCTCCTCGCGGATCCCGAGGCGACACGAAGCGTGCTGCTCAGGCCGCGAGTTCGCGCAGCGTCGTCTCCCACCGGCGGTGAAAGGCCTTCATGTCGTCCGGGTTCGCGTTCCACGCCGACAGCCACAGGTTGGCCTCCGGGGGACCGAAGCAGGTCTCGATGCCGAAGCGCAGCAGCGCACTGCCCTTCTCTTCCAGGGTCAGCGCCAGTTGCAACGGTGCATCGCTGAGCACCACCGTGCCGCGCAGCATCTCGCCATGGACGGTTCGCGTCGAATACGCCGCACCGGAGCCGAGTGCGTCGAGATGACTCTCCGCCCCCAGACCGTCCGCACCGAGCAGCCGCGACCAGACCGTTGCCGGCTCGGCGGTCAGCGGCGCGCGCACCCACTCCATCGTCCGATTCTTGCCCGCGTGGCGTTCGAGGTAGTGCCGCAGGCTGCACAGCTCGAAGTTCCAGCCCCGCCGATGCGAATCGTACTCCTCGTCCCACGCGGCGTCCGCGCTGAAACCGGAATGCACCAGCCGCAGGGTGGTGCCGCCGCCGCGGGCCTCGAGGTACGTGTCCACCAGGAGGTGATCCGCCGGCCAGTCGCCGCGCGCCGCCGTCTCGATCCACGATCCTTCCGGAGCGTCTCGCGCCGCCGCGGCCGCCCGCTCGGTCGGTTCCATCCATGTGGTCTGCAGGTGGCGTTCCGGCTCCCACCGCCGGATGCGGCAGATCCCCTCCATGTTCTCTCCCCAGGAGAGCACGATCTTGCCGCCGGCTCCCGGCTCCACGCCGGCCTCGAGGGGAAACCAGCGCGCCAGTTCCTCGGCATCGGTCAGTGCCTTCCAGACCTGCTCCGGTGTGGCCTCGATGTCGAGTTTCACCTCGATCGTTCGTCTGCTCCCATCCTGTGTCATGGCCTGCCTCCCCTGTTTCCTGGCCGTCTGCGAGAACCGGTCCGTCTGCGTCGACCGGACACCGTCGGGTAGCCGCCGACGATGAACGTGAAACGGCGACCACCGGTGGTACTTTCGTCGTGGTAGCGGGCCACCAGCGCGGCAACCTGCTGCGTGAGTTCCTCGGCGAATGCCGCCCGGGCGGCGGCCGAGGTGAACCGCACCTCCGACTGCAGGGAGAAGGTCGCCAGTCGCTTGCCCGCCTTCCGCGCCCGCTCCCGTAACCGTCCCAGATCACGCGTCGCCTGCGCTGTCAGGGCGGTGAGATAGGCCGATGAGAATCGATCCTGGATCGCCTCCGGGTCGGCGGCCAGGGCGGCGGTGGTCTCGGGACTGATGACATACGCGCGTGCGGTGGACCGGTACAGCCGCTCGGTGCAGTTGCCCTTGCGTCGCTCCTCGACCAGCTCGACGAACGCATGCCGGGCCAGCTCCTGCAGGTGATAGTTCACCTTCTGGCGGGGCAGCCCGATGAGCCGCGCCAGCCCGGATGCAGAGCGCGGCTCGCGCAACGCCTCGAGGAGCCGCATGCGTAGCGGGTGCAGCATCGCCGCGGCCTGTTCCCTGTTCTCGATCACCTGCAGCGGAGCCTGCGCAGTGCGCACCATGTCAGGATCCTCTCCTCATCTCGTCGTCGGGCCAGGCGGCCGCGTCACCGAACTCCGGCAGCCTGGCTGCATGATGGTTACCGACAGGTTATATTGTCAAGACGAAATAGTCAATCGGTATCGAGATCGGGCTCCCGTTGCGGCCGCACGGGACACAGGCGAGTCGTCTGGCCGTGTGTCAGGCGACACCAGGCCTCACGCGTCAAGACGACAGCCACACCGAGCCCCTGCGTCGGTCGTTGACGCTGCGTCAGGTGCCGTGTATATTCAGCGTGCGGGTTATTCTCGCTCACCCCTTGTTTTCAGCAGGTTACGTCCCGCCCAGTTCCTGAGTAGCTCAGTTGGTAGAGCAGGTGGCTGTTAACCACCGGGTCGGGGGTTCGAGTCCCTCCTCAGGAGCCAGCTTCCCGTCCAGACAAAATCGCTGACCGGTGGGTTAACAGGCGATGTCTGCCCGGCCGGTACGGCGAGTGTCGTGCGCGGCGTGGGTTAGGGCCGGTCGCACCACGGGCGGGTTCGCTCTGTTCTCTCCATCACGTTGCGGCCGATGCCGGCGTCACCTCGGGAGGACTCTCTGACTCTCGTTTTCTCTGGGATCTGGTTAACAGGCAAAGGCCGCTGTGGCAAACTGCTTGGAAGGCTGTGGAGCGGCACCAAGCGACGCTTCACAACGACGAAGGAGTCGATTCAGCGGAGGTACAGAATGACCCATTTCCGACACTCTCGAATCGAGGATGCCCGTGCCCAGCTTGCCGAGGCGAAGGACGGCTACGGAGCGTTCGACCGGTGGCGCCTCAAGTACTACGGGTGGATCGCGTAGCGCGAGCGGCTCCGTCCCCGGGCCCTCCGCCTCTTACTGCTGGTTTCTTCGCGGCGCTCGAGGTCCTTGACCGTCCCTGTTGGGGAACCCGGGGCGCCGGCGCGGCGTAAGCGGTCAGGCAACGACGTTCTATCGTCCTCC
>JBHHZI010000028.1:0-27153 GCA_046757965.1 Acidobacteriota bacterium | reverse complement strand
GTGCCGCGTGGCGGCCAGTTCGAGGGGAGCTACGGCACGGACTCGGCGGGCGCTCAGCGGGCACCGGCACCTGGAGCCTGCCTTGCGTCGCAACTCGTCGGCGGCTGCTCGCCGCCGTGACGTCGCGCGGGCCGCGTCAGATCAGGAACGTGCGCTGGACCGCCCAGTACAGGCCGATCACGGCGATGGCCAGCGAGGCCGGGATCACCATCCGCGACCGGTACCAGACGCGGGACCGGAACCAGCCGGCGAGCAGGAAGGCCCCGCCGATGACGCTGAGCTGACCGAACTCCACGCCCCCGTTGAACGCCACCAGCGCGGTGAGGAACTCGCTGCGCGGCAGGCCGAGATCCCGGAGCACGCTGGCGAAACCGAGGCCGTGCAGCAGCCCGAATCCGAAGACCACCGCCGGCCGCCAGGGCTTGAGCTCGGCGGTGGCCACGTTCTCGAGGGCCACGTAGGCGATGGAGATCGCGATCAGCGGCTCGACCACCCGGGTGGGCAGGGAGACGAGCCCGTACATGGACAGTCCCAGGGTCACCGAATGGGCCACGGTGAAGGAGGTCACCTGGACCAGCAGCGGGCGGAGGCGCGTGGTGAGCAGGAACAGGCCGAGGACGAACAGGATGTGGTCGAGGCCCCGGGGAAGAATGTGCGTGTAGCCCAGGAAGAGGTACTGCCACGCCACGGCCCAGCCGCTCCGGTTCCATCCGGCGGCATCCAGCGAGAACGGTGCCGACCGGCTGCCGGGGGCCAGCGCCACGCGGTCGACCGGACCGCCTCCCGGTGGATGAACGTTCAGCACCACCGGGGCGATGAAGCGGTCGAACTCGAGGGTGAACGCATGCGCTCCCGGCGGTACCCGGCCTGCCAGGCGAACGAGCTTGCCGGGCAGGGCGATCCCCGGGCGGGGCTTGCCCAGCGCGGTCTCCATCTTCGGAAAGAGGACGGGAAGCGGCACCGGTCTGCCGTCGAATCGCAGGTCGACGCCGCGGGCCATGGCGTCCCGGATGGCGGCGAGACGGCGGCTCTTTTCGGCCACCGGCAGGCGCAGGATGGCATCGACGTCCCGGTCCATCAGGTGGCCGGGCTGGACGCCGGCCAGGATCGCCGTGACGTCGTAGATCAGGTCGAGCTGAAAGCGGCCGTCGTCGGAGAAGCGGAGCGTCGCCGAGGTCATCCCGAGGGTGTGAGCTGTCGCCGGCGCCGGCAGGCCGACAACGCCCAGGGCCAGCAGTCCGGCGGCGGCGAGGCGCTGGATGCCGCCGCCGCGCGGCACGTTGCGGTCGGGCCGGATGGCGCCCGCGGCCCGCGCCGCCGACTGGTGTGGCCGGCTCACGTCCCGGAGGTTGCCAGCAGTTCGCGGAGCGTGCCGGCCAGGAGTCGGTACTCGTCGTCGTGGTTGTAGATCTGGGCGGAGATCCGCAGCAGCCGGTGCGGTGGCGCCGGCCAGACGAACACCGGCACCTCGATGCGGTGCCTGTTCATGAGGACTTCCTGCAGCGGGTCCATGGCGAACGCCGCGGCGCGGGAGCTGTCCGTGCCCGCCGGCAGAGGCACGGCGGCGAGCGCCCCGATCATCTCGTCAGGCGCCGGCAGCTCCTGGCCGAGTGCCCCGGTGATCGCGCGTCGCCCGGCCAGGGCCCGGGTGCGGTTGGCAGCCATCAAGGCGGGCCAGCCGCCCGGCAGGAGCGACCCCATGAAGTCGATGGCCGCCGGCACCGACAGGAACGCCGAGGGGTCGTCCGTGCCGGTCCAGCCGAACTCCACGCGAAACCGCGAGCGGTCCGTGCGGGCACTGTTCGCCCCGTGACTGATGACGGCGGGCCGGACGCCGGCCTGTCGATCGGCCCGCACATGGAGGAAGGCCGCGCCCTTGGGGGCGCAGAGCCACTTGTGACAGTTGCCGGTGTAGTACGCCGCGCCCAGGGCGGCCAGGTCGAGGGGGACCATGCCGGGCGCGTGAGCGCCATCCACCAGGGTGTCCACGCCGCGCGCGGCCAGCGCATCGACGAGCCGCTTGATCGGCAGGATGAGCCCGGTCGAGCTGGTGATGTGACTGATCATCGCCAGCCGGGTGCGCGGCGTGACGGCGTCCAGAATGGCCTCGACGATCTGCTCGGAACCTGCGAGGGGGAACGGGATCGGCACGACGACGGCGCGGGCGCCCGCCCGCTCGCAGACGAAGCGGAGCGTGTTGACGCAGGCGTTGTAGCCGTGGTCCGTGGCGAGAATCTCATCGCCGGCGGCGAGGCGCAGGGAACGCAGGACCGCATTGACCCCGGTGGTGGCGTTGGCCACGAAGACGAGATCCGCGGGACGCGCGCCGACGAATTCAGCGACCCGGCCGGCGGCGCCATCCAGGGCGGACTCCACCTCATGCACGAAGAAGCGCACAGGTTCGTGTTCCATGCGCTCTCGCCAGCGGCTCTGCTCCGCGAGAACCGGGAGGGGGCAGGCCCCGAAGGAACCATGATTGAGGAACACGACGCCGGGGTCGAGCGTCCAGTGGGAGCGGTAGGGCACGATTCACCATAACATGCGGCCCGGCGCCGGGCGCGAGGGCCGAGCAAGTGTCGAGCCTGGCCACCGGGGCGCGGCCGCAGGCCCGGTCTTGCCGCGCACCCTTGCTTGCCGGTGGTGGCAGGCCCTTGTAGGATGGCGCTGCCGGACGGGGAGGACGCACGATGGGCAAGATCCTGGTCACCGGAGCGCTCGGTCAGATCGGGTCCGAGTTGACGCCGGCGTTGCGCGCGAGCCACGGCGCCGACAACGTCGTGGCCTCCGATATTCGCATCGGTCCCGGGCAACCGCTCGACCGCAACGGCCCGTTCGAGGTCGTCGATTGCACACGCATCAGCCAGCTCTCCCGGGTGGTCCGTCGCCATGACGTCCGCACCATCTACCATCTCGCGGCGCTGCTCTCCGCCGTCGCGGAGGAGAAGCCGCACGTGGCCTGGGACATCAACATGGGCGGGCTGTACCGCGTGCTGGAGGTGGCCCGGCAGGCGCGGTGCGCGGTGTTTCATCCCAGCTCCATCGGAGCCTTCGGGCCATCCACGCCCCGGAATCGGACGCCCCAGGACACCATCCAGCGGCCCACCACGATGTACGGCGTGACGAAGGTGGCCGGCGAGCTGCTCTGTGACTATTACCACCACCGCTTCGGCGTCGACACCCGGGGCGTGCGGTTCCCCGGCCTGATCTCCCACGTGCAGCTTCCAGGCGGCGGGACGACGGATTTTGCCGTGGAGATGTTCTACGCGGCCATCCGGCACGGGAGCTACACCTGCTTCGTCAGACCCGACACCCGCCTGGACATGATGTACATGCCGGATGCCGTCAAGGCCTCGATGGATCTGATGGAAGCCGATGCGTCGCGCCTGGTGCACCGCAACGCCTTCAATCTGACCGCCATGAACTTCACGGCGGCGGAACTGGCGTCTGCCATTCGTGAGGAGATGGGAACCTTCGAGGTGACCTACGATGTCGACCCGGTTCGTCAGGCCATCGCGGATACCTGGCCGCGGTGCGTGGATGATTCCGCCGCGCGCGCCGAGTGGGACTGGCGCCCGTCGTTCGACCTGCCCGCCATGACGAAGGACATGCTCACCCATCTCCGCGACAGGATCGGTCGCGGTGCGGTGCCGGGCCGACGCGACGTCTGATGGCCTGATACAGGAGACGACGATGCCACTCGATCGACTGAACGAGGTCCTGCGCACCGAGATCGCGGGGATGCAGGAGAAGGGAACGCTGAAGGGGGAGGAGGCGGTCGTCACCGGCATCACCCGGGCGGCGGGGGAGAACGGCCCGCGTTTTCATCTCGAAGGCCATGGCGAGATGGCGTTCATCAAGATGAACTCCAACGCCTACCTCGGCATGACCTTGCGCGAGGAACTGATCGAGGCGGAGGAGGACGCGGCGCGGACGTTCGGTGTGGGCCCCGGCGCCGTTCGCTTCATCAGCGGAACGTTCGGGCCCCATGTCGCCCTGGAGAATCGCCTGGCGTCGTTTCACGGCCGGGAGGCGGCGATGATCTTCAGCTCCGCCTACGCGACGGTCATGGGTGTTCTCAGTTCCCTGGTCTCGCCGAAGACCGCCGTGCTCAGCGATTCGCTCAATCACAATTGCATCATCAACGCCATGCGCCTGGCCCGGCCGGTCGAGAAGAAGGTGTATCCGCATCTCGACATGGAGGCTCTGAAGGCGGGGCTCGAGGAACTGGTCGGCCGCGTCCGGCGCGCCATCATCGTCACCGACGGCATCTTCAGCATGAGGGGGGATCATGCCCCTCTGGATGTCATCGCCGGGCTGGCGCGCGAGTACGATGCGCGCTTCCCGGAGAACGTCGTGCTCATGGTGGACGATTCCCACGGGGTGGGGGCCATCGGGGCGACCGGCCGGGGCACCGAGGAGCACACCGGGGCCACCGGCGTGGATGTGCTGGTGGCCACGCTGGGAAAGGCCCTCGGGGTCAACGGGGGATATGTCACCTGTGACGCCACCACGGTGAGTTACCTGCGGGAGAAGGCCGCGTTCTACATCTACTCCAACCCCATCACCCCGTCGGAGGCGGCAGCATCCCTGAAGGCGCTGGAGATTCTCGACAGTGCGCGGGGGCGGGAGTTGCTGTCGCATCTGCGTGCCCGGACCGATCGATTCCGGCAGGGGCTGGTCGACCTCGGTTACGAGACGGTCGTTGGGGATCACCCGGTCGTGCCGCTGATGGTGCGCGACACGCAAGAGACCGGGCGGCTGGTGGCGCACCTCGCCACCAGCGGCGTGCTGGCCACCGGCCTGAGCTATCCGGTGGTGCCCCGGGGTGACGAGGAGATTCGCTTCCAGATCAGTGCCGACCACACCGACGCCGACATCGACGCGGTGCTCGCGGTGCTCGCGGACTTCTCGGAACGGTGACGAGACCGGCGGGGGGAACGGACCGGGGCGGACCCGAGGCCACGGTGGCCGGACGATGCCGCCCGCGGCTGTCGCTGGCACGCCGGCAGTTCATCCAGGCCCTCGCCGCCGGCCTCGCCGGAGAGGTCCTGGCCGGCTGCGGGACCGCCCCGTCCACCGGTTCGTCGTCTCCCAACGTGGTGCTGTTTTACTCGGACGACGCCGGGTACGTCGACTTCGGCATCCAGGGCAGCCCGGACATTCCCACACCGAACATCGATTCGATCGGGCTCGGCGGCGTCCGCTTCACCAGCGGATACGTGTCCGCTCCCGTGTGCAGCCCGTCCCGTGCCGGCCTGTTGACCGGCAGGTACCAGGCACGATTCGGGCACGAGTGCAACGAGGACGCGAAGGAGCGCGGCCTGCCGGCCAGCGAGACCACCCTGGCGGAGGTCCTGTCCGCCCGTGGATATGCCACGGCCCTGATCGGCAAGTGGCACCTGGGGCGGCAGGAACTCAGCCACCCCCTGGACAACGGTTTCTCCGAGTTCTTCGGCACGCTGCAGTATGCCGGATCGCACCGTCCCGAGAAGGAGGAGCGCGAGCTGTTCTACATCCGGGGGCGCCGGACCGAGAGGTCGGCCCGCTCGCGTCCGGAGGCGTACACGGCGGAGTCGGTGTCGTTCATCGAGCGCCGGGGGAACGGCCCCTTCTTCCTCTACCTGCCTTGGGATGTGCCGCACTGGCCGATCCAGATGTTTCCCGAGTATGAATCCCGGGTCCGGCATATCGCCGATTCGCAGCGCCGCAAGTACGCCACCATGATGGTCGCCATGGATGAGGGTGTCGGTCGGGTTCTCGCCGCGGTGCGGCGCGCCGGCGTCGAGGATCGAACCCTGGTGTTCTTCATCAATGACAACGGGGCGCGTGCGGATCACGGCCCGGGCCGGGCGCGCAGCAACGGTCCGCTGCGCGGTGGCAAGGGCATGCTCTTCGAGGGCGGCATCCGCGTGGTGTTCCTGTGGCGCTGGCCCGGGCGGATTCCTGCCGGCCTCACCTTTCCGTATCCGGTCATCGCGCTGGATGTGTTTCCCACCGTGGCCGCGGCGGCCGGCGTGGTGGAGACCCGAACGACCCTCGATGGCGTCGACCTCCTGCCCTATGTCACGGGAGAGCGAGGCGGTCCTCCTCACGACATGCTGGCCTGGCGCGCCTGCGACCAGCCCCGGTTCGCCACCATCCGCATGGGCGACTGGAAGCTGCACGTCAACGGCCAGGACAGTTTCATGCTGTTCAATCTGTCCGACGACCTCGGGGAGGCCCATGACGTGGCCGCCGCACACCCCGACATCGTCGAGCGCCTGCGGCAGCGCCTGCGCGCCTGGGATCGCGAGGTCAGCGCGGAGGCGGCTGCTCGGGCCGATCGCTAGCCGCCTTCCCTCGCCGCCCGGCCGGCGCGCATCGACCGGACGGTGGGCGACGGCACGGCGAGACGCGGCGCGTGACTCAGGTTCGGGGCTGGGTGTCCGGGGCCCGGGGTGTGCAGTCCGGCTGGCGTGACCGGCGGGGCGCGGTGAGATCCTGCATGGCCACGTCGCCGGCGGGATGGCCCGCCAGGAACCGGGCGATCACCTCGTCGGCGAGGCTCATGCAGCCCGCCAGCGCCCGCAGCCGTTCGCGAAAGATCCCGGCCTCCGGGGAGCGGTCGTCCTCGAGGCGCGGGATCCATTCCTGCGCATGCTCGACGATCGGATCCCACTCGCGTGCCTTGCGGTGGGTGATGATGCTGCGAATGACGCGGGAGAGGTCCGTCTCCACGCGATAGCGCGTGCGGCGGCTGCCGGGAAGCTGGTCCGACAGGATGAGGGACCATTCCCTCAGTTCCCGGCAGGCGGTGGAGACCGTGCCGCGGCCGATGGACAGCCCCGCCAGGATCTCGTCGACGTCGGCGCCGTTGGGACGGGAGAAGAGCCACGCATAGATGCGCGCCGCGGCACGCGAGATCCCCCAGGCGCGGGACAGGCGCGACCAGAGCTGGATGAACTCGTCCCGGATCTCCTCGGATGCCGGTTTCATCGCCCAGCATCATAGCAGTGGTTTCGAAAATTTCAATAGGCTCCGAAACATCTTGATTCTGCGGGTCTTATTGTCTGTTTCGCAGTCACGAATCACGGGACAACCGACCCGCGGGCAGGTCCTGGCCGGCGTGCGGCGAACCTGGTGTCCGCCCCGTGTCCCCGCGCCGGCCGGTCCGGATGGCGATGGCGTCGCGATGGCTGGATCAGGCTGGCCGCGCCCCGGGGATGATGCGGCGGATCAACGGCCCGATGGTGAGGCCCTGCACGACCACCGAGAACGCCACGATGCAGGAGGTGGCGGTGACCACCGCAGGGCGCCCGGGAAAATCGGGCAGGGAGAGTGCCAGGGCGATGGAGATCCCTCCCTTGAGCCCGCCCCAGGTGAGCAGGGTCACGGCCCCTGGTGTGAACCGGATCCGCCAGCTCAGCAGGCGGACCGGGAGCCACACCGAGACGAGCCGGGCGCCCAGGACGATGCCGATGAGGAGGACCGCGGCGATGAGATGGGCCGGAGTGCCGCTGACGCTGGCCACCACCTCGAGACCGATGAGCAGAAAGAGGATGGCGTTGAGGGCGTGATCGATGAAGGCCCAGACGAGGTCCAGTGCCCGGGACGTCCGCTCGGACATGGCGAAGCGGCGGCCGTGATTGCCGATGAACAGTCCGGCGATGACGCAGGCCAGGGGCGCGGAGGTGTGCAGGTGAGCCGCGGTGACGGCGATGCCCATCACCAGACCGAAACTCAGGAACACCTCCAGGTTCGGCTCATCCAGGCGCTTCATGGCGCGATACACGATGAACCCGGAGAGCAGCCCCAGAGCGATGCCGCCGAGGACCTCCTGCGCGAAGACGGTGGACACAGAGACCAGGTCAGGGCCGGCGTGGCCTGCTGCATGGTTTGCCGCATTGCCCCCGGCAGCGGCGACCAGCAGCGAGAACACCACGACGCCCACACCGTCGTTGAACAGGCTCTCTCCCGCCACCTTGATCTCGAGGCTGCGCGGCACGCCGAGGGATTTCATGATGCCCAGCACGGCGATCGGGTCGGTGGGCGATATGAGGGCCCCGAACACGAGGCAGTAGGGGAGCGGCACCGGCAGACCGGTGGCGGAGAACAGCACGAACGACCCGAGACCGACCAGCACGGTCGACAGGACGACACCCACCGTGGCCAGGACGGTGACCGGGAGCTTCTTCTCGAGGAGCGCATCCAGGTCGATGTGCAGAGCGCCGGCGAACAGCAGGAAGCCCAGCATGCCGCGCATCAGCGAGGCGGAGAAATCGACATGGGCCAGCGCCGCGCGCACGGCATCGCCCAGGCCCAGCGAGGGGAGCAGCGCATCCAGGATGAGCATGGCGCCGGCCGCCACCAGACCGGAAAGCATCATGCCGATGGTGAACGGCAGACGGATGAAGCGATGATTGAGGGTGCTGAACACTGCGGCGATCACCATCAGGACCGCCGCGGTATCGAAGACCGACGGCGCCATCAGAACTCGGGCATCTGCACCTGCACCTCGTCGTGAAAGGCCGAGATGGTGTCCCACGCCTCCCGCGCCGTCTCCACGAAGGAGAACAGGTCCAGGTCGGACGCCCGGATGGTGCCGTGCTCCACCAGCGCATCGAAGTCGATCACTTCCTTCCAGAAAGAACGGCCGAACAGCAGGACCGGAACCTGCGGCATCTTGCGGGTCTGGATGAGTGTGAGCGTCTCGAACAGCTCGTCCATGGTGCCGAACCCGCCGGGGAAGACGACCATGGCCTTGGCGCGCATGAGGAAATGCATCTTGCGGATGGCGAAGTACTTGAACTGGAAGCACAGGTCGGGTGTGATGAAGGCATTCGGCTCGGTCTCGAACGGCAGGACGATGGACAGTCCGATGCTCTTGGCGCCGACATCATGGGCGCCGCGGTTGGCCGCTTCCATGATGCCCGGACCTCCTCCGGTGACGATGACGTTCTCGCAGCGGGTCTGGAACTGGCAGTTCGAGGAGACCAGCCGGGCGAAGGCCCGCGCCTCGTCGTAGTAGCGCGAGTTGTCCACCATCCTCCGGGCGCGCCGCAGGGCCGCCGCGGCGCCAGCGTCCTGCGGCGATGCGGCCGCCTGCTTCTCGGCGACGGCGAGCTCGTCTCCAGCCGCACCCGGTTCCACGATACGCGTGCCGCCGAAGACGACGATGGTGGAATGGATGTTCTGCTCCTGCTGGACCATCTCGGCCTTCAGCAGCTCCAGATGCAGGCGCAGCGGGCGCAGCTCCTCGCGGGCAAGGAACTCCACGTCCTCGTAGGCCTTCAGGTAAGAGCGAGAGTCGATGGGGGGAGGGGGCATCGCGGCATCCTTCCGGCGCGCACTCATGACGATGAATCCAGCAGGCGGAGGCTCGCGTCGAGGGTGCGCAGCCGGGTCTCTAGCTCGACCGCGCGGGCACGTTCCTGCTCGACGATCTCCGGTCTCGCGCGGCTCGTGAACTTCTCGTTGCCGAGCTTCTTCCGGGCCCGATCCAGATCGATCATCAGGGCCTGGCGCTGTCGCGTCAGGCGGTCGCGCTCCACGGCGGGGTCGACGACGCCGGACACCATCACCTCGGCATCCGCCACCATCGCGGTGGCGGCATCGGGCGTGCGCGCGGCATCGGACGTGATGGTGAACCCGTCGAGGTGAGCCATGTGGATGATCCTGTCCCGGGCCTCGCCCAGACCGGCGGCGGTGGCGCCGGTGGCGCGAACCCGCACCGTGAGGCGTCTCGCCGGGGAGATCCGGGCCATGCTGCGGATGTCCCGGATGGCGCGAATGAGCTGCTGCACCAGGTGGAACCCCTCCTCGAGAGAGGGGTCCTGCCAGCCGATATCCGGGCGCGGCCAGGCGGAGGTGGCCAGCATGCCGGACACCGGCAGGGGCGTGGTCAGACCGCGGGACGGGGCGGTGCCGTTGAGCTTCTCCCACAGGACCTCGGTGACGAACGGGATGAACGGGTGGAGCAGCCGGAGGACCTGGTCGAGCGCCAGGGCGAGGACCTGCCGTGCCGGACCGGCCGTATCGTCATCCCACAGGCGTGGCTTGATGATCTCGAGGTACCAGTCGCACAGATCGCCCCAGAAGAACTCCCGCGCCGCCGACATGGCCGCCGCCGGGTTGTACGCCTGGAGGCCCTCCTGCACGGCCTCGCAGACGTGGCTCAGGCGTGACAGCAGCCAGCGGTCCTCGTCGGCCAGGTCCTCGAGGCGGCGCGGTGTGAACGTGGCGCCGTCCAGATTCATGAGGGCGAAGCGCGCCGCGTTCCACAGCTTGTTGCAGAAGTTGCGCCCGACGTCGAAGCGGTCGGACACCAGCCGCGCGGCAGGGAGGTCCGGCATCGTGCCGAGCACGTCGAACTCCTTGCCGCTCTCGGGACAGATGTAGGTGAAGACGCTGGAACCGTGACGCGCGGTGGCCAGGTCGATGCTGTGTCCCGTGAACGGCGAGATCGCCTGCACCGGGAGGCGGATGTCCTGGGTGCCGGTCTGCATCTCGCAGAGGACGTAGCGCATGGCGTCCGTGCCGTACCGCTTGATGATGTCGACCGGGTCGATGCCGTTGCCCTTCGACTTGGACATGCGCTCGCCCTTGCCATCGAGGATGTTGGCGTGGATGAACACGTCCGTGAACGGAACATCACCGAGGTTGTAGAGGCCCATCACCACCATGCGCACGATCCAGAGCGTGATGATGTCTCTGCCGGTGACCAGGCAGGAACCGGGATAGAAGAAGTCGACGCAGTCGGTCTCTCCGCCGGTTCCGCCCAGGGGCGGCTGCCCGGGATCGATCTCCGCGCTGGTGGGGTCCGGCCAGCCGAGGGTGCTGTGGGGCCAGACGCCGCTGGAGAACCAGGTGTCGAGAACGTCGGGGTCCTGGATCAGTCCGGCCCGTTCGAGGGCCGCGGTGACCTCCTCGACCGTGTCGGGATCCCTGACGCAGACCTGCAGGGTTGCGGGACCCGGGGAGCCGGTCGCCGCCGGGATCTCCGTGGTGAGGGGGTCGCCGGCCGCGAGGCGCCGAGACGTGCCGTCCGCGGTCGCCAGGCGCGCGCACACCTCGTCCCGGACCAGCAGTCCGTCGAGCGCCGCGGTGAGGCTCGCGCCGTTGTCCCCGGTCACCTTCGCCGACCAGATCGGGATCCGGTGTCCCCACCAGAGTTGCCGGCTGATGCACCAGTCCCGCTTCTCCGCCAGCCAGGTCAGGTAGGTGCTGCGGTAGCGCTCGTCAGGATGAAATGCCACCTGACGTCCGCTCGGCGAGGTCCACGTGCCGTCGGCGGCGTCGATGGCGGCCTGCGCCAGTCCGCGGCTCTGGAAGGCGTGCGGCGTGCCACGGCCACAGGTCACGCCGTCCTCGACATCGCCCATGCGCACGAACCACTGGCGCGACATGTACGGTTCGATGATCGTCTTGGACCGATCCGAGAGGCCGAGCTCAACCTCCCGGTCCTCGACATGGTCGATCGCGTTCCGATCCTCGAGGTCGGCCACCACGCGCCGGCGAGCCTCGTCGCGATCGAGTCCGGCGTACGGTCCGGCGGCCTCATTGAGCGTGCCGTCCGGGTTGAGGATGTTGATGAGATCGATCCGGTCCCGGTGGCGTTGCCAGACCTCGTGGTCGTTGGGGTCGTGTGCCGGGGTGATCTTGACGCAGCCGCTGCCCAGCTCGGGCCTGGCCCAGGCGTCCGCGATCAGCGGAAGCGGCCGGTCGAGAAGAGGCAGCATCACCTGGCGTCCGTCGCGGGCCATGCCGCGGAGCTGCTCGAGCATCGGCAGATGCGAGGCTTGCCGGGCGGTCAGCCGGTCCATCTCGCTCTGCAGCGCCGCGCGGTCGCGCGGACCCGCGCGGTCGAGCCGCTCCTGGGTCTTCGCGATCCGGGCCTGAAGCGCCGCGGCTGGATCCGGGTGGCAGGCCACCGCCGTGTCGCCGAGCAGGGTCTCGGGACGGGTCGTCGCCACCACCACGTCGGCCGGTTCTCCAGGGCGGGGATCGATGACGGGATAACGCAGGTGCCAGAAGTGACCGTTCACACTCTGGCGCACGATCTCGTCGTCGGCGATGGCGGTCTGCAGGTGGCAGTCCCAGTTGACCATGCGGTCGCCCTGGAAGATCAGGCCGTCACGAAACATGGCGAAGAATGTCCAGTACACCGCCCGCCGGCAGACCCGGTCCATGGTGTAGCGATGACGTCGCCAGTCACACCCGCACCCCATCGCCTGCTGCTGCGAGATGATGCGTTCCCGGTATCGAGCACTCCACTCCCAGATGCGCGCCACCAGGTCGTCCCGCCCGATATCATGCCGCGTCTTGCCCTCCAGCTCGAAGAGCCGCTTCTCGACCACCGCCTGGGTGGCGATGCCGGCATGATCGACACCCGGCATCCACAGCGCCATCTCGCCCTGCATCCGGTGCCAGCGGGTCAGCAGGTCCTGCATGACGTTGTCCATGGCGTGACCCATGTGCAGTGCGCCGGTGACGTTGGGCAGCGGCATCATGATCACGTACGGCGTCACGCCACGGCGCGGCGCGGCATCGAAGGCGCCGGTCTCCTGCCAGCGTCGTGTGATGCTGTCCTCGTGGTCGGCGGCGTTGTACTGCTTGGGGAGCTCGGTCAAGGCGTGGCCGGATGGTCGGGCAGGCGTTGGCGCCTGCCGGGAAGCAACAAGAATAGCGTCTTGCGCCGGGGCGGCGTCAAGCCGGGTCGATCGGGACGGTCCCGGGACCGGTGGGATGCCGCAGGCAGCTCACTCGCCGCCGCGCCGTCCCGGCAGGAAGCGGCGTCTGTCGGCGAACACGGTGGCGTAGTCGGAGGCCGTGGACAGCATGGACTCCTCGATACGAACGCGGCCGCGCAGCAGGATCAGGTTGGCCACGCCGAAGACCAGCGCGGTTCTCCAGGCGGTGTGGATGAGCGGCAGCGACACGATCTCCACCGCCACCGCGACGTAGTTGGGGTGGCGCATGAACCGGTACGGCCCACCGCTGACCACCGCATCGCCGGGCACCGCGATGACCCGCGTGTTCCAGCGCTCTCCCAGGGTGGTGATGGCCCAGTAGCGCAGGGCCATGGCGGCTGCCGACACCGCCAGCATGGTGAGCGCCAGGGCCGGGAAGAAGGGCGGCTTACGCAGCCAGACCTCGGCGAGACAGGAGGCCAGGAAAGCCGTGTGGACGCCGACCATCCACCGGTAGTGCGCCACGCCGGCCTCCACGCCGCCGCGCCGCCGGGCCCGACGTCCGTTGCGAATCGACAGCGCCAGCTCGACACCCCGCTCGACGACCACCAGCACCATCACCACGGTGAAGAAGAGGCGGGTGTCGGCGCCGATCACCCGGGCCACCGGAGCAGGAGCAGTTCGGAACAGAAACCGGGTCCCATGGCGATCATCAGGCCCGGACTCCCGGCGGGCGGCTGCGTGGTCCTCAGGGTCTCGTCGAGAACCATGAGGACCGAGGCGGAGGAGAGATTGCCGATGGTCTCCAGGCTCTTCCAGGTGAGGCCGAGTGCCCCGGCAGGCAGCTCGAGGGTGTCCTCCATCGCCTCCAGCACCCGGGGGCCCCCGGAGTGGCAGACCCACCAGGTGATGTCGCCGCGCGTCAGGCCGTGGGGCGACAGGAAGCGGTCGGTGTCGCCCTGCACGTACTCGCGGACCACCTCGGGAACGCGCGCCGAGAGGATGATCCCGAATCCCTTCTCCGAGATGCGCCAGCCCATCACGTCGCCCGAGTCCGGGTAGAAGACCGAGCGCGTCGCCACGATGGACGGACCGGTGGCCGGCCGATCGGTGCCGGTGACGACCACGGCGGCCGCCCCGTCGCCGAACAGGCCGGTGGCGATCATGTTGGCCACCGACAGATCGCGTGTCTGCAAGGTCAGCGAGCAGAGCTCGACCGACACCACGACCGCGACCTGGTCGGGATACGCCTTCACGTAGTCGGCCGCCCGGGCGATGCCGGCGGCCCCGGCCACGCACCCGAGGCCGAAGATCGGCACGCGCTTGACGTCCGGCCGCAGCCCCATCCGGTTCATGAACTGGCAATCCACCGACGGCGTGGCCACGCCGGTGACGGAGACGAAGAAGATGGCGTCGATGTCGCGGGGCGCCAGGCCGGCCCGCTCGAGGGCCTGCCGCAGCGCCTGCTCGCCGACCTCGCCGGCCACACGGATCCAGGCGTCGTTGGCCTGTCCCCAGGTCGACAGACCGGCATACTCCTCCAGCGGCAGGGCAAGATGTCGGCCACCGACCAGGACCCGCCGGTGGAGACGGTCCAGGCGAGCCGTCCCGTTTCCCGAGCGGGGGAGCATCTTCTTCAGGGCTTCCAGCAGGGTCTGCTGATCGTAGTAGTGGGCCGGGAATGCAGTGCCCACGCCGGCGATCTTCATCTCACCTCCCCCCGGCAGTTCGATCGCAGTCTATTCCACTTGCCGGGCTGCGTGCCCGAACCGCGCAGGCAGGCGTTCCCGCAGGCGCCTCAGCGCGACTCCCCGGTGACTGACCCCGGCCTTTTCGCCGGCGGTCATCTCCCCGAAGGTGCGGCCGGACGCCGCATGATAGAACACCGGGTCGTAGCCGAACCGTCCGGTGCCCCGGCATGCAGTGGTGATGCTCCCCTCCACCTCGCCGCGGACGGTGAGCGCGGCCTCGCCGCATCCCACCAGCACCAGAACGCAGACGAAGCGCGCCGCGCGTCGCGGTGCGGCCAGCCCGTGGAGCTCGGCCAGGAGCCGGCGGATGTTGCGCCGGTCGAGGTCGGCCCGCTCGCCGCCGGTCCCGTTCCGCCGGCCGCAACCCGCGTCGAGCGCGAGGGCGTAGCGAGCGGAATGCACCCCGGGCGCGCCGCCCAGCGCATCCACCTCCAGACCGGAGTCATCCGCCAGCACCCAAAGCGCGTGCCGGCCCGCGGCGCGGGCTGCGTCGGCGGCGGAGGTGGCCTTGGCGACCGCGTTGGCTTCGAACGAGGCCCCGGTCTCCACCACCGGCGGCAGGGGAAAGTCGAGATCGGCCGGCGAGATCACCTGGAGCGGGAATCCAGCGCAGAGAGCGCGGATCTCCACCAGCTTGTGCGGGTTCGTGGAGGCCAGCAGGACGGTCCGGGGCAGCATGGCGCCCTCCAGTGTTCCACATGGCGGCCGCGAACGGGGCATTTCGCCCTCGCCGCGGGCCGGTGGAAGCGGCGGTTCGCGGTCCTTATATTGCCCGGATGGGGAGAGTCGGCCGGTACGAGATCGAGAAGGAGATCGGCAGGGGGGCGATGGGAGTCGTCTATGTGGCCCACGACCCCCGCGTCCGGCGCCGGGTGGCCATCAAGACGGTCCAGGTGCCGGAGGGCCTGGATGCCGGCGCCCGCCAGGAGTATCACGAACGGTTCCTGCGCGAGGCCCAGAGTGCGGGCCGCCTGGACCATCCGGCCATCGTCACGATTCATGATGCCGACGAGGATGCGGACCAGGGCGTGTCGTTCATCGTCATGGAGTACGTCGAGGGACGCAGCCTGCGCGCCGTGCTCGCCGGTGAGGGGCCGCTGGCCCCGGACCGGGTACTGGACCTCGCCCGGCAGGTCGCGGCCGCCCTCGATGTCGCCCACGCGGCGGGCGTCGTGCACCGGGACGTGAAACCGGCCAACATCCTGGTGCGGGAGGCGGATGGCGCCGTCAAGATCGCCGACTTCGGGATCGCGCGGCTGTCCACGTCGGACCTGACCCGCTCGGGCCAGAGCCTGGGCTCGCCGGCGTACATGTCGCCCGAGCAGTTGAGGGGCCGGGCCTGCGACGGGCGCAGCGATCTGTTCTCCCTCGGAGTGATCCTCTACGAGGCGCTCTGCGGGTCCCGGCCGTTCGCCGGCGACGACCTGCCGGCCCTGTCGTATGCGGTGGTCCATGAGTCGCCGGTGCCGATCACGCGTCTTCGCCCTGCCTTGCCGGCGGGTCTCGACCGGTTCTTCGCCACGGCGCTGGCCAAGAATCCGTCCCACCGTTTCGCCGATGGCGTCCACCTGGTCGAGGCGCTGGCGGCGTCCCTGGCCACCACCCCGGCCGAGGCGATGGATGACGCCGCCGCCGCCACCCAGGTGGCCGCCGGCCCCCGGATCGCCGCCGGCCCGGCCGGGCCGCTGCGCCCGCTCCTGCTCCGGGCGGCGGCCGTGCTCATCGCCCTGACCCTGGGAGGCTGGGGGCTGGTGGCCCTGGCCGGTCGCGCCACGCTGGTGGTCACCGTGCGCAGCAGCGTCGAGTCGGGCCGGCTGGTGGTGCGCGTCGACGGCGACCGCGTCTACACCCGTCCGCTGCAGGCGAAGAGGAAGAGGGTGTCCGCGTTCGGCAAGAAGCTGATGTCGTGGGGGCAGGAAGAGTTCGACGCGGAATTCTCCGTACGTCCCGGTGAACGGACCGTCGAGGTCGAACTGCAGTCATCGGAGGGTGAGCCGGGCGAGCGAGAAGAACTGGCCCTGCAGTTCACCCGCGGCGAATCCCGGACATTGAAGGTCAACGCCGGCCGCAAGCGTGGCGACGTGTTGCAACTGCGCATCGAATGACAGGGACCGGCGGGCGCCGGGCGCCGTGGAGTGCGCGCCGGCCGGCCCGGTTCCCAAGGAGAAGCCTGATGCCCGATCCGATCGAGAGGGAAGAGGGAACGATGCTCGACCCGGCCATGGCGCGGCCGCGTCTCAAGGAGGGGCTGGTCCCGCCGGAGACCGGCCTGTTCCTCCGCATCGAGACCGGGAACCCGTCCGGCCGGGTGTTCACCCTGTCCGCCGGGGGGGTGTATCTGCTCGGCCGGGAGGAGGCGGACATCGTGCTGGCCGACCCGAAGGTGTCACGCAAGCACGCGGAGATCGCCCTGTATGGTCCGGAGCGCTACTTCCTCCGGGATCTGGCCAGCACCAACGGCACCTTCCTCAACGGCCGCCGCATCCGCAATCGCCAGCCGCTCGGTCACGAGGACCGGCTGCGGATCGGCGACACGGTCCTGCAGTTCTCGGTGATCGAGAACGCCGTGCCCGTGTCCGACTGACCCGGTGCCCCGGGCCGCCGCCGGGCAATGCGGGGGCGGCTCCCTGGACCGGGCGGCCGTCGAGGCCGCCGGGAACCTGCGATGCTGCTGGGGCATTTCCCGCCGACCTGGGTCACGTGCCGCACGCCGGCAGGGTCAGGCAGCCCACAGCCGGGCTTCCCGCACGGTTCTGGGGACCGCTCCTCCGGTCTCCCCGGATGGCACGTCCCTCGCAGATAGAATCACCGAGATGAGACCATTTCGCCGCATTCTCTGCCCGGTGGATTTCTCGGAGTTCTCGGTCCCGACCGTGGCGCTGGCCCGACGGATGGCCGATGACTTCGGCGCCGTCGTGCAGGTCCTCTACGTGGCCGACACGCGCGAGTTCTCGCCGGCCATCGCCGTCCACGACCCGGCCGCCGCGGCGGCGAACCGGGCTCGCGTCGAGAGTCACCTGGCCCGCTTTCTGCGCGAGATGTCCCTCGACCCGGAACAGGGCGTCATCGTCGACGGCATCGTGCACCGCTCCATCGTTCAGCAGGCCCGGGACGGCGAGTTCGACCTGGTGATGATGGGCACCCACGGTCATTCCGGATTCGAGCGTCTGCTGCTGGGCTCGGTGACCGAGAAGGTGCTGCACAAGCTCGAGGTGCCGCTGCTGGCGGTCCCGGCCCAGGCGGGTCTTTCCGCGTCCGACCTGGCCGGGGCACCCGCCTTCCGCTCCATCATGGTCGGAACCGACCTGGGGCCCGAGACCGGCGCGTCCGTCGACTTCGGGCTGGCACTGGCGAGGCGGTATGCGGCGCGGCTGGTCCTGGTGCACGTGGTGACCCCGCAGGCCGGCGTCCTCCTGCCTCCCGAGGCCGCCATGGTCGTGGCCACCGCCGAGACGCCGATCCTGATGCGCCACCAGGCGGCGAAGGACGCCCTGGCCGAGCTGGTCGAGACCCGGCGCCGGGCGGACGAAGAGATCGACACGCTGGTCACCGATGGCCTGCCCGCGGCGACCCTGACGCGCGTGGCGCGTGAGAAGGAGGCCGATCTGCTCATCGTCGGGGCCCACGGGGTGGGCCGCACGGAGCTCGGCTGGGTGGGATCGACCTGCCACCGCGTCCTGAGAACCTCGCCGTGCCCGGTGCTGGCCGTGCGCGTGCCGGCGCCACAGGCACCCGCCCGCGTGGCGTGACACGCCGGGACTTGCGAGACGTCGCGCGGCGTGACCGGTCGCGGAGCGGGAGAGCCGCGGAGCGGAACACGCGTCAGCCGCGGGGAGTCCGTCCGACCGTTCCTTTTCTCATGGTAGGCTTCGCCGTGCCGTGGCCGGAGGGACGGGATCATGCACCTCGCGCACCAGGTGAGGCGACTCGTGCTGGCGGTGGGCCTGTGCCTCTCCCCGGGCGCGACCGTCGGAGCGGCGCCTCCCGGACCGGCGCTGACCGAGACCGTGCTGGTCGATCGCGTGGTCTGGCCGGTTCGCTTCCAGCCCGGGAGGGGAGGATCGTGTGATGCGATCACCCCGGCCGACGCCGAGGTGCTGGAAGACGGCGTGCCCGTGCGCGTCACGGAGATCGCGCCGCATCGGCTGCCGACAGCACACATCCTCCTGATCGACACCAGCGGCAGCATGATGTCGGTGTTCGAAGCGGCCCGCCGAGCGGCCGCCCGATACGTGCAGGCGCTGCCGGCCGGCGACCGGGTCGCCCTCGCCACCTTCGATGAGAATCTGCGCCTCGAGCTCGCCCCGACCGGCGACCATCGAGCGGCGCTCTCGGCTGTCGACCGCGTCGTCGCTCACGGCTCTCGCTACACGTCGCTCTGGGATGCGGTCTACAACCTGGTGAGCTACATGGAAGACACCGCGGATCGTGTGGTGCTGGTCGTGGTCAGCGATGGGTGCGACTCGATGAGCCTTCCCTGGCACACCTACGAGACCACCCGGGATCGGATCCGCAGGTCCGCCGGCCTGACCCTGCTGGCGGTGGCGGTGGGCCGGACCGGGACCTGCCCGCGGACGATGGACGGCACGGTGCCGCTCTCCTCGCGCACCTACCTGGAGAGCCTCGCCCGGCAGAGCGGTGGGGAACTGTTCACCGCTTCATCCGGCAAGGCGCTCATCGGCGCCTTCGACGACCTGATCGCCCGCCTGAAGCAGGAAGGGTCCGTGGTCTGGTCCGGCGTCCCGTTCGGGCAGGGGCCGAAGGATCGACCGGAAGGAAACGACAGCCGCTGGCGCAAGGTCGAGGTCCGTTCCCGTCTGCGGCGGCAGTGTCGCATCACCTCCGCCGGGCCGCCCTCCCGTCTGGTGACCCGTGACGGACAACCCGCGTCCCCGCGGGCGGCTCGTGCCCGGTTGCATGTGGACGGACTTCGGCTCGACGGGGTCGTGGACGATACGATCCTGGCCCGCGGTCCTCTCTATGACGCGGCGCGGGCTCGAACGACCGGTCTTCCGGTGACCCTCGACCGTCATCCCCGGGTGGTGACCCGTGCCGTGCAGGCGAGGCTGCCGCCGTTCGACGCGCAAGCGACGACGCCGCCCGACCCGGCTCGCCATCTGCTCGACCTGGCGCGCGACGCGCTGGCTGCGGTCTCGGGCGACGGCGCGGAGACGTCCTGGCCGCCACGCCCGCTGATCCACGGGCAGACCTTCTTCGCCATCCGGGAATCTCTCGCCCGGGCGTTGCTCACGGCGCCCGGCTATGGCTCCTGGGCGCGCGCCCGCATCCGCCGTGACCGCCGGCAGCACGCCGACCGGCTCCTCGCGGCGGCGGCGGCGAAGGGCCCGGTCTCCGAGGCCGCGAGCCGGCGTGTGCGCCAGGCGATTCTCGAGCGCCCCGTCGAGTCCCGGGAGGTGCTGCGGTATCTGGGCGCATGGCTCGGTGACGTCGATGCGACCGCCGCCCTGGGTGAACTCGAGGTACAGGCGGCCAACGAGCCCACCGGACGTCTCGCGGCCGACGTCCGCCGGGCCTGGCCTCTGCTGCACGACTGGTTCGGTCCGCCGACCGCCTGGCGAGCGGTGGCGACGCTGCGGCCGGCGTTCGATCCGGTGCGCGACGCGGTGGGGTTCTGGCGTTTTCATCTGCCCCGCCCGGTGGCAGGGGTCCCGCCGCCCGGACTGATTCCCGCCCGCCCGGTGGCGCTGGACGTCCTGAGCTGGCTGGCGAGACACGATCTCCTGGCGGGCGCGGCCACGCGCCCGGTGCCCATCCGGAGTGTCCGCTACCGGCCGGCCAGTGGCGGGACCCAGGCCCGTTTCCGGGACTGGCTGTGGCGCCGCGGTTTCCCGTCGCTGGTCCGGGTCGGCGACCCGGTGTGGACCCTGCGCATCACTCTCGGGCGTTCCCCGCCGGGCCCGACAGGCGCGGCCACGCCGGCGGCGGGGAGTCGCTTCGAGCTGCTCTTCTTCCTGCGCCCCGATGCGCTCGGGCCCCTGCGCTCACCGGACGCGCCGGTGCAGATGCTCGATGCCGAGGGCCGGGATCGCTACGATCTCGACTCCGGGCCGTTCTGCTTCGGGTTCCCGGATGTGGCCGATGGCGCGGAGGCGGACGACCTCGTCACCCACCTGGTCACCGGACTGCAGCGGCTGGACCGGAACTGTGGCCTGTGAGGCGATCGTCAGCGGCGGTCATGACGCGGCGCGATGAAAGCGGAAACGATAGCGGAGCGTGGCGGTGAAGACGTTCTTGGAAAAAGATGTGATCGTGGTGCCGCCGAGGGCGCCCGGCAGGGAGAGGTCGTTGTTGCGGTACCGGTAGCCCAGGTCGACCTTCCAGACCGGTCCCAGCTCGAAGCCGTAGGTGGCGCCGATCTGGTCGATGTCGTCCGAGCGGCCGAAGTGTCCCGTGTCCATCACGTTGGATGTGCCGAAGTCGCGGTCCTCGTTGTTGAACCAGAGGGTCACGGAGCGGCGGTGGTGGGCGTCGTGCCCCCACAGCCAGCGCACGTCCACGCCGAAGAGGTCCGAGCTGAACGCCACGTCATCGTCGACCACCGCCGTGCTGCCTAGATCGCCGCGGGAACCGCGCCGCTCGTGCTCGTAGTACGGCCGGATCCGGAGCCGGTTCCGGTGCAGGGGAAAGTAGGTGAACCGGACTCCCGAGACGTCGCTGTTGGCGTCGCGCTCGTTGAAGTTGTCGTTGTAGTTGCGACGCTCGCGGGCGTAGGTCCCCGCCACCGAGAGGGTGCGGTTGAGAATCTCCTGGGAGTAGCGGAAGAAGGCACGATTGCGCGCGTAGTCGGCGGAATTGCGCACGGTCATGCCGGCGGCCAGTGACGCGTCGTCGTCGACGAGCTGCCGGAGGTAGAACCGCGGGATGTGCGAGAAGCCGGCCGAGACCGTGGAGAGGTGCCGGCGGCTGACGTTCAGTTCCTGGCGGAAGGTGAACACATACTCCTGGAAATCCTTGACGCTGTTGCGCTGGTAGTCGAAGGCGCGGGCGCTCACCGAGAAGGCGGTCTCGCGCCCGCGACGGGGCGAGCGCTCCAGCCTCAGCGTGGCCCGGGGAATGAGGATGACATCGTCCTCGCTCTCGATGCGGAAGCGATCGGAGTTGCGCAGGACCGGGTCCTTGAGGCGGGCCTGATCCCGATCGGAGAGGCTCAGGATGTTGTCGTCGTAGCGGCTGCTCGCCGACGCGGCCAGCCGCAGGTGCCAGGGGCCGGCCGTCTGCGCCGGTGTCGAGACCACGCCGAGCGCGACGAGCGGCAGCACGGCCAGGCCGAGGCGGCGTCCCGAGGAGTGTGCGATGCGACTGGACAGCGAGCGAATCAACGAGGGAAGCATGAGGTTCTCCGATGAGTGTGAGGGGTTCTCCGGTGTGGGTCCTACGCGGCTGCGGGAGCGTAACGGGTCGCGGGGTCCGGTGAAAGACCTGCGGTCAGGCACCGGCGGCGGGATCGAGCGGCGGCGACCGCAATCGGGTAGACCGGCCTCATGGACGTTCCTCGGCGCGAGACGATGCCGGCGAGGCGGTGTCCGCCGCGTGGGCGGCAGCCCGTTCCGCCTCGGTGTGCTGACCGGACTTCTCGAGCAGACGTGAGAGTACCTGCCACGCTCGATCATGGTCGGGGCGGAGCTGGAGGACCCGACGGACCTCGGTGATCGCCTCGTCGATCTCGTCCTCTTTTTCCATCTGCAGTGCCATGTTGAAGCGCAGGGCGACGTTGTCGGGGTGGTGCTCCAGGCCTTCCCGGAACACCCGCCGCGCGTCCTCGATGCGACCGGCGCGCACGTACAGAACGCCGAGGTTCTGCGCGGCGGCGACGGAGGTCGGGTCGGATTGCAGGGCCGCCTCGTACGCCTGTGTGGCCTCGTCATCGCGGTGTTCTCGCCGCAGGGCGAGGCCGAGATTGAACCAGGCGGCGGCGTTGTGCGGGTCGCCGGCGAGCAGGCGCCGGTAGAGGCCGATGGCCTCGCCGTCCTCGCCGGCGCGAGAATGCAGGACCGCCGCGTTGAGAAGCGCCTTGCTGTACGCCGGGCGCAGACGGACCGCTTCCTCGTAGGCGGCGATGGCGGCCCGGGAGCGGTGCGCCTCGGAGAGCAGGCGCCCGCGAACGAACCAGGCCTTGGGGTTGTCGGCGCTCGCGGCGAGGGCGTGTTCGACGGCGTCCAGGGCTGCGTCCGGCCGATTCATGTCCATCAGCAGGAGGCTGAGATTGAGCCATGCCGCGGTGTAGCCCTGGCGCTGCCGGGTGGCGGTCCGGTAGGCCGCCGCCGCCTCGTCGTTGCGCCCGGTATCATGGAAGAGAGCGCCCAGATTGAAGAAGACCTCCGGGTAGGTGCCGCCGGCCTGCTCGATGGCCTGGCGGTAGGCGGCCTCGGCACCGGCCGGATCGCCCAGGGCCCGTCGCGCGCGTGCCAGCCCGAAGGCGGCGCGCGCGTCCTCTCCCGTCTGCCCGAGCAGCTCGAATTCTCGTGCGGCATCGGCGGCGCGGCCGGTGTTCAGCAACAGCAGGCCCAGGTTGAAGCGCGCGGTCCGGAACGTCGGGTCGAGTTCCAGGGCCTCCCGGTAGTGCCGTTCGGCCGCCTCGACATGGCCGAAACGGTTCTCGAACCGGGCCGCGCTGAACAGGGGCACGGGGTTCCCCGGCGCCAGTCGGAGGGTCCGGGCGTACAGCCGGCGGGCCTCGGCCTCGCCGCCGGCGCCCCGAGCTGCGATGGAGGCGGCCAGCAGCCGGGGCGCCAGGGCCGAGGGGGCCGAGCGCATGGCATCGTCCACCAGGCCCCGGGCCTCCTCGGTGCGATCATCGTCGAGGAGCAGGCGGGCCAGGTTGGTCTGGGCGCGGAAGCGGGCGCCGGACGGGGCGTAGTCGACCGCCTGGCGGAGGGCGGCGAGCGCGTCCGTGTGCGACCCGGATCTCTCCAGCAGGAGCCCCAGATTGTTCCAGGCGCTGTCGAGGGCGGGATTGATCGCCAGCGCCTGCCGGTACGACCGCTCCGCGGCCCCCTCATCGCCGCTGCGGGACTGCGCCAGGCCGAGGTTGAACAGCAGCGTGGCGGCAGGGGACGCGAGCTTCGCCGCCGCCTGCAGCGGGGCGAGGGCGTCGGCGGGGCGATCGAGACGCAGGAGGAGGATGCCGCGCTCGTGCAGGCGAGTGGCATCCGCCACGCCCTCGGTCTTCAGGGAGGCGTCGAGCTTGTCCAGGGCGTCCGCGACCTGTCCCCGCGCGGCCAGGTCGCGGGAAGCGGCATGCAACGGCCCGGCGGATGGCCCGTTCAGGTCGCCGCGCAGGGCGCCATCGGCGCCGGAGAAGACGTCGTCGTGGCCGGGTGGCGGCGGCGCGATGAACTGGTCGGGAACCTGGACCAGCAGCGGCCGGTCCTCTCGATTGGCCACCGACCGATGCAGGTACTCGACGAAACCAAACAGCGCCACCAGGATGATGAGCACCGGGATCGGACTTTCCCTGACGGTCGTGGAGGTCATGCCGGCTCTTCGTCGCATCGGATCGCGGCCAGCCGGGCTCGCAGGCCGGCGCCGTTGATGTTCTGGATCTCCAGGCCCGGCCGGACGTTGACCTCCATGACCAGCGGGCCGGCGTTCCGATCGACCACGATGTCGACGCCGAGGTAGGGGAGTGGCAAGCTGGCGGCCGCGCGGCGGGCGGCGTGGAGAATGTCCGGCCAGCGGGGAACGTCGAACCCGACCATCGGGGCACTGGTGTCCGGATGGTGGGTGAGCGGCTCGCCGCTCGCCAGGCACCGGAAGGCGTGCCCGTCATCCAGCCGGATGGCGATGCCGGGGGCGCCCTGGTGCAGGTTGGCGCGGCCGCCGGAGGCGCGCGTCGGCACGCGCATCATGGCCATCACCGGTGCCTGATGGAGCAGCAGCACGCGGACATCCGGCAGCCCGCAGGTGGACAGCCCGCCCAGGTCCGGGTCCGGATGAACCCGCTGCTCGACGAGCACCCGGTCGTCATGCCCGACGCTGTGCACCCCAAAGAGGATGTCGCCCATGGCGCGGCGCAGGCTCATCCACGACATCGAATCCCCCCCGGGGGAATGGAACCCGTCCTCGTCGGCCCGGGCGATGACCAGGATGCCGCTGCCCCGGCGGCCGCGGGCCGGCTTCACCACGAACTCTCCCGCGCTCGTCAGGGCGGGGCGAGCCCGGCTGATCTCGGCCAGGTTGGCGAAGACGGCCATGGTCTTCGGATGAGGCACGCCGGCCTTCGAGAGGACGGCCTTCGTCCGGATCTTGTCGTCCGCCAGGGGAAAGAAGCGGCGAGGGTTGAGGGCGTGGACATATTGCAGGTTGCGGGCATTGAGGCCCAGGATGTCGGTACCGCCGCCCCAGAAGGAGAGGAGGCGCGGCTCACGCATGACCGCGCCCTGAAAGCAGCGATCCGAAGCGGTGGTACTCGGTCAGCCGCAGTCCCATCCAGCGCCCCAGCCAGAGATCCACCGCGATCACCGTCAGCAGCAGCTCGGGAAACGCCATGAACACCGATTGCAGGGCCACCGACTCCATCACGGCGAAGCAGGCTGCCACCACCATGCCGGTCTGGAGCGAGAGGCTGATCGCTTCGCGCCAGCCTTCCTCCTGGACGGTGAGGGAGAAGCGCTCGGCAGTCAGGGTCGTGACCGCGATGGGAAACAGACTGATGTAGGCGAGCTGCCCGGCGCCGCGCGCCGCGGCGGCGGTGCTCAGGCCGATCATCCCGAGGATCACCAGGGTCAACATGACCGCCAGCTTCGGCGTGTGCAGCAGGTTCATCCGGTCCAGGAAGAGGCGCGCCACGCCCACCAGTGCCAGCAGGAGAGCGAAGCCCGCCAGCCCCCAGAGCAGGCCGGTGCCGCGGCAGGCCACGGCGATCAGCGCCGGGAGAAAGGTGCCGAACGTCTGCATGCCGATCACGTTGCGGAAGATGACCGTGACCATGGCGCCCAGCGGCAGCATGATGAGGATGCGCAGGACCTCGAGGGGGATGCCGAGTTGTCCGAACAGACGCCAGAGCCGGGCCGAGGCCCACGGCGGCGCGTCGACGCCGGCGGCCAGTGTGCGCCGCGCCGCCAGTCGCCGGCGGATGGTGAACAGGTAGTCGAAGTTGATGTTCGCCGAGTGGCTGAACAGCACCTCATCGCCGGTGTAGAGGCGCAGGTACTTCGCCGGGATCTCGGCGAAGTGCCCGTTGAGAGGGCCGAACGGCACCCAGACGCCGTTCACCCAGGTCTCCACCCACTGATGGGAGGTCTTCTTGCTGCCCGAGGAGAGGATCAGGCCGCCGACCAGCCGGGTCGGCAGTCCCGCGCGGCGAGCCAGCGCGGCGAACAGGCGCCCCTTGCCATTGCAGGAGCCCTGGCCGAGCCGGTAGGCGGTGAGGGCGTCGGTGGTGCCCTTGAAGGGGAAGGGCTCGAGCTGCTCATGGGTGTAGTCGAAGATGGCCCGCAAGGTCCTGTCGATGGTGCGCGGTGCCGGCGCGATGTCGTCCAGCAGCGCCACGATCTCGGGCGCGTCCGCCTGGATATCCGGCGTGGCCCGCAGGTCGGGAACCACCAGCCGGGGTATCTCCTGTGGAATCGGTTGACCGGTGGGCAGGATGAACCGGACCGCGCGGGGCCAGACCCGGTAGTCCACCGACAGTGTCCGGGGTCCGGTGATCGACGCACCCTCCCAGGTGATGCGCCGGCTGTCGTTCTCGAATGACTCGGTCGGCTCGAGGTCGGCGGACGATTCGATGATCTCGCCGACGCGCTGGCGGTCATTCCCGCCGGGCAGGAAGGTGCGGACGCGGACATCCGTGTCGTGGCCCTCGAACCGGATCTCCGTGCGCACATCGTAGGCGTTGACCGGGACGATGGCGGCGAGGGAATAGCCGGCGAAGAAGATCTTGTACCCCACCAGCAGGACGGTGAGCAGCACGAGAACGACGGCAGAGGTCGAGACGCGAGTCATCTCTGGACGGTCCTTCATGGATGGAACCGGGCTCCGGCGCACGAAGCCCGCCGATCTGCCTCAGACCCGCGAGATCGTGGCAAGAAACAGGTTTCACCGGCTCCGGCCCGAATATAGTGTGGCGCCGGGGTCCCGGCAATCGCGGCGCGTGGTCACCACGGCGAGCGGGACGTGGCCCGCGGTGGGAGGGCCTCCCGGTTTCGTCGGGCATCGTTATCCCACGGATCGAGCCGCAGGGCCCGATCATATAGCCGCCGGGCTCCTGCCGGCCGGCCTCTTGCGGCGAGCAGGTTGGCATAGCTGTACAGGCATGGCTGGCACCGCCTGTCGAGGCGCAGCGCGCGGCGATAGACCCGGGCCGCCTGCCGGACGTCACCGGTCCGTCTCGGTTCCACGGCATGATTGTTGAGGGTATAGGCGAGGAACTGCCGCGGTGAGAGAGTCCAGGGTGATTCTTCGCCCCGTCCGTCGCCCACTACAGGGCCTGCGCGCTGCTGCGATTCTGCTGCCCAACTGTTCCGCCGAAGGCGGTCGGGCTCCTGGTTCTGCTGATAGGGCCTCGTCCAGGCAATCGAGGACCTGCACCGGCGCGTGCGCAGAGGATGTCGTGGTTCTATGATCACGGTCTGGCGGCTTACCTGTCAGCAGATCCCATAGCGTCGCTGCGAGCTGGTAGATGTCGGTGGCTGGCCGCAGACGCGCCCCTGCCTCTAGACCCAAAACAAGCGTATCAGGCGTTCTGCGGATGCAGGCATCGGGCGTCGGCCAGG
>JBHHZI010000027.1:0-27243 GCA_046757965.1 Acidobacteriota bacterium | reverse complement strand
ACCGATTCATCCGCACCCTCGAAGAAGTCCGGCTCGGTGAGCACCGACAGGGCCGACGCGCCGGCGGCGGCCAGCGATCCCGCCAGCTCCTCCGGATCGAAGGCGGCGCGGATGACGCCGGCGGATGGCGAGGCGCGCTTCAGCTCGGCGATGACGCCGAGAGGCCCATCGTGCGGTCCGCCGAGTGCGGCACCGAAGCCGCCCTGCACATCCACGTGGCGAGCCTTGTCGATCATCACCGGCAGCGGACACGCCGCCTGCCGCGCAGCCAGACGTGGTCGTGCGGCCTCGAGGATCCGCGTCAGGATGTCGGCC
Organism: Acidobacteriota bacterium; assembly: GCA_046757965.1. Lineage (GTDB taxonomy): Bacteria > Acidobacteriota > Polarisedimenticolia > SMYD01 > SMYD01 > JBHHZI01. Next base: position 26,928 of record JBHHZI010000027.1, on the reverse strand, counting down.
CCGCTCATGGCGCCGGCTCCCGGCCGACGGCCTGCAGACGGGAGAGAACGTCTCGGGCCCGGCCGGAGTCGATGCTCGCCGCCGCCGCCGCCAGCCCGTCGCGCAGATCCCGCGCCACACCGCCGATCACCAGCGCCGCCCCGGCGTTGAGGACCACCACGTCCCGGCCAGGGCCGGGCTCGCCCGACAGCACGGTGAGGATGCGTGCCGCATTCTCCTCCGCGCTGCCGCCGGCCAGATCCGACACGCTGGCCCGGGAGATTCCCAGGTCGCGCGCGTCGAGGATCTCCTCCCGCAGCGCCCCACCGTCCCAGATCGCGATCTGATTCGGGCCGGTGGTGGTGAGTTCATCCATGCCGTCGGCGCCATGGACGGCCCACACGGCCTGCGCACCCAGCCGTCCGAGGACCCGGGCCAGCACGCTCGTCCGCGCGGCGTCGAACACACCCAGCAACTGATGCCGCACGCGCGCCGGGTTCGCCAGTGGCCCGACGAGGTTGAAGATGGTTCTCAACCCCAGTTCCCGGCGCACCGGGGCCGCATGCCGCATGGCCGGATGGAGGTGCGGCGCGTGGAGGAAGACCAGTCGCTCCCGGGCCAGGACGGCCGCCAGGCGGTGCGGGTCCGCGAGCGATTGGATGCCGAGGGCATCGAGGACGTCGGCCGAGCCGCATCGAGACGAGACCGACCGATTCCCGTGCTTGGCAACGTGCAGTCCGGCCCCCGCCACCACGAATGCCGAGGCCGTGCTGACGTTGAAGGTCGCCAGGCCGTCTCCCCCGGTCCCGCAGGTATCGATCACCGGCACGCCAGGCGGCGTCTCCACCACCGTCATGCGGGAACGCAGGGCCTGGGCCGCGCCACGGATCTCCTCTTCCGTCTCCCCTTTGACCGCCAGCCCCATGAGAAAAGCCGCGGTCCAGACCGGTGTGGCCCTGGCCTCCATGATGGCTCCGATGGCCTCCGCGGTCTGCTGCGCGTCCAGATCCTGATCCTGGCTCAGGCGGTCCAGGATCCGAACCAGCACCGGCGCGGCTCCGGTCGAGTCCGGGCTCATCACAGACTCTCCAGGAAGTTGGCCAGCAACCGCTTGCCGTGGGTGGTCAGGATCGATTCCGGGTGGAACTGCACACCGAAGATCGCCTGGCTCTCGTGCCGCATCCCCATCACCGTGCCGTCGTCGGTCCAGGCCGAAACCAGCAGGCAGGCCGGCAGAGAGGGCCGGTCGACGACCAGCGAGTGGTAGCGGGTGGCGTCGAAGGGATCGGGAACGCCCTGGTAGAGAAGGCTCCCGTCATGGCGCACCGGCGAGACCTTGCCGTGCACCAGGGTGGGAGCCGGCGCCACGGCGCCGCCGAACGCCACACCGATGGCCTGGTGGCCGAGACACACACCCAGCAGCGGCACGCGACCGGCAGCCGCCCGCACGAGTTCCACGCTGATGCCGGCGTCCTCGGGCCGTCCCGGGCCCGGCGAGATGACGACCGCCTCGGGACACAACGCCAGGATCTCCTCGATGCCGACCGCGTCGTTGCGCACGACATCGACCGTGCGGCCCAGCTCGCCGATGTATTGCACGAGGTTGTAGGTGAACGAATCGTAATTGTCGACCATCAGGATCACGGCAACCCCTCCGCGGCCTGTTCCAGGGCCGCCATCATGGCCCTGGCCTTGTGATCGATCTCGTCGAGTTCTCGCCGGGGATCGGAGTCGGCCACGATGCCCGCGCCGGCCTGCACCAGCACCTGGCCACCTGTCATCACCGCCGTCCGGATGGTGATGCACGAGTCCAGATCTCCTCCGTGATCGAGATACACCACCGCGCCGCCGTACGGTCCCCGGCGAAACGGCTCGGTCCGGTCGATGATCTCCATGGCACGCAGCTTGGGCGCCCCGGACAGGGTCCCGGCCGGAAAGGAGGCCGCCAGCGCATCGAGTGAATCCTGGCCGTCCACCAGTTCCCCCCGCACGGTCGATACCAGGTGCATCACGTGCGAGTAGCGCTCCACGCTCAGGAATCGCTCGACGCGGACCGACCCGGCCCGGCAGACACGACCGGCATCGTTGCGCGCCAGATCCACGAGCATCACATGTTCCGCCCGTTCCTTCTCGTCGGCGAGCAGTTCCCGCTCCAGCTCGGCGTCGGCGACATCGCCTTCGCCCCGCGGCCGCGTTCCCGCGATCGGCCTCAGCGTGACGTCCCGTCCCTCCACACGCACCAGCATCTCCGGAGAGGCGCCGGCCAGATGATCGCCGTCACAGGCCAGGAAGAAGTGGTACGGCGAGGGATTCAACGATCGCAGCGCCCGGTACAGGGTCAGGGGCGCACCGGCCCACGGCCGGCTGAACCGCCGGGAGAGCACCACCTGATAGATGTCCCCGCGGCGGATCGCCTCCTGGGCCCCGGCGACACCTTCCAGAAACACCTCCTCTGCCGGCTCGACCTGCCCGCCGTCACCGGCTCCCGTCCCGGCCACTCTGCCGTCCGGCAGCGGCGCGCGCAGGCGACGGCTCAAAGTGTCCAGTCGCTCGCGGGCCTCGGCGAACGCCTGCTGCCGCTCGGCGGCGGTGCCGTCGAGATCCACCGCGGACATCAGCAGGAGACGGTTGTTCGAATGGTCGAACGCCAGCACGGTGTCGTACTCGCCGAGCACGACATCCGGAATGCCCAGATCGTCCTTGGAATCATCCGGCAGGTGTTCGACGTTGCGGACAAAATCGTACGAGAAGAACCCGACGAGTCCTCCGGTGAACCGCGGCAGGTCAGGCAGGGGGACCACCCTGCGGTCGCGCCGGAAGGCCCGCAGGGCCTCGAGGGGAGCCGCCGCCACCGGTTGCTCGATGCCCCCGGCGAGCTGCACCGAGGCCTGCCCCCGCCGGACCCGAAACACGCGGCGCGCCCCGGCGCCCAGGAAAGAGTATCGGGCCACGCGCTCGCCTCCTTGCACGGATTCGAGCAGAAAGGCGTGAGGGTCCGTCATGCCCACGTGCAGGAACGCGGCCACGGGGGTCAGCAGATCCGCGAGGATCTCCCTGCAGAGTACGGCCAGATCGCCGCGCCGCGCCAGGGCCTCGAGGTCGGACTCCTGGAGATTCCACCTGCCGGTGCCGGTTGACGTCACGACGGTCCGATCTCCTCAGCGCTTGCCGACGATGCGTGGAATCTGGAAGGTGATCCGTGCCGGCTCGTCGAGTCCGGTGACCGAGAACTGGAGACTGAAGGTGCTGCCCACCAGCTTGCCGGGCGGGTGGGGAAAATAGAGCACGTCCTCGAGAAACGAGCGATACCTCAGCTCGACGGTATCCAGCGAGGTCAGACTGTCGGAGCGGGTGGCGACACCTTCCGGGCCATCGACCGTGTCGCTGACACGGGACACGCCGGCGATGGGGTCGGGAAAGAAGCTGCTCTCGATCTGGCGATACCCCTCGTGCTTGCCGGCGGTGAACGACCGCGATTCGAACAACCGGGTGTCCTGCGTCCGCTTGTCGTAATGGGCGAGCAATTCGGACTGCGTGGGCATCTCGTACCGTCTCCCCTCGGCATCGAACAGAGCCCAGGACTCCCTGTTGACCGACCAGGTCGTCTTCTTGACCTTGTTGGTGACCGAGACCTCGAGAGGAAAGAACGGCTCCGCCTCGCGCAGAGCGGCCACGCGCACCCCGACCGTCAAGATCAGGTCGGTGCCCTCCTCGATGTAGACGAACTGCGCCAGCTTCCGGGAGAACTCCGGCGCGGCACCACCCTCGGCGGCGGCAACGACGGCGGCGGGACCGCACGTGATCGCGACCACCAGCAGGACCACAGGGACCGCACGGATGAGATCCCGCCCGGGTGGATGATGCACGATCTGTCTCATCGATCACCTCCTGTCCGCGTCGTCCCCGCGCAACGCTCAAGAATCGAATCTCTCATTCTACCCCGGCCGTCCCGGGCTCCGGCCCCAGATCCGCCGCGCGGATCGCCTCGGGCAGCAGCAAGCGATGCTCGGCGACTGCCCGGTGCACGACGACACCCTCGACACCCGGCACCCTGGCCAGCGCCCGGATGTGGGCGGCGGACCCGATGCCGCCGGAGGCGAGAATGGGCAACCCGAACGAGGCGGCTCTGCCAAATCGGTCCATCGCCGGGCCGGCGAGCGTGCCGGCGCGCGCTCGATCCACGCACAGGACCCGGGCGGCGCCTGCGCGCCTCGAGCGCTCGACGACTGCCCCGAGGCGTTCCGGATCTGTCGCCAGCGAGATCGATGGGACGAGGCGCGGGCCGAACAGATCCATCGCCCGTTCCAGATGTTCCTGCGACACCGCATCGACATCCACGACCGCCGCGGCGGCTCCGCGGGAGAGCACCTCGGCGATCTCCTCCGAGGCGCGGAGTCCTGCTTCCACCTGCACCGGAACGGCCACCGCCATCAGCACATCGATCAGATCGAGGAACGAAACGAGGCGGCCCGCGCGCACGCCATCCCCATCGACGAGATGGATCGCGGCGGCTCCCTGCGCCTCGAGACGGCGAGCGACGGACGACGGTTCCTCATCGAGGAATCGCTCCTCCGGGGCCGTGTACGCCGCGCCGGTGACGCAGCTTCCGGCCTCGATCTGTAAGGCGGGAATCACCCGCATGGTCACCCTTCTTCCCGGGAAACCGGACCCCGGATCGATCCGCATCCCGAATGCAAAAAGCCCCTCCCTTTTTCGCGCCGGGGAGGGGCCGTGTCCAGGTCGTCATGTCAGGCCGCGATCAGGGCGCTCCCCCGGCTGAGCCGGCATACGCCCAGGACCAACCGCCCGTCGGCAGGAGATCGGTGACGACCGGCCGCGGACCCGGGCCGTTGCCGTGGTGCCGTGATTCCTCTGTCGCTCGCCGCCGCATCGCTCCAAGACTACGGGGCAAACCCGTGGCTGTCAAGGAGATCAGCGCCCATCAGGTGGCGCCCGCGACCTCGCCGGCGTTGACGGAACCGAGGGCGCGACGCAGACCGTCCTCGGCGATGGACCGGAGAACGGCGACTGAGCGGTCGATCTCTTCCTCGCGAGTGAACCAGCCGACCGAGGCTCTCACGGTCCCCGCGTCCAGGGTTCCCAGCCGCCGGTGGACTCCCGGTGAGCCGTGCAGGCCGGCCGCCATGAACACACCGGCGCGTCGTTCGAGAATCTCGACGAGTCGGGCTGGCGGGAATCCGCCGAGATTGAACGACACGGTGCCGGTGCGAGGCAGATCGCCCCGGGCAGCATACAGGGTGAAGCGTTCGTCCAGGCCGAGCGCGCCGATGAAGCGCTTGATCATCATCGTCTCGTGCTCGCGAACCCGGGACACGCCCACCTCGCGAATGAACCGGATCCCGGCACCCAGTCCGGCGATGCCGGGGATGTTGGGCATGCCGGCCTCCAGCGCCTCGGGAAGCGCCAGCGGATGGGTGGTCTGCGCCGGGCGGTGGCCGCTCTCCCCCAGCCGCGTCGGCCGGATGCGAAGGCCATCGCCGACCAGGAGCAGGCCGGTGCCTGCCGGTCCCATGAGCGCGCCATGGCCCGACACCGCCACGGCATCCAGACCCCAGCCATCCACGTCGACCGGCACACGACCTGCGGTGTGCGACGCGTCCACCAGGAGACGGGCGCCGCGGGCCTTGACGCGGCGCGCGATGTCCTCCATCGGCTGGAGCGTCCCGAGCACGCTGTTGCCATGTCCGAGAACGACGAGGCGGGTCCGATGCTGGATCGCCGCGTCCAGTGCCTCCAAGGCGATTCCCCCGTCCGCATCGATCTCGACCCGGGTCAGGGCGATGACACCCTTCATCTGCAGGTGGGTCAACGGCCGGCACACCGCATTGTGCTCGCCGACCGAGGTCACCACATGATCACCCGGCTCGAGTATCCCGTGAATGGCCATGTTGAGCGCGTCGGTGGCGTTGAGCGTGAAGACGACGCGGCGGGGGTCGGCCACGCCCAGCAGGGCCCCGGCCTCCTGTCGGGCCGTCGCCAGGCACCGGGTCCCGGCCGCGGCCGCCGCGCCCGAGCCATGGTCGGACGCCACCGCCTGTCGAAGCGCGGCTTCCACTGCCGCGTGGACCGGCGGCGGTTTCGGGTGGCTGGATGCCGCATTGTCCAGAAAGATCACGTCATGACCCCACGTAGCGCGCGACCAGACCGCGCGCCACGGCCACGTCGCTGGTCCCCGACACCAGCACCCGGCCATCGGCGAAGACCGCCAGATCGTGGCCACCCAGCCGCGCCCGCACCACGAACTCATTGTGGATCACGTCGCCCTCCAGCGCGAATCGCTGCGCGATGGCATCCAGGTCGACGCCCTCGCCGGCGCGCGGCGTCAGCTGCACGGTATCGCGTCCGCACAGCCGCGTCGCCGCCACGCCTGCCCGGCCGTCCAGATGGGGAAACCGACGGCCGCGACACACGCTGCAGGCCGGATCGCCCTCGACCTGGATGCGTCGCATCGATCCCGCCCACAGATCGACCGCCTGCAGATCCGTCGATGTCGGCGGTGTCGAACCCGCGAGGATCTTCAGCGCCTCACCTGCCTGCCACGACCCCACCACGCCGGCGACCGGCCCGATGATGCCGGCTGTCTCGCAGGTCGGTGACAGTTCCGCAGGAGGGGCCGCGGGAAAAACGCACGCCAGGCACGGGCCGGAACCGGGCACCAGGGCCAGGACCAGGCCATGAGATCCCACGGCCGCTCCGTAGATCCATGGAACGGCCTCGCGAACGCTCCACTCGTTGATGAGATAACGAGACTCGAAGTTGTCGGTGCCGTCGAGTACGACGTCGACGCCGTCGAGCAGGCGATCGACGCTCGTGGCGGTGAGGTCGGCCACTGCGGCCTCGATGTCGACGCACGAATTGGCCGCCTGCAGGCACCGGGCGGCCGCGACGGCCTTGGGCAGGGAGTCTCTTGCATCGGACTCGGTGAACAGGACCTGACGCTGGAGATTGCCGGGTTCGACGATGTCGCGGTCGATGAGCCGGAGTCGACCGACGCCGCCCCGCGCCAGGTAGCCGGCCGACACCGACCCCAGCGCGCCCAGGCCGACCACGGCCAGCGAGGCGAGGCCGAGCCGCTCCTGGCCGGCCTCGCCGATGCCGTCGAAACGGATCTGGCGAGCGTATCGCGACGGGGATTCCGACATGAGGTGGCGATTATAGGCTCACGTCCGCCCGGGCCGGATCACCCTGGGTGGCGGAGCCCTTCACGCGCGGCGACCAGGAACGCTCCCGGCGGGGGCGGCACCCCGTGCCAGAGGCGATACTGCGCCTCGCCCTGCCGGACCAGCATGGCCACGCCGTTCTGCGTGGCGATACCACGTTCCGCCGCCAGGCGCAGGAGACACGTCGTCTCCGGATTGCTGACCAGGTCGAACACCAGTTCGCCCCCCACCGCGCCGTCGGGCACGGGCGAGGAATCGATATCGGGCCAGGTGCCCACCGGCGTGGCATTCACCAGCACATCCAGATCCACCGGATCGAGCGCGGCCAGAGCCTCGCAGGCCACACCGAATTCCCGCGCCAGGTCGGCGGCGGCCTCGACGTGGCGGGCATAGACGGTGACGGCCCCGCCCGCCTCGCGCGCCGCCCAGACGACGGAACGGGCAGCTCCGCCGGCGCCGATGACACCGAAGCGCAGGCCGCGGAGATCCCGGCCAGAGGGCCAGGCCTCGCCGATCGCTGCCATGGCTGCCGACGCATCGGTGTTGTCTCCGTGCAGACGGGCCGAGGTGTGCGTGATGGTGTTCACCGCCTGGCAGGCGCGGGCAGCGTCGGACAGATCGTCCATCCACGGGAGCACGGCTCTCTTGTGCGGACGCGTGACACTGGCGCCGGTCAGACCCCACGCGGGCATGTTCAGCACGAAGTCCGCGGCATCCTGTTCGGGGAAGGGCAGGTATCGCGCGTCGATCCCGGCCAGGGCTGCGGCCCGGTTGTGCATCCACGGCGACAGCGAGGTGGCGATGGGATGGCCGAGCAGACCGGTGAGCACGGTCTCCGGTTCGATGTTCTCGACATTGTAAAGGCTGGCCATCCGGGCCAGGCTCATCTGACCGGGCGCCGCGGGCGGTGCGCCGTCCGGCGACGCATACGACCAGGTCGATCCCCACGAGCACGCCATCAGGCGCCCGGGGATCCCCGCTTCGCCCATGGTGATGAGAATCAGCGAGACGCCGTCCCGCCGCGCCCGGGCCAGCAACTGGCGACCAGCGAGGCAGTCACTGCAACGTCGGGGCATGTACGCCAGCTTCACCCGCCGCCCCGGGGCAGCACCGACCAGGCGCTCGTAGGTCGCGTCGAGGCGTCCCACCCCCGGATCGAACTCGTGATGGGAGATCACCAGCCTCTCCGCCGGGAGATGTGCACGGAGGGCCTCGGCAGCCGACCCGAGTTCCACATCGACCCACGCCGCCCCCGCCGCGGCGGCGGCGGCGAGCAGCTCGACCCTCTCCTCCTCGCTGCCGGCAAAGCCACCGCCAAGATGAGATGGTCGGCACGTCGCCACGACCGGCAGCCGGGCTCCGGCGATCAGCCCGGCCCAGTCCTGCCCCGCCAGGTCGTCGAGGCGGATCTCCACACCGCCCGCGCCGGGCCCGACCGCGCCGAGGCGACGCCTGGCGAGAGCGACGGTCGATTCCCGGATGGTGACGATGATCACGGTGTGCTCGCTCGTCGTCTCACAGGAGGTTCACGGGGTCGACGTCGACGCTCAGCGCCGTCGAGGCGCCCCGCTCACCGGTGAGTCCCTGCCGGAGGCGCGTCAACACGGAGGTCAGACGATTGCGGCTGCGCGCCTTGACCAGGAGATGGTAGCGGAACAGGCCGCGCAGCCGTGCCAGCGGAGCCGGTGCCGGGCCGAGGATGCTCAGCTTCCCCGGCGTGTCGGGGTCCTCGCGGAGCCGTGTGGCGGCCAGCTCGATGAACTTCCGGGCGGCTGCCGCGTCCCGGTGTCGGGACCGCACCGCGGCCAGCACGACGAACGGTGGGTAGGCGAGCGCCTCGCGAAATCCCGACTCGCGGGCGACGAAGCCGGGGAAATCGTGGCGACGCGCCAGATCGAGCGCGTAGTGATCCGATCGGAAGGCCTGCAGGAGCACGCGGCCCGGGTTGTCGCCTCGACCCGCGCGCCCGGCGACCTGGGTGACGAGCTGGAATGTCCACTCCGCGGCGCGGAAATCCGGCAGGTTGAGGATCGAATCGCCGCCCAGGATGCCGACCAGCGTGACGCCGGGGAAATCGTGGCCCTTGGCGATCATCTGGGTCCCCAGGAGAACATCCGCCCTCCCTGCCGCAAAGGATGAGAGGACGCGCAGATGGGCATGGCGGCCGGCCACCGTGTCGGCGTCCATCCGGAGAACGCGCAGCCGGGGCAGCAGTGCGGCCAGCTCGTCCTCGACCTTTTCGGTGCCTGACCCCATCTCGTGCAGCGCCGCCTCCTGGCACAGGGGGCAGACCGCGGGCCGTTCGCGGTGCCGGCCACAGTAATGGCACAGCAGGCGATCTCGTTGCCGGTGGTAGGTCATGGACACCGAGCACTCCCCACAGATGACCGGCTCGCCGCAGGCGCGACACAAGAGGAACGATGCCCACCCCCGGCGATTGAGCAGGAGCATGGCCTGCCCTCCCCGGTCGTGGTTCTCCGCCAGCGCGGTCACCAGCCGGCGGCTGAGCAGTGACGTTCGCCCCTCCTGCCGGAACTCGGCCCGCAGATCCACGATGTCGAATGCCGGCAGGGCGCGGCCGCTGACCCGTCGCGTCAGGACCTGCAGGCCCATCGTCTCCCCGCGGCAGGCGCGGGTGTATGACTCCATCGACGGTGTCGCGGAGACCAGCACCACCGGACAGCCGGCCCGCTGACCCCGCACCAGGGCCATGTCCCGGGCATGGTAGCGAGGCCGCTCCTCCTGCTTGTAGGACGTGTCCTGCTCCTCGTCCACGACGATCAATCCCGGGTCGGCCAGCGGCGCGAACACCGCCGACCGCGCGCCGAGGACGATGCGCGCCTCGCCGCAGCGGATCCGGTGCCAGTGGGCGAGACGTTCGCGGCGCGTCAGCCGCGAGTGCAGGACGGCCAGCCCGGAGCCGAAGCGCTGCGCGAGCCGGCCGATGAGAGCCGGCGTCAGGCCGATCTCCGGGACCAGGATCAGGACACCCCGTCCGGCGGTGAGTGCCGCCTGGGCGGCCCGGAGGTAGACCTCCGTCTTGCCGGAACCGGTGACCCCGAACAGCAGGAACTGGCGGGCCTGCCGGTGGGCCACGGCGCGGCACAGGTCCGCCGTCGCCACCTCCTGCTCGGCACTGAGGGCGAGGGGCGCATCGGCGGGCGTCAGACCGAGCAAGCCGGCGGCTGCAGGCGGTCGCGGGGCCCGGGAGAGGCGGACGAAGCCCCGCCGCTCCAGCGCCTTCACCACTCGAGCGTCCACGCCGTCGCGCGCCAGATCGGCCACGAAAAGCCTGCCGCCTGCATCGATCAGTCGCGCCAGCGCGGCCGCCTGGCGCGGAGCGCGCGAAAGGACGGCCGTGATGTCGACCGCCCGGGCGCCGGACTCCAGCACCACGACGGCCTCGGCGGGCCGCTCCACCACCACCGAGGTGACCTTCCCGAGACCGGCCGGCAGAAACGCTCGCAGGGTCTCCCCGATGGGCGCGACGTAGTAGCGGGCAACGAACTCGGCCAGGGACAGCAGCGTCTCGTCGAGGATCGGCGCCGCGTCGAGAATCGCGCTCACCGGCCTGAGCCGCACCCCCGGGTCCAGATCGCCCGTGGATGGCCCCATGACCAGACCCACCAGCTCCCGGCGCCCGAAGCGCACCTGCACGCGCACGCCCCGGCGGGGAGGATCGCCGGCCCGCTCCCACAGGTACGTGAACGTCCGGTGGATCGGAACCGGGACCGCCACCTCGACACAACAGCTCATCGCCGGAGGGCTCGCGGGGTCAGGCACCCGTCGACCGGGGACGTCGGGACGGCAGCATCGACGCGACGCACGCGGCAGTTTCAGCCGGAGCCGGCGGCGTCCGTCTTGTCGAGCAACGCCTTCACCTGCAGGAGGTCGTCGTAGACGGCTCGCCGGTTGGCCGGAGTGTACTGCCTGAGAAGATACGCGGGGTGAAACGTCGGCATGAGCGGAATGCCGTGAAAGGCGCGCATCTGTCCCCGGGCCCGGGTGATGGCGATCTCCTCGCCGAGCAGAACGGATGACGCGACCTTGCCCAGGGTGACGATGACTCGCGGGGCGATCGCCTCGATCTGGCGCGCCAGAAATGGCCGACATGCCGCGATCTCGTCCGGCCGGGGGTTTCGATTGCGCGGGGGCCGGCACTTCACGATGTTGGCGATGTAGACGTCGGCTCGATGCAGGCCGATGGACGCGATCATCCTGTCCAGCAGCCGGCCGGCCCGCCCGACGAACGGTTCACCCTCCAGATCCTCGTCTCGACCCGGTCCCTCGCCGACGAACATCAGGCCGGCGTCCGGGTCACCCACACCAAAGACGATGGAACGGCGAGAGTCGGCGAGGCTGCAGCGGGTGCACTCTCCCAGGTCGGTGCGGATCTCCTCCAGGGACTCGCCGCTGGCCGGATGGCTTGCTGCCGCTGGCGGCCCGGCAGCGCTCCCTGCCGGCAGCAGGATCTCCCGCACGCCGAGATCGTGGAGGCGACGGATGTGCGCCAGGAGCGCCGCGTTCGGCCATCCGTTCACACCACATCCCCGGCGGGCGGCGACACGGTTTCACCGGGGCGCATCAGCCCGTCCTGCTCGATCCGGCTCAGCAACCGCCCGGCCACCTCGCTCTTCGGCAGGACCGGCCAGGCCTCGGTCTGCCCGTCCCGGGTGAGGAGAGTCACCCGGTTCACCTCCGCAGCGAAGCCGCTTTCCGCCGTGTCGACACGGTTCGCCACGATGTAGTCCAGATTCTTGTGGTCCATCTTTGCCCGGGCCCGAGCCACCTCATCCCCGGTCTCCGCCGCGAATCCGACCAGCACCGGTCGTGACGCCCCACCCCTGGCGGCGCCGACCTCGGCCAGGATGTCCGGCATGCGCGTCAGTCGCAGCACCAGCTCCGCATCGGTCTTCTTGATCTTGGCCCGCGCGGGAGACGACAGCCCGTAGTCCCCGACCGCCGCCGCCATGACGACTAGATCACTGGATGCGGCGCGTTCCAGGACCGCCTGACGCATCTCGGCGACAGTGACCACATCGATGACGTCCACGCCGGGCGGCGGTGGATAGGACGTCGGTCCGGAGATCAGCATGACGTCCGCCCCGCGGGCCCTGGCGGCGGCCGCCACGGCGTAGCCCATGCGACCGGTCGATGGATTCGAGATGAACCGCACCGGGTCGATCGGTTCGCGGGTGGGTCCCGCCGTGACCAGAACCTGGCAGCCCGCCAGCGGCAGGCTGCCGCCGGGCCGGTCGAGACAGGCGATGACGGCGTCGGCGACCCGCTCCGGCTCGGCGAGCCGCCCGGGTCCGTGATCGCCGCAGGCCAGGTCTCCCGTTCCAGGACCCACGAACGCGACACCGCGACGGGTGAGGGTCTGGATGTTGTGCTGCACCGCCGGGTGGGCATACATCCGGCTGTTCATCCCCGGCGCCATCAGGGTCGGACCCGCCCGGGCCAGGAAGGTCGTGCTGAGGAGATCGTCGGCCGCCCCGGCCGCAAACTTGGCGATGACATTCGCCGTGGCGGGAGCGACCAGCAGCAGGTCCGCGTGGCGTCCCAGCTCGATGTGGTCGATGCCCCGGGACTCTCGCACAGCGAAGAGGTCCGTATGAACCTCGTGCCCCGACACGGTCTGGAGGGTGCCTGGAGTGATGAACCACGAACCGGCGCGCGTCAGGATCACGCGGACGTCGACGTCTCGTTCACGGAGCCGTCGGACGATATCCGGCGCCTTGTAGGCCCCGATGCACCCGGTGACACCCAGAAGAACCCGCATGATCCGTCAGCCCTCCATGACCTCCCGGATCTCGTCGGTCTCCATCGGCCCCAGGGCGTCCTCACCGACCTGGAAATCGATGGTTCCCGCCATCACTTCCTGGTGAGCGATGGCCGTCGGCTTGGTGGCTTCGGTGTCCACCTTCGGCAGGGCTCCCCGCTGGAGCTGTTTCGCCCGCATGGCCGTGATGGTGATGAAACGGAACTTGCTGTCGATGTTCTCTGGAAGCTTGTGCACCGTGACGTTCCTCCGGTTCGAGCAATGATTCACAGACCCACTTCCCGACCCGGCACGGCCTTCGGGAAGGTCTTCTCCACGGCCTCGGCGGCCGCCTGCATGCGGGAACGGGCCTGGCGTGCCCCGCGGATGACCGCCTCGGCGGCGGCGCCGGCCGCGCCGATGTCATCGTTGATGATCAAGTAATCATACTCTCTCCAGGCCCGGATCTCCTCGGCGGCCACTCTCAGCCGCTCGGTCTCGGTGCCGGTGGATTCGGTGCCCCGGTTGTGGAGCCGGTCGGTGAGCGCCGCATAGCCGGGTGGCAGGAGAAAGATGAAGACCGCATCCGGGCACCTCTGCTTCACCCACCGCGCCCCCTGGACATCGATGACCAGGAGCAGATCGTGGCCGCGGGCGATCTCGTTGTCGGTCGCCTCCCGGCCGGTACCGTACAGCTCGCCGTAGATCTCGGCCCATTCGAGAAACTCGTCGGCCCGGGACATGGCCTCGAACACGCTTCGATCGACAAAATGATAGTCCACGCCGTCCTGCTCGCCTGTCCGACGTGGACGCGTCGTGTAGGACACCGAGCGGGACAGCCGGGGAAGGCGGGAGACCAGATCCTTCGCCAGGGTCGTCTTGCCGCTCCCGGAGGGTGCTGACAGCACCACCAGCCGAGCAGCGGGGGCCGGCAACGGGGATGAGCCGGTCATGCGAGGTTCAGAACCTGCTCGCGCATCCGCTCGAGCTCTGTCTTGATCTCCACCACCCGGGGGCCGATCGCCGTTCCCGCCGCCTTCGACGCGACGGTGTTCGTCTCCCGGTTCATCTCCTGCAGCATGAACTCGAGCCGCTTGCCGGTCCCGGCGCCTCCGGTGGAGAGAGCCTCCCGGGCCTGGTCGAGGTAGCCGAGCAGGCGCACCAGTTCTTCACTGACGTCACACTTCTCCGCCAGCAGCGCGACCTCGTGGGCCAGTCGTGATTCGTCGACGGCGGTTTCGTCCGGCAGCGCCTCGGCCAGTCGCTCCCGCAGACGCCGAGAGAGGAGTTCCGGGCCCCGGCCGGCCTCCGCCTCGACCTGGTCGCGCAAGCTCGCCACCGTGGCCAGTCGCGCGGCCAGGTCCGCCGCGATCATCCGCCCCTCATCGGCTCGCATCGACACGGCGGCATCCACGGCACGGCCGACCGTGGCCTCGAGTTCGGCCATCTCCGTCGCGGACAGTTCATCGTCGACCGAGGCGACGGTCACGACATCCGGAATGCGCACGACCGCGTCGATGCTCAGTTCACCACCAAGGCCGAAACGGGTCTGCAGGGTCTCCTGGATCTCGAGCAGCCCGCCGACGACCTCGTTGTTGAGTGCCAGGCGATGTGTCTTGCCGTCGAGACGTTCGATCTGGATGGACACATCGGCGCGCCCTCGCATCAGTCGGTCGCCGATGCGACGGCGCAGTCGGGTTTCGAGATGGGCAAGATGGCGGGGTAGGCGGATCATCACCTCGCAGAAGCGGTGGTTGACCGTCCGGATCTCGACACCGATGCGCAGGGTCTCGCCTTCGTGGGAACTCCTCCCGAAGCCGGTCATTCCCTGCAAAGCGGTCGATGCGGGCGTCGTCTGCTCGGACATGGCTGGAAAGGTGGTGGAGACAGGCTGTGTCGCGGAGCGCCGGCGCGGCGCAGGTCGCGACGTGCCCACCGTGCTCGATCATGATACCCGACCGATTCCCGGCCGGTCAAACCGCCTCCCCCGGCGGCGCGCCGATCTCCCGGCCGGCCTCATGGTGGACGACGGTGGCGATCACCACCTCGGCCGCGCGAGCCAGGGCGCCGGCCGGCCCGAGCCGGGTCCGGACCCGGGAAAACGCCGCCCGCTGGGCTGCCCGGGCCCGGGAAGAACGCAGGAGATGACTGGCCTGACGCGCTAGTTCCTCGCCGGTGAAGTCATCCTGCAGGCGTTCCGGCACCACGCGCGAACCGGCGACGAGATTCACCAGACCGACATGGTCGACCCGGGTCAGATGGCGTCCGAGAAGATAGGTGAGAGGATGGATCCGGTAGCCCAGCACCATCGGGGTGCTCGCGAGGGCGGCGGCGAGTGTCGATGTTCCCGACGCGACCAGCGCCACGTCGGCCGCTGCCAGGACCTCGAAGAACGCGCCACGCACCAGGCGAACGCTGCCGAGAGCCGACGCCCCACCGGCCGCCCGGATGACGTCGTCCTCGCCCAGCGTCGAGGCGACGGGCAGCAGGGTGGCCCCCAGGCCCGGAGACCTCGCGAGCCGGCCGGCGGCATCGAGCATGGCCGGCAACATCATCGCAAGTTCCTGCCGGCGACTGCCGGGCACCAGGGCCAGGACCGGTCCCCCGCCCGGGCCGACCATCCGGCGCTGCTCGGCCGACCGGTCGAGCTGTTCGGCGGCATCCACCAGCGGATGTCCGACGAACACCGCCGACACGCCGCGGGTCCGATAGAATGCCGCCTCGAACGGCAGAATGCAGATCACCCGATCGACATGCCGGGCGACGGTTCGGACCCGTCCGGCACGCCACGCCCAGAGCTGGGGGCTGATGAACAGCACGACCGGGATGCCCAGGGCATGGGCCGCCCGTGCCAGTGGCAGATTGAAATCCGGAAAATCGACCAGGATGGCGACCCGGGGTCGTCGCCGTCGCATGGTCTCCTTCAGAGCCCGGTAGGTGGCGACTCCCCTCCACAGGCTCCCGGCAACCTCGACCAGCCCCATCACCGCCAGGTCGCGGGCGTCGTGCAGCACCTCCAGGCCGGCGGCAGCCATCTCCTCGCCGCCCATCCCGTGGAAACGCAGACCCGGCGCGATCTTGTGGAGTTCCCTCATGAGGCCGCCGGCATGGTGGTCGCCCGACGCCTCCCCGGCGACCACCAGCGCCTCGCCGTCGAACCTCAGCACCTCCCCCCGGTAGAGCATCCCCCCGGACGCCGAAGGCGCCTCGGCGGATCCCGGTGGAGTCCGCCCAACCTGCTGTCGGATAAGACCTTTCCATCCTGGCGCTCGGGCGCCGGGGAACGGCCGATCACGCGTGTTCAAGATCGTCCTTGCGCATATTGCAATTACATCTTCTGGATATATATTCTAGAATCGGAACATATAACTGGCGCCGGACCGCCTGCCGGGAAACCATCATAGGGCAATCTTGAAGGGGGAAGTTCGCATGAGGAAGTTGCTCGTACTCTCCGCTGTCCTTGCCATACTGCCGGGAGCGGCCCTGGCCCAGAGTCCAGGTGAAATCCTGGGCGCCGCGGCCACCAAGTTGCCGGCGGATGTCTTCAACTGCCGCCGGGGCAAGAACCCCTGCGATCTGCGCGTCCGCATGTACAGCGAACTCGACCCGACCGATTTCTACGGCAGCGCCAATCCGGTCGACGGTTATCCGAAGTTCGTGGCGGCGAAACAGCAATACGTCGGTGACGTCCAGATCCAGGGCAACTATCCGGCAAGCTTCGGATTCACCGACCTGAACTGGTACTCGGTCTGGGACGGCGTCACCGACGCGGACGCCTACAATCATGTCGGCTATTACGGCAGCCAGTCCCAGGTCGTCACGGTGAGCGAGATCGGCAACCAGACGACGTCCACCTGCCTGCCGGTGGTGGCACAGATCGCCTGCTTCCTGGCACTCACCCCGCTGACCAGTCAGGACAGCAGCTCATTCGGTCCGGCAGGGTCGATCGTGAGCGCCGGGGGCCTGTCAGCCATTCCGCGTCCCGACATCATGTCCACCAGCAACGGCCAGGTCGACATCGGCTGGGACGAGGCGACCACGGCAACGATCAACGACGGCGCTCCCCATCCGATTCTCGGCTACCGCCTGCTGTTCGCCGTGCGAAGCCCGACCGATCCGCTGGGACCGAGCGAGACCGAGCTGGCGGCGGAGGAGATGGCCGGGACGCTCATCGACGCCACGCCGGGCACGTTCATTCCCCGCACGACCACCAGTTTCACGCTGCAGGCCACCGACCCGATCCTCGCCGGCTTCGACCCGGCCACCCAGGGGCTGGTGGCGGTGATCAGGCTGGTCTACGCCGAGGGGGTCGAATCGCTGCATTACTCCTCGAACTCCTTCCCGTTCGGTTTCTCCGATGTCGCCGGACGGGTGACCGATTTCCGCGCCCGCCTGGACGGCACCCGGGTGATCCTGAACTGGAGCGTCGACGGGCTCGCCGGTATCCGGAGCTTCAGCGTCAGCCGGTCGGACCAGGCGCAGGGATCCTATTACCCCATCTCCCGCCAGGACATCACCG
Organism: Acidobacteriota bacterium; assembly: GCA_046757965.1. Taxonomy (GTDB): domain Bacteria; phylum Acidobacteriota; class Polarisedimenticolia; order SMYD01; family SMYD01; genus JBHHZI01. Next base: position 9,488 of record JBHHZI010000027.1, on the reverse strand, counting down.
TGAACGGGGCCCGGGCCACGTTCGACGCCACCAACATCCTGAAGGGGCGCCTGCGCGGACGGGGCGGGGCGGATTCACTGTTCTTCCGCCTGGAGGTGAACGGACTCGACGGCAGCCGTGTCCTGCTGGCCCCGATCGAGATCGATGTCCGCTCTGCCCGCCGGACACGCGGAGTTCACTGAGACCGGACCATGCCCCGTCCCGCCGCCGGTCGCGTGCGACCGCAGGGCACGACGCGCAGCCATCGGATCATCCGGATGGCATGCCGATGGCGGTCGTAGTAGTCCGGCAGGCGACGCTCATGGCAGAACCCCTGGCTTTCGTACAGGGAGCGGGCCGGGTGGTTGGTCTCGGCCACCTCGAGGGTCACGCCCGCGAAGCCGTGACGACGACCGTCTCTCAGAGCCGCGCGAACCAGGCGCGTCCCCAGGCCGCGACGACGAAAGCGCGGGCGGACCGCGAGGTCGATGATCCGGCAGGTGCTGGCGCCCCGGCGCCACCAGAGAGCGACCAGGCCCACCGGTTCGGTTCCGGTCATCAGCAGGAGGGTCCGGGCGCTGGCGCTGTGCAGCATGTGGCGCACCTGCTCCGGCGAGAACGGCTCATCGGGGAACACCGCCCGCTCGATGAGCAGGACCCGATCGCGATCGGAGTGGCGGGCCCGTACCAGGCGAATGGGGTTCAAGATCAACATGCCAGACCCGATTCGACGATACCATGGGGAGGCAGACGGCGGCCCCCGACGACAGGCGCCGGGGAGGGAGGCCCCCGATGGACATGCGGATGAGGCAGGCGAGCCGGGCACGCCGGCGGCGACGAGCCCCCGGAGGAACGTGGTGAGCCGGTGGCTCATTGCCGCGCTCTGGCTCACCGCTGCGGCCACGGCGTTCCCTCTCCCGATGGCGGCGGCCGAGGGCGTGGCGGGCGGGCAGGGCCCGACCCTCACGCGGGCGAGCGGCCCCGCCCGGTCTGCGGCCACCGCCGTGCCGGATCGATCCGGATGGCTCGTGGACATCGACGACACGGGCGCGGCAGACGACCCGCCGCTGCCGCCGGCCCTCGACCTGCGCCGGCTCCGGATGAAGGTGGTGGACCTGTCGTGGGGCGGGAAGCCTCCCCGGCCTGTCCTGCTGGCGCAGATCGAGACCACGCCCGGACCGGAGGCCTACCCCCTGGGGACGGAACTGCGCCTGGAGCTGGCCTGGAAGCGGGCCGGGACGCGCTCGCGCGACACGTCTCCCCCGTCGGATCTGACCCTGGTGTTCCGGATGGTGCCGGTGCCGGCCGACCGGGCCCGCCGTCGTGGCCAGCCGGCGGCCGCGGACGGCGGCCGGCCGGCCGTGGCCCGTTTCGCCGGGAGCGACGACCTGGGCGGGCTGAGCAGTTTCATCCCCGGCCGGTCCGTGACGTTTCGCCTCCCGCTGACTCGACTCGCAGCCACGCGGCCCACGACGGCGCCCGGCACCGGCGAGGTGTGGAGACTGGCCGTCTGGGTCGAATCCACGGGCCCGGCGGGCCGGGACGTTCTGCCCGCCGGCCCTCCGTCGAGCCCGTCCACGCCGCCCCGTCCGGCGCCAGCGGATCTGGATATCCCGAGGCCCTGAGCCACGTCAGCCGGCAGCGCCGACCGGTGGCGTCGAACTACGCGAAAGAACCGAGCGCTTCGCCCTCGTCCTTGTGCATCTCGAAGACCTCGTCCAGCTTGGTGAGCTGGAGCAGATCATAGACCTTGCCCGACGGATTGAGGAGCTTGAGCCGCCCGTTCTTCTCCACGGCGCGCTTGTGACACGCCACCAATTCCCCGATCCCCGCGCTGTCCATGTACGAGACACCGCGCAGGTTCAACAGGAGCTGCCGGTTCCCCTCGTCGAACAGGCGCTGGACCGTCTCCCGCAGGACCACGTCGCCGCTGCCGATGGTGATCTTCCCGCTCAGATCCACCACCGTGACATTCCCAACCTGTCTGACCGTCGCCTTCATGGAGACCCTCCTGACAACTGCCTCTTGAGACTATCACCGTTCACCCACGGAGCCGCTTCACCATCCGGATCTCCGTACCCTGCTCGGACCCATGACCGTAGCTCACATCATCCACGAAACTCCGGATGAGCAGGAGTCCCCGGCCGGAGGTCTTGAATCGGTTCTCCGGCAAGCGCGGGTCATCCGCATGTTCAAAATCGAACCCGGCGCCCTCGTCCCGGATGGAGACGGTCAGGGCGCCGGCTTCCAGCGTGAAGACCACGGTCACCTGCTTGCCCGGATCGGACCCGTTGCCGTGCGTGACCGCGTTCGTGGCCGCCTCCCGGACGGCCAGCGCGAAATGAAAACATGCTTCCTCGTCCAGGCCGGCGACCTTCGCCATTTCCTCGGCGATGGCATGCAGCGGGTCGAGATACTCCAGCCGGCTGCCGGCGACAACCCGAACCTCGGGAAAGTCAGCCATGGAACCCGTTCCTCTTCGGCGACAGAGCCCCATGGGACCCTGGTGGGAGGCTATCGTAGCCTCGCCGGAATTCGAAAGTCAAGGTAAGATCCGGTCGTTCTTGACTTTGCGCCCGAATCGATGGTCCAATCCAGAGGTGCGGAGCTGACGGAGGAGGTGGGCGTGGCGTATCTCGTGATCACCGGCAGTGATGGTCAGCGCACGACCCATCATGTCGAGACCGGCGCCCGTGTCTCCATCGGGCGGTCCTCGAAGAACGAGGTCGTCCTGGCGGATCTCTCCCTGTCCCGGGAGCACGCCGAGCTGACCCCCGAGGCGGATGGATGGCGTCTGCGGGACTGCGGGAGCCGCAATGGCACCTACCTGAACGGGCGCCGGGTCGTCGACCCGACAGTTCTCGAGACCGGGGACACCATCAGCCTCGGCAGCTGCAACCTGGAGTTTCAGCATGGCGACAACTCCGAGGAGCGGGTGACCTTCTCGAACCAGCCCCTGGCTTCGGAGGGCACGGTCATCCTGCCGGTGAACGAAGTGATGACGACCCCGAACGCGCTTCCCGCTCTCCGGGCGCGTGGCAGCCAGCGGGGAGATCTCGAAGCGCAGCTGCGCCGCTTCGAGGTCGTCGAGAAGGCCAACATGGAGCTGCTCGGCCACGAGCCGGTCGACGTCATGCTGCCCAAGATCATGGATCTGGTCTCCCGGGCCGTGGCGGCCGACCGCGTGGCGGTGTTCCTGCAGGAAAGGGGCGAGCTCAGGTGCCGGGCCTCCCGGCTCACCGACGGGGATGGCGACCTGGCCATCAGCCGCACCATCGCCGCCACGGTCATGGACGAACATGCCTCCGTGCTGACCTCGGACGCCCAGACGGATGCGCGATTCAAGGAAGGCGCCAGCATTCTCTCCCAGGGAATCCATTCGGTGATGGCCGCACCTCTGTGGAACAACAAGGACGTCATCGGGCTGATCTACGCCGACTCGCGCGTGGCCTCGGGACTGTTCGATGACGAGGACCTGCGCATGCTGACCATGCTGGCCAACATCGCGGCCATCCAGATCGAGAACGCCCGCCTGTTCGAAGACCAGCTCGAGAAACAGCGCTTCGAACAGGAAGCCCAGGCCGCGGCGGACATCCAGCGCAACCTGCTGCCGTCCGAGCCGATGGACGTGGCCGGCTACCGCCTCGCCGGATTCAACACACCGTGCTACGAGGTGGGTGGCGACTACTTCGACTATGTCCGGCTCGGCGAGCAGCGACTCGGCGTGGTCCTCGCCGATGTGGCCGGCAAGGGCATGCCTGCGGCCATGCTGATGGCCACCATCCAGGCCACCTTCCGGGCCCACGCCGAACTGGCCCGCGATCCGCTCGACATCGTCCGACATCTCGAGCAGACCGTCACCCGCAGCGCCCCGGCCAACCGGTTCGTCACGCTGTTCTTCATCAATCTGGATTTCGCGCAGCACAAGGTGAAGTACGTCAACGCCGGGCATGCGCCCTCTCCGGTGCTCATCCGGACGGCAGGTGACATCGAGGTGCTGCCGCCGTCAGGCCCCCCTCTGGGTGTCCTTGCCGGCACCACCTACGTGGTCACCGAGGTGGAGATGCAGCCCGGTGATTTCATCTTCATCTGCAGCGACGGCGTCACGGATACGGTGGATCCCGAGGACAACGAGTACAGCGAGGAGAGACTGGCGTCGTTCCTCGCCTCCCAGGCGGGCCGTCCTGCCGACGACATCCAGAAGGCGGTGGAGGACCAGCTCGCCGACCACGCCAGCGGCACGGCTCAACCCGACGATCTCACCATGGTGATCCTCGGGCGCCTCGCCGATACCGATTCCTGACCGCGCCTCCGGGGTTGCGGCTCGTCGCCGACAGGTCAGCCAGGGGCTGGTTGCATCCGCTGCCCGGACCGTCTATAACAACCAACCCGTGTCTCGCGGCTGAAGAATCCATGTCATCCCTGCGCAGCAGACTCAGATCCTCCGTCGGCAAGAAAATCCTCATGGCGGTCTCCGGGCTGCTCATGGGTGTGTTCCTCGTGCTTCACCTGGCCGGCAATCTGGCACTGTTCACCGGCGACGCCGATGCCTACAACAAGTACTCCCACTTCCTTCTGAGTCTGGGTGAGCTGCTGCTCGTCGCCGAGGCCGGGCTGATTCTTTTTCTCCTGGTCCATGTCGTCTCCGGGATATCGGTCGCCCTCGGACGAAGGAGAGCCCGGCCGGTGGGCTATCAGGGCCGCGGCCACGCCGGTGGCCCGAGCCGCAAGACGCTCTCGTCGCGCACCATGATCTGGACCGGCGTCGTGATCCTGGTATTCACGGTGGTCCACCTGAAGACCTTCAAGTTCGGCCCGGGTGTGGCGGAAGGCTATGTCACCCACGTGGACGGCGTACAGATGCGGGATCTCCATCGACTCGTCATGGACGATTTCAGCCAGCCCGGCTACGTGGCGTTCTATGTCGGCTGCATGCTCTTTCTGGGTTTCCACCTGCGCCACGGCTTCTGGAGCGCCCTCCAGTCCCTCGGCGCGCAGAGCAGGAAGACCGCGGCGGTCACCTACACGGCAGGCGCCGTGTTTGCGCTTCTTCTGGCGCTCGGGTTTCTCGTCCTGCCGCTGTGGATCTATGTCACGGGAGGCTCACCGTGACCCTTGACCCACGCGTCCCCGGCGGCCCCCTGGAAAACAAGTGGGACCGGTTCAGGACCGACATGAAGCTGCTGTCGCCCGCCAACAAGCGCCGGCACCACGTCATCGTGGTCGGCACCGGTCTCGCCGGGGGGTCGGCGGCGGCCTCGCTGGCCGAACTGGGCTATCGGGTGACCAGTTTCTGCATCCAGGACTCCCCGAGACGCGCGCACAGCGTCGCAGCCCAGGGCGGCATCAACGCCGCCAAGGAGTACACGAACGACGGCGACAGCGTCTGGCGTCTCTTCTACGACACGGTGAAGGGCGGTGACTTCCGCTCTCGCGAGGCCAATGTCTATCGTCTGGCCCAGGTCAGCAATCAGATCATCGACCACTGCGTCGCGCAGGGCGTGCCCTTCGCCCGGGAATACGGCGGTCTCCTCGCCAATCGCTCCTTCGGGGGCGCCCAGGTGTCCCGCACCTTCTACGCGCGCGGCCAGACCGGCCAGCAGCTGCTGCTCGGTGCCTACGGGGCCCTTCTTCGACAGGTCGAGGGAGGCCGCGTCACCCTGCGACCACGCCACGAGATGCTCGACCTGGTCGTCGCCGGCGGGGCGGCCCGCGGCATCATCACCCGCGACCTGGTCTCCGGCAAGATCGCGCGTCACACCGCCGACGCGGTGGTCCTGGCCACCGGCGGCTATGCGACGGTGTTCTACCTCTCGACCAATGCGGTGAATTCCAATGCCACGGCCATCTGGCGCTGCCACAAGCGCGGCGCCTTGTTCGCCAACCCGTGCTACACGCAGATTCATCCGACCTGCATCCCGTTCGCCAGCGAGACCCAGTCCAAGCTCACTCTGATGAGCGAGAGCCTCCGCAATGACGGTCGGGTCTGGGTTCCCCGGGCCAGGGGGGACCGCCGGAAACCGGCGGACATCCCCGAGGCCGAGCGGGACTATTACCTCGAACGACGCTACCCCGCCTTCGGCAACCTGGTGCCCCGGGACATTGCCTCCCGGGCGGCCAAGATGGTCTGCGACGAGGGGCGTGGCGTCGGGCCGACCGGCTATGCGGTGTATCTCGACTTCTCGGAGGCGATCGCCTCCGAGGGCGAGCAGACCATCCGCGAGCGCTACGGCAACCTCTTCTCGATGTACGACGAGATCACCGGGGACGACCCCTACAGCACGCCGATGCGCATCTACCCCGCGCCGCACTACACCATGGGCGGACTCTGGGTGGACTACACGCTCATGTCGACCATTCCCGGACTGTTCGTCATCGGCGAGGCGAACTTCTCCGACCATGGCGCCAACCGGCTCGGGGCCAGCGCGCTGATGCAGGGGCTGGCCGACGGCTACTTCGTCCTGCCCTACACCATCGGCTGCTACATCGCCGGCAGGCCGTTGCCCGCCGTGTCGCCGGACGATCCCGAGTTCATCCGCGGCGTCGGCGAGGTCGATGCCAGCATCGGCCGGTTGACCGGCGCGTCCGGCAAGCGCACCGCGCGCCAGTTCCACTGGGACCTGGGCCGCATTCTCTGGGACCTCGCCGGCATGTCCCGCACCCGGGCCGGGCTCACCGAGGCCATCGGCAAGATCCGGGACCTGCGCGCCATCTTCGCCGAAGACCTGCGCGTCGGCGGCTCGGCCACCCACTTCAACAAAGATCTCGAGTATGCCGGCCGGGTGGCCGACCACCTGGAACTGGGAGAACTGCTCGCCCGGGATGCTCTGGCCCGGGAGGAATCGTGCGGGGCTCACTTCCGGGAAGAACACCAGACCGAGGAGGGCGAGGCCCGCCGCGATGACGCCCAGTTCACCCACGTCGCCGCGTGGGAGTACCGGGGCCCGGACGCCGAGCCGGTGCGCCATGTCGAGCCACTGGCGTTCGAGCGGGTCGCCCCGTCCCAGCGCAGTTACAAGTGAGGACCAGCCGATGACCGCCACCATGAGATTCACGCTTCGCATCTGGCGTCAGGACGGCCCGGATGCTCCGGGACGGCTGATGCCGTACGCCATCGACGGCATCACCGCCGAGATGTCGTTCCTGGAGATGCTCGATCGGCTGAACGAGACACTCCTGCACGAGGGCAAGGACCCGATCGCCTTCGAGAGCGACTGCCGGGAGGGCATCTGCGGTGTCTGTGGCCTGGTGATCAACGGCGTCGCCCACGGCCCCAAGCTGGCCTGCACGACCTGCGAGCTGCGCATGCGCGAGTTCGCGAACGGCGCGACGATCATCGTGGAACCGTTTCGCGCCCGGGCCTTTCCGATCATCAGGGATCTGGTCGTCGACCGGACAGCCTTCGACCGCATTCTCACCGTCGGGGGCTATGTCTCGGTCAACACGGGCGCGGCGCCGGATGCCCACGCCTTGCCCATCGGCAAGGACGATGCCGAGCGGGCCATGGACAGCGCCGCCTGCATCGGCTGCGGCGCCTGCGTGGCGAGCTGCCCCAACGCCTCCGCCTCACTCTTCGTCAGCGCCAAGGTGGCTCAGTTCGTCCGCCTGCCCCAGGGGCATGCCGAACGCCGGCGGAGAGCCCTGAGGATGGTGGACCGCATGGACGCGGAGGGGTTCGGCGACTGCTCGAATCACGCCGAGTGCGAGGCGGTCTGCCCGAAGTCGATCTCCATCGAGAACATCGCGGTCATGCGACGCGAGTTCATGAAGGCGGTGGTCACCGACTGACGCGTCGGCTGCGCCTCAGAAGTGGCCGACGATACCCGCCACGACCTCCAGATCCGGTGACGCATCGGCCAGGCCCAGCCCGACGCCGGCGCGAAACGTGAGGTTGTTGCCCGCGAACCAATACCCGCCCACGGTGAACTCGATGGCCGAATCGGTCTGCTCGTACCGCTCGGTCTCCACGGTCAGCTCACCGGAGACGGCCCAGCGGTCGCCCCGTGGGATCATCACGGCCGCGCCCAGGAAGACACTGGCCTTGCCGTCGAGGTTGACCGCCAGCCCGGGCCCGAGATTGCTGCCGACATCGGCATCCTGATTGGCGCGAAAACCGAAGTGGCCGGTGACGTAGGCCTCGTCGAAATTCTTGCGCACGGCCCCGAAGATCGCCGCATCGACCTCGCCGGTGCCCAGGCGATCGTCCTCATCGCCGGTGGGAAGGCTCAGCTCACCTCCGATGGTGAACTCGATGGGGTTGCGAAAGATCTGCCACTTGCCATAGACCGTCGTGTCGCTGATGCCGCTCTCGCTGTCGCGGCCGAAATCGAGGTTGACGAAATCGAAGCGGCCACCCACCTCGAGGCGGTCGACCGGGCTGAACGCGACCACCGGCCCGAATGAGATCCGGCTATCGAACTGGTCGAGATCCTGCCAGCGAAACTGGCCCTCCACCCAGCCGTTCTCGACGATGGCGGCATCCTCGATGAAGATCTGGATGAACCGGTGCTCGTCGCCGGCCAGGTCCTGAGCAGAAACCGGCGAGGCGGAAAGGAAAGCGGCGGCACACAGCAACAACGACGACGAGATGAGACGGGGGAAGACGGCTGGTCTCCTCACTCGAACCTCCAGGAATAGACTCGCCGCACGGGCGTGGGGGACGGACGGCGATGGGACATGGTCGCTGGTCGTGCGCCCAGCGCGGGAGCAAACTCTAGAAAGAAGAGATGACCCCGTCAAGCCTCGCGCGGAGCCGGCGGCATCAGCAGGCCTTCACCGTCGAGGATCCGTCGCAGACACGGGTGCTGGGGCCGTCTGGCGAGGAACTGGAGATGCTGCAGATCCGGCTCCTTGCGCAGCGTGTCCTTGGTGTCGAGCAGGGACACCTGCTGGCCCTGAGAGACACCCGCCTCCAGCAGAGCATGGAGAACACCGCCGTCGCCTGCCTTTACCTGTTCGAGGAACTCGGAGTGGCCGTGCATGCCGATGAGCCAGCAATCATTATCCCCGGCGCGTCCCAGCACGATCTCGTACAGCTCCAGCTTGCGGCGAGCCCGCTCGAGATCCTCGGCGTAGAACTCCAGCACCTGGCCGTCGGCACAGAGGATCTTCGGATGCCGGCAGCGGTTGAACAGGATCGAGAGCCCGGCATCCCAGCGGGCGAGTCCGGTCACCGCTGGGACGTCGAGGCAGCCGACACCGGTGCGCGCGGCCAACTCGGCCACATACCCGGCATCGTCCTCCCGGCCCGGGGCCAGGTAAACTGTGGTGTCGGCCGCCCCGGCCAGGCTGGTCACCGTGTCCTGGTGACCCGCCGAGACGACGGCTCGCGCCATGTCGCCGGACAGCGTCGCGACCTGCCAGTGCGCCATCGCCCGCCCTGGCGAGTCGACGAAGAGCAGCAATCCCGTCTCGCTGTTGCCCACCGCTCCTCTCGTTTCCGCGGCACATGGCGACGGAGAAGACATGGGTGTCACCGCCGGCCCGGCCCAGAGAGCGGGACGGTGGCC
>JBHHZI010000026.1:0-27840 GCA_046757965.1 Acidobacteriota bacterium | reverse complement strand
AGGTCGTCACGGTGGTGGGTGGGGACATCCATCGTGTCGGCAACCTGCAGGGTGACGGGGCCGCCCTTGTCACGGTTCATATCTACCTGCCGGCGATCGCCTCCATGAGGTGCTTCGACGAACAGACCGGTCTGTGCTCGCTGACCGCGGCGGTCACCCTCCCCCCAAGATCCTGAAGCGGTGAGCGCGGTTCGCCCGGGTCTCGAGATCCTGGTCACCGAGCAGGTGAGACTCCTCGCCGGCCGCCGGATCGGCCTGCTGGCCAACCAGGCGTCGGTCGACCGGCAGTTTCGCCATGCGGCCGATCTCCTGGCGGCGGCACCAGGGGTCGAGTTGAAGGCGCTCTTCGGGCCGGAACACGGCCTGCGCGGCGCGGCACAGGACATGGAAGCCGTGACCTCGAGTCGGGATCCCGCCACGGGGCTGCCCGTCCACAGCCTCTACGGGGCGACGGCCGCGACGCTGGCCCCGACCCCGTCCATGCTCGATGGCCTGGACCTGATGGTCTGTGACCTCCAGGACGTCGGGGCCCGCTACTACACCTTCTCGGCGACGATCCTGGCAACGCTCGCGGCCGCGGACCGGGCGCAGATCCCGGTGATCGTGACGGACCGACCGAATCCCCTGGGCGGGGAGGTCATCGAGGGCCCGGTGCTTGCGCCCGGGTTCGAGTCGTTCGTCGGCCGCTTGCCGGTTCCGGTCCGCCACGGCATGACCCTCGGGGAACTCTGTCTCATGGGGAAGGACCACCTGGGATATGACGTCGACCTCCAGGTCGTGCCCATGGCCGGGTGGACCCGTGACCAGGGCTGGCCGGCGACAGGCCTGCCGTGGGTGCTCCCCTCCCCGAACATGCCATCGGTCGACACGGCGGTGGTCTATCCCGGTGCCTGTCTGGTCGAGGGAACCACGATGTCGGAGGGCCGGGGCACGACCCGGCCGTTCGAGTTCATCGGGGCTCCGTGGCTGGACCCCATACGATTCGCAGGCGAACTCAACGACCTGGGCCATGCGGGGGTGCGGTTTCGCCCGCACTGGTTCCGCCCGGTGACCCAGAAGTGGGCGGGGGTGACGTGCGGCGGAGTGGAGGTGCATGTGGATGACCCGGCGAGCTTCCGCTCATTTGCCACGTTCGTCGCCATGCTGGCCATCGCTCGCCGGCAGTCGGGGGGGCAGTTCGCGTGGCGCACGGCGCCTTACGAGTTCGAGGCCCGCCATCCGGCCATCGACCTGCTGGCCGGATCGGACCGACTGCGGCGCGATCTGGAGGCGAACCGCCCGCTGGCGGAGATGGAGGGCGAGTGGACCGCCATGGCCGACCAGTTCCGCAGGCGTCGTCTGCCGTCCCTGCTGTATCGATGAGCGGTGTTTTACCCCGAACGCCGGCCCCGGACGGTGAAGCGCCGTCCCGGCGGGCGATCGCGCTGGCCATCGTCATGGACCGCGACCGTCACGTTCTCATCGGACGCCGGCCAGCGGGAAGCCATCTGGCGGGCAGCTGGGAGTTTCCCGGCGGCAAGGTCGAGGCGGGTGAAGAACCCGGTCACGCCGCCGTGCGGGAACTGAGAGAGGAGACCGGCCTGATCGGCACCGAGCCGCTTCATCTCATCACCGTCGAACACGACGAGCCCGGGCGGTGTCTCGCTCTGCACGTGTTCCGGGTCCGCGTGCGACCGGTCCCGGCTCCGGCGGTCGACGTCGGGAGATTCATCTGGGTGGGCCTCGACGACCTGCCCGGCCGGACGATGCCGCCGGCCAACCGCGAGATCGTCCGTTTTCTGCTCGACGGGATGGATGCGCGGCACGGCTGATGCACAGCAAGTGACGGGCGTTCAGGGTCTGATGGCGGATGCATCGTCGGAGGCGGGAGGATGCCAGCTCTGGCTGTCGTCCAGGGCCTGATCGTTCAGGGTCCAGTCGTAGACCGAATACGCCACCGACCACCCTCCATCCAGCGCGGTGCGCAGTTGCCGGGACCGGGCCGGCAAGGTGTAGTTCAGCGCATAGCTGACGGGAGCGCCGTCCTCGCCGGCGGCCGGCAGGGTGGCCGGATGCTCCCTGATCCAGGAGCGAAAATCATCGCTGTACCAGTCCAGGTAGCGACTCACGCGAATCGTGCGGCTGTCCGGAACGAATTCGAGGTTGTCTGGCTGGGCGAAGAACAGGCGTGCGGCCAGATCGAGCTGCCGGTCGAGCTTTTCCGCGCTGTACGGTTCCGGCCACAGCTTGGGGCAGCTCCGCGCTCCGCAGACCAGGGCGAAATGCAGGCGCGGGTCGTGAAACCGTCCACGCAGGATGACGTTCTCCAGATGGTCCAGGGTCATGGCCTCTCCCCCGAGAGTGAAGGTGAGCTGCCGGAAGAAACCCGCATCCGGAAGGATGGCCAGCGGACTGCGTGCGCCGGGATATCGAGTCAGCCCCTCGATCACCAGAGCGTTGTACGCGTTGATCCAGTACGCCAGCCGGTCGGCCTCGCCGTGAAACCGCCCGGGGCGGCTGTCCGGCGAGGTCTCGGCCAGCGATGCGACATAGAGTTGCAAGCTGCCCGGATCGGCGCGCAGGCCGGCGTAATCCACGCGGCTGTCGGCGTCGACGAAGCGCCGGAGGACGTCTGCCAGGGCGGCGTGGTCGAAACCGGCCGTCGGGACGTTCGCCGCTGCCGGCCCCCGGTCCGGTCCCGGGTCCGGCGAACAGCCCGCGGCGCCGGCGACAAGAAGAGTGATGAGGACTGTCCGGCCGCTGATCCATCGCCAGCATCTGGAAGAACACTCCACGATCAATAGGCCGCGAGTTCCGACATGGCCCGGGAGAGGTCGTCCGTGTTGGGAAGAATGGCCTCTTCCAGGTCCGGATGGTAAGCGACCCATGTATCGAGAGCGCCGAGCCGCCTGACAGGTGCGTCGAGGAACTCGAAAAGCTCGTCACCGATCCGGGCGGCAATCTCCGCCCCGTAGCCGAACGACAGCGCGTCCTCGTGGGCGACCAGCGCGCGGGACGTCTTCCGGACGGACGTCGCGATGGCATCCCAGTCGTACGGGTTCACCGTCCTGAGGTCGAGAATCTCCACCTCGATGCCCGCATCGCGCGACAGCTTCTCCGCCGCCCTGAAGGAACGCTCGACGAGGGCCCCGTAGGTGATCACGGTCAGGTCGTCACCGGCGCGGACACGTCTCGCCGATCCGAACGGGATCGTGTAGTCGGGTCCGGGGTCCGCGCCCTTGTTGTATGTCTGGCGGTAGAGATGCTTGTGCTCGAGGAACATGACCGGATCGTCACAGCGGATCGCGGTTCTGAGCAGGCCGGCCGCGTCCACCGCGTTGGACGGGAACACCACTCGCAGCCCGGGCAGGTGCGTGTAGAGCACCTCCCCACACTGACTGTGAAAGATGGCGCCGCCTCTGAGGTACCCGCCGACGGGGACCCGGATCACCACCGGTGACGTGAAGTGACCGGCGGAGCGATAGCGCATGGTCGCCAGCTCATTGTGGATCTGGTGATAGGCCGGCCAGATGTAGTCGAAGAACTGGACCTCCACGACGGGCTTGATGCCGCGGGTCGCCATGCCGACCGCCCGGCCGACGATGCTGGCCTCCGCCAGCGGAGAGTTGAACACCCTCTCGCCTCCGAAGCGTCGCTGCAATCCCCACGTGACCTTGAACACCCCCCCCTTGCCCTTGACCTCATCGAGGATCGATTCCCGAGAGGCGTCGGCGACGTCCTCTCCGAAGACGACGATGCGGGCATCCCGTTCCATCTCCTGCCGCAGGCAGCCATTGATCAGGTCGACCATGGTGGTGACCTTCTCCGGGTCGGCCGGCCGGGGATCGACCGCCAGCGCCGCCGACGTCGGGTCGAAGGTGGATGAGTAGAGATGCTCCATCGCCGTTGACGGTGCCGGTGTCGGCAGGGCCAGGACCGCATCCGTGGCCTTCTGGATCTCCTCGTCGACCGATCGCCTGATCTCGCCGAGCAGCTCGTCGCTCGCCAGATTCTCGGCATCGAGATAGCGTGCGAAGCGAGTGAGACAGTCCTGGGCTTCCTGATCCGCCCGCTCCTTCTCGGTTCGATACATGCGCTCGTCGTCCGACATGGAGTGCGAATACGGCCGGGTGACCCGGGCGTGAACGAGCGCCGGGCCTCGCCCGGTTTGACAGTGACGTACCGCGCGTTGCAGGACCGCGTGCGACGCGAGTGGGTCCGTGCCGTCGCACTGTTCGATGAGCAGGTCGGGAAAGCCCTGGACGAGGCCGCTGATGGATCCTCCGGCCGTCTGGACCTCCACCGGCACCGAGATGGCATAACCGTTGTCCTCGATGAGATAGAGAACCGGCAGCTTCAGGATGCAGGCGGTGTTGAGCGATTCCCAGAACTCTCCCTCCGAGGTGGCGCCGTCTCCCCCCGACACGTAGACGATCTCGTCGGATGCGAACGGTCGATCGACCGGTTGCTGTTCGCGAACCCGGGCCAGGTGACGGCCGGCCTCCGCGGCGCCGACCGCCTGAAGAAACTGGGTTCCGGTGGGACTTGACTGGGACACCACGTGGAGCCGCGCGTTTCCCCAGTGACACGGCATCTGCCGGCCGCCGGAGTTCGGATCGTCGCGGGAGCCGACAGCTTCCATGAGGCTCTCCTCGGCGGTCATCCCCAGCGCCAGGAGCAGGGCGCGGTCCCGGTAGTACGGGTAGAACCAGTCATGGGCCGGGCGAAGGAGAAGGCCGGCAGCCACGAGGACGGCCTCATGGCCGGCGCCGCTGATCTGGAAGTAGATCTTGTTCTGTCGCTTGAGCTGGATCTCCTTGTCATCGAGTCGCCGCGACAGGTACATGGTGCGGTACATGCCGAGGAGCGTCTTCGTGTCGAGGCCCGTTCGTTCCCCGGCATGAGTCTGTTGTTCTGGCATCGGCGCTCCTTCCGGATCCGGCGGTCGTCCGCCGTCCTGATGCAATCCAAGGTCAGTTCGTCAGCGTTGCCCCGGTCGCCCCCGGGCGGATGGACGGGAAGATCGGCCCGCTTTCCCGCGCCGGGCCGGTCAGTGTTACTCCGGCCAGCAGCGACCTCTCGTCAGGCATGTCGTGATCGCGAGATGATAGCGCTTCCGCGGCGGCCTCATCGATCTCGGCACTCACCCGGGCCTCGATGGCGGCCAGCCAGGCCCGGCGGCTCTCTCTGCGTGCCTCGGGCGACGTTGCGCCGCCGGCGAGCGGCTCGGCGGGGTCGATCAGCCAGGTCTCGAACATGCCGACGGGATCCCGGCGTCCCCAGTGGTCGAAGGTGGAAGGCGGGAAGAGGGCTCGCGCCTCTGCCTCATCGTGGGTGGCGTGCCCGCCCATTCGAAAGGTGCGCGCCACGAGAAACACCGGCCCGCCGCCCTGGCGGCAGCGGGCGGCCGCGTCCATCGTTGCCGCCCACACGTCGAGAACATGATTCCCGTCGCAGGCCAGCCCGGTGACTCCGTAGGCGCCGGCGAGTTCGGTGAGGGGGGCTCTCGAGTGGACCTGGGTCGGCGTGCCCAGAGCCACCCCGTTGTCCTGGAGCACCACGACCAGCGGCAGGCGCTGGACCGCGGCCAGGTTGCAGGCCTCATGAAACTCCGCCGTCCGGGACGCGCCGTCTCCGACCCAGGTCAGGCAGACCCGCGATTCACCGCGCATCTTCGCGCCCAGGGCGACGCCGGCCATCACCGGCACGAGGGACGCGACGAACGAGATGGGCGGCAGCACGCCGAGAGCCGGGTCGCCGGTGTGAAGGTCCCGGCCGCGCGTGATCTGGGATGCCGTCCCCAGATAAGCCCGGAACAGGTCGATGAGTTTCATGCCCATCTCGTGGCAGGCTCCGGCGTTGCGAATCATCGGCCCGACGACGTCACCGGCCGCGAGCGCATGGACGTTTCCCACCGTCACCGCCTCCTCACCGGTTCCCAGCCACGCCTTGGAGATCACGCCCTGCCGGACCCATCGCTTCAGCGCGATGTCGTGAAGGCGAAACCGGAGCATTCCCGCGTAGAGGCGGGCCAGAGCCTCGTCATCGAGGGACTCGATCCGTTGCCGGCGATCCGGGTTCTCGGTGATGGTGGCACGGAACCCGGCCATCACATCCGGGTCGGGCGACCAGTCGACATATTCCGGCGGATCGAATGCGGTGAACCGCTTCACGACGTCGACAAACTCCTGCAATGGGGGCGCGAACCCGGCAACGGGTCGATGCCGAAGATGGCAATACGGACCGAGGCAACATTTTCCCGCAACAGGGGGGATCGCGTCAAGGCGGGCGGGACCCTCACGCGGCGGGATCTCAGTTGACGTAACCGAGGGCTTCCAGCTTCTTGCGATCGGCGCCTGTCAACTCCTGGGGGCTGTCGGCCGACCGCCAGGCCTTGCGCGCGTAGCTCGTCAGCTGCGGCATGAACCGCCGGAGCCGATAGGACTGATCCGCGGCGACGTCGACGGTTTCACCGGGGTCAGTGGACAGGTCGAACAGCTCCGCGTGGCCGTCATGAGGGTCCAGAATGGCTTTCCAGCGACCCCGCCGTACGGCCACGTAGAGCGGATCCCCGGTGAGCGACGGCCCGAAGATGTGCCAGAATTTCTTCCGCGCGCCGTGGAAGGTCTCCATGTAGATCTCCCGGGTGGCCTGCGCGTCCGATGAGTCGTGAATCGCCTCGTCGAGACGGATTCCCTCCAGGGCGGGTGGAACCGACTGCTCGAGCATGCCGAGAATCGTCGGGAACACGTCGAGAGTGGAGACGGGCAGCTCCGGGACGATGCCCTGCCCGAGGGAGGGGTAGGCCAGGATCAGCGGCACGTGCTGGGTCGTCTGATACAGACGCCTGCCATGGCCGTTCTCGCCATGCTCTCCGAACGCCTCCCCGTGATCGGCGGTGAGAACGACGAGTGTGCGATCCCGCAGGCCCTTCCGGACGAGAGCCGCCAGCAGCCGTCCGATCTGTGCGTCCGCGAAGGCAATCTCCTGATCATAGTCGGCCACCCGGCCGCTGCGTTTCACCGGCGCCGCGCCCGGCACGGGGGCAAGATCCAGATCGTGAGACCGGTACGGCTCGTGGGGATCGAAGAGATGCACCCAGAGGAAGAACGGGGTGTCTCCGTGGGCATCCAGCCAGTCCAGTGCCCGGTCAGTGGTCTGATCCCCCCAGCGCTGATGGTTCACGAGGCGGTACCGGTCGGTCATCTCGTCGTCGTACGTGTCGAAGCCGTGGTCGAGCCCGGTGATCCGGGCGCTGAGTGTCCAGCCCGAGATGAACGCCGCGGTCTGCATGCCGATCTGCGAGGCGATCTGGGCCAGCGTCGGGACCTCCGGGCGAATGCGAACGCCGTTGCGGACGGCACCATGGTCCCGGGGCACCAGGCCGGTCATCAGCGTGGCATGGCCGGGCCCGGTCAGGGGCACCACGGACGACGCGTCGGCGAAACGGATCCCGGTGCTGGCCAGCGCATCGATGTGGGGCGACGTGCGGATGCCGTAGCCGTAGCAGGAGAGATGATCCGCCCGCGTCGTGTCGACCGTGACGAGCAGGACATTCTCCGGCCGGCTCCGGCTGGTCGTGGGCCCTCCATCCCGCAGGCCGGCTGCTGGACCTGGCGGGGGCGGGCTCTCGCCACCGAGTGCGGCGAGCGGAGCGAGGAGAGCGAGCAGGGCGGCGAGTCCTGGCGTGAGTATCCGGCGGTTCTTAGCGCACATTGGAAGACGCATCATATCACCACATCGTCAACGTCCGTCGAACCGGTCGCCGTGCGCGGCCTGTTCCGCGTCGACGATGTCGACAGGGTGGCCGTGTCTTCTGATGTAGGCCGCGTACGCCGGCATACCCCCGGTGCGCAGGGCAATCTGCGCGCCGAGGTCGTCCAGCGTGGCGCATCGGCCGGCGAGAACCGCGGCCTCGGCGCGGGCCATGCCGTGGCCGGCGAACCGCTGAAGCAGGATGCACAGCGCCACCTCGTCGAAGGTCGCCGGGCGGCCGGCCGCGTGCAACGCCGCCTCGAAGGCCCGGGCCTCGGCCCTCAGCTCACGCCTCAGGGTCGCGGGTCTCCGGACTCCCCAGCGGTACACGAGGCCGGCGGCTGCGGCGAGACCGACGGCCGACACCGGTGAGGCGGACGCCGCCAGCAGGATCGACACGGCCGGAATACCGAGGCGCCACGCGAGTCGGGGGAGGCGAGGCAGGCGCGACGCCCACCCCGGCCGCCGGCAACGGATGGCCAGCCAGGCGGCGAGGCCGGCCGTGGCGAGAAGCACCCGGATCACGGACCTGGCCCCTGCATCAGGCGCCCGCAGGCATCACGCCGGTTCTCGGTCCGACAGGATGTCCCATCGCGGAACAGAGTAGCGGACGCCGGGCTGGACGTCGATATCCAGGCGCGGAGGCCGGCCGGGACGTCAGCGGACGGGGGACTGCGTCGAGTCGTCCTCGCCGCTGGCCGTGAGGGTGAGGCCGGCCAGGTGCTGGTAGATGGCGATGCGCCGGTCCACGTCTCGCTGGGCCTCGTCGAGAAGGTGACGGAACCGGTCGGGGTCGAGGGCCTCCACGACCCCGAACCGGGCCTCGTGACTCATGTACTCCCGGGCTGTAAGACGTGGCGGCCCGGAGTCCAGCTTCAGCGGCGGTTTCCCCCGCGCCACGCGGGCCGGGTCGAAGCGGTAGAGGGGCCACACGCCGGACCGCACCGCCCGTCGCTGCTGCGCAGCGCCGTGCCGCAGGTCGAAGCCATGCGCGATGCAGTGGGCGTAAGCGATGACCAGGGAGGGACCCTGATGCGCATCGGCCTCCCGGAGGGCCTGGACGGTCTGCTGATCGGAGGCCCCCATGGCGACCCGTGCCACGTAGACATGCCCGTAGCTCATGGCCATCAGCCCCAGGTCCTTCTTGGCCAGGGACTTGCCGGCGACGGCGAACTTCGCCGACGCACCCAGCGGCGTGGCCTTTGACTGCTGGCCGCCGGTATTCGAGTACACCTCGGTATCGAGGACCAGGATGTTGACATCCCGATCCATCGACAGGACGTGGTCGAGTCCACCATGGCCGATGTCATAGGCCCATCCATCCCCCCCGATCATCCAGACACTCTTGTGAGCGAGATACGGGAGGAGTGGCGCGAGCTGGCGGGCCGCGGGCGTGGGATCATCGGCGAGACGGGTGCCGATCTCCTCGATGAGGCGGCGCTGCCGGGTGATGTCGGCCTCTTCCGGCCCTGTGGCGGCGAGCGCGTCGCGGACGAGATCGTCTCCGATCCGCCCGGCCCGCGCCAGCAACAGTTCCCGGGCCTGCCGGGCGAAGGAGTCGATCGCCAGCCGGAATCCGAGGCCGAACTCCGCGTTGTCCTCGAAGAGCGAGTTCGACCAGGCCGGCCCCCTCCCGTGCGCATCGGTCGAGTAGGGCGTTGTCGGGAGATTGCCGCCGTAGATGGATGAGCAGCCGGTGGCGTTGGCGATCAGCAGGTGGTCGCCGAATAGCTGTGTCAGCAGCTTGATGTACGGCGTCTCGCCGCACCCGGGGCAGGCCCCGGAGGCCTCGAATAACGGCTGGAGAAACTGCGAGCCCTTGTTATCGCGCCTGACACGGCTCCGATCGACCTCGGGCAGGTCCAGGAAGAACGCGTAGTTCTCGATCTCCTGCGCCCGCACCGGTCGCTGAGGGCGCATGTTGATGGCCTTGTGGTCGGGGTGGACCTTGTCCTTCGCCGGGCAGAGCTCGACACACAGGTGACACCCGGTGCAGTCCTCGGGCGCCACCTGGAGGATGTAGGCGCTGCCGGCAAACTCCGATCCGCGATAGTCGGTGCTCCGGAAGCTGTCCGGCGCCAACGCCAGGTCAGCCGGGTCGGCGATCTTGGCCCGGATGGCGGCGTGCGGGCAGATCAACGCACACTTGTTGCACTGGATACAGAGCGAGGAATCCCAGATGGGAATCTCCTGGGCGAGGTTTCTCTTCTCCCATCGGGAGGTGCCGACCGGCCACGTGCCGTCGGGAGGAAAGGCGCTGACCGGCAGGAGGTCTCCCTTGCCGGCGAGCATCACGGCGGTCACCTTCTTGACAAAATCCGGCGCGTCATCGGCGACGATCTGCGGGCGATGCCGCGTGGCGGTCGCGTGGCCGGGGACACGGACCTCGTGCAGCGCGGCGATGGTCTCGTCCACGGCCGCGACGTTGCGTGCCACCACGTCCTTGCCCTTGCGTCCGTAGGTGGTCTCGATCGCCTGCTTGATCTCGGCGATGGCCCGAGTTTCCGGCAGAATGCCGGTCAGCGCGAAGAATCCGGTCTGCATGATCGTGTTGATCCGACCGCCGAGTCCGTTGCGCTTCGCCACGCCGTACGCATCGATGACATGGAATCGGATCTGCTTGTCGATGATCTGTTCCTGGATTTCACGCGGAAGATGGGACCAGACGTCGTCGGGGCCGAACGGCGAGTTCAGCAGGAACACCGCCTTCTCACCGGCCAGGTCCAGGACGTCATGGGTGTCGAGGAACTGGAACTGATGGCATCCGACGAACGCCGCCCGGTGGATCAGATAGGCGGAGCGGATCGGACGGGGGCCGATGCGCAGATGTGAGATGGTGACCGACCCGGCCTTCCTCGAGTCGTAGACGAAGGCTCCCTGAGCGTACGCGTCCGTGCTCAGGCCGATGATCTTGATCGAGTTCTTGTTGGCTCCGACCGTGCCGTCCGAGCCGAGCCCGAAGA
The DNA here is from genome assembly GCA_046757965.1 of Acidobacteriota bacterium. Classification (GTDB taxonomy): domain Bacteria; phylum Acidobacteriota; class Polarisedimenticolia; order SMYD01; family SMYD01; genus JBHHZI01. The sequence continues at coordinate 17,143 of JBHHZI010000026.1, read as the reverse complement.
ACACGGCCCTGAACACGTCGTCGGGTTCGATCTCCATCGCCGGATTCACCGGGAGTGACATCCGGGTGACGTCGTCAACGATTCCCACGGTGAAGTGGGCTCTGGGTTCCTCGCGGCCCAGTTCGTCGAACACGGCCTTCACCATGGCCGGCGTGAACTCCTTCGACGACAGTCCGTAGCGCCCGCCGATGACTGCCGGGACGTGGCCCGGAGTCCGCGTCTCGTGGAGTGCCGCGAGGACATCGACGTAGAGCGGCTCGCCCACGCCGCCTGGCTCCTTGGTGCGATCCAGAACCGCCACACCGCGCGTCGAATCCGGCAGGGCCCGGGCGAACGCGTCGCTGTCGAACGGCCGGTACAGGCGAACCTTGAGCACGCCGACCCGCTCGCCGGCCTCCAGCAGATGATCGACCGTCTCGTGGACCGTTTCCGCGCCCGAACCCATGATCACGATGACCCTCTCGGGCCTCGGGTGGCCAGCGTAGTCGAACAGGTGATACCGCCGGCCGGTCGCGTCGCCCAGGGCGTCCATGACGTCCTGCACCCGGCCCGGCGCGGCCAGGTACGTCGGGTTGGCCGCCTCCCGGGCCTGAAAGAACGTGTCCGGATTCTGTGCGGTGCCCCGCAGGACGGGCCGATCCGGTGTCAGGGCCCGTGCGCGGTGCTGCTGGAGCAGGTCGTCCGGGATGAGCTGACGGAGGGTGTCATCGTCGATCTCGAGGATCTTGGCCACCTCGTGGGAGGTTCGAAAGCCGTCGAAGAAATGGACGAAGGGGATCCGGCACCGCAGGGTGGCGGCCTGGGCCACGGCGGCCAGGTCGTGGGCTTCCTGCACGGAACCGGACGCGAGAAGTGCCACGCCGGTCTGACGGCAGGCCATCACATCCGAATGATCGCCGAAGATCGAGAGGGCGTGCGTGGCGACTGTTCGCGCGGCGACGTGAAGGCAGGCCGGTGCGAGCTCTCCGGCCATCTTGTACAGATCGGGAATCATCAGGAGCAGCCCCTGGGAGGCGGTGAACGTGCTGCTCAGCGCACCCCCCGTCACCGCGCCATGGAGAGCGCCGGCCGCCCCCCCTTCGGATTGCATCTCGACCACGGCCGGGACGGCCCCCCAGATGTTCTTCCGGCCGGCGGCGGACCATTCGTCGGCGAGCTCTCCCATCGGTGACGAGGGCGTGATCGGATAGATCGCGCAGATCTCACTGGTCCGGTGCGCGATCGAGGCGACGGCGGCGTTGCCGTCGAGCATGCGGACCTCTGCCTGGCGGTCTTCGCTCATGGCTTCTCCCGTCGATGGGAACTAGCAAGATGGACGCCAGCCGGCAGGCGCTCCAGCAGGCGGGGTGCGCCGATCGACCCGCCACCTGGCCGGTCGGCGTGCGGGTTGGCTGCGTTGCGCCACCCAGTCCGGGGGAAAACACCCAGGTTGGCATGCCGGCCGGGGGACTGCCGGCGAATCTCACTCTGGCACGATGGTTGCGATACCGAGCGAAGAAGGAGTCCGGGGACGGCTCCGGTCGCCGGTGAAGCCGGTGGACAGTGTCCCGGTTCCTGGGTCACAATGTTCGCGGCCCGTCGCTCCGGGGCAGGCCGGGAGTGAATCTTCAGGAGGAACGACATGAAGAAGCTGATCTCGTGGCTGGCCATCGCCGCGGTCGTGGGCGTGACCGGGCTGGGCGCCGTCCAGGCCGCCGATGGCCCCGACGGCAAGGCCCTGTACAACCGCAAGTGCGCTCTGTGCCACGGCAAGGACGGAGCCGCGAAGAAGATGGCCAAGGGCTCGGGGAATTTCAACGATGCCGCGTGGCAGAAGGCGACCTCCCTCGAGGCGATCATCAAGCAGATCGAGGAGGGGAAGGGCAAGATGAAGGCGTACAAGGAGAAGCTCTCCGCTGCCGAGATCGAGGCCATCGCTCACTACGTGAAGACCCTCGGGTAGGCCGAGCCCACCTCGAATCCGACCTGTCACATCGGGCGGCTGTGCGTGAAGTCATCCCCCAGCCGAGGGCGAAAGAGTCTGTCCGGTCTGTCGCCCGCCACCGCGCCGGCGCGCTGTTGCGTGAGCCCGCCTCCTTCCAGTCGCTCTGCGCCTCAGGCACCCGGTTCTGCGGCGGCGAGCCAGCGGGTCGCCTCGGCGAGATCGTCGACGATGCGGACCTCGATGGGGACCGACACCGCATATGCCTCGAACTCGCGCGTCAGGCCGAAGTCCACATCACACGAGACCAGCACGGCGACCCGCCAGCGGGGGCCGCGTCGTGAAGCGATCTCCCGGTTGTACTCCGCGATCTTGCGCAGCTGATCCGGTCCGAGGGCCCGGAGCGTTCCGCCGCGGAAATCCCAGATGGCGCCCAGACCGGGCGTGAACCACGGAGCGGCCATGAGGTCGGCGATCGCCTGGCCGTATTCCGCCATCGACATCTCACCCGTGACGACCACCTGGGCGGCGGGCACCTCCGGAAGGTACCGGGTCTCGATCACGAGTCACTCACCGTCAGGGCCGGTCGCCGCCCGGGCGGGACCGGCCCGTCCATGATCATTGCTCGTAGCGTTTCCGATAGTAGGCGCGGATGCGCTGCAACGATTCGGCGCTCATTCCGTCCCTGTGCCACGTGTGTCCCTCCTGGACGTACACATACCGGTCGAGGAGTTCCCTCGCGACTTTCTTGCCGGCCACCTCCTCGAGCTGCGGGATGAACGTCTGATAGAAGTTTTTCGCGACCTCGTACATCCCGTGCCACCACGTGTAGTCGGGACCCTGCATGGCGGCGCCATGTCGCGTCCGTCGCCCCTCGTGGTGCCACAGCTCCCACCAGGTCCACTCGATGGGGTCGTCGAAGTTCGCCGGGGTGATCAACCCGCGCTTCTTCAGTTCCTCCATGATCGACCGGGCCGGCAGCGCGAATTTCGTGTTGTACAGCTCGACGACTCCCTCGAACTGGGCGTAGGCGCTCTTCGCGAAGCTCTCGTCATGGCACTGGCGGCAGACGGTCATCATGCGCGCGCGGCGGTCCTTCCAGGTGAGCACGTCGACGACCTTCTTGCCGTTGATCGTGCTCCCGATGGCCGGCAACTCCGGGTCATCACCGAGGATGTCTTCCTTGCTGTCATCCGCGAAGATGACCATGTTCAGCCGTCTGGAGACCGGTGGTCGCAGCGTCCAGGAGATTCTCTCTCCCACATCGTGGGTCACCCGCTGGCTCCCGGCTGCCCCCATGTGACAGGACGCGCAGGTCGGGCCGGTGAAGTAGTCCTTGCCGGCCCGCCAGGTGTCCTTGTCCAGGTTCATCTTCTCCCGGTTCGCATGATAGAGGATGCCGTGCTTCGATTCCTCCCAGACCTCCATCTGCGGGTGATCCGGACCGAGATGACATTTTCCACAGGCCTCCGGCTGGCGCGCCTGGGCGCGGGAGAACTCGTGGCGGGCGTGGCAGGCGGAGCACGATCCTCTGGACCCGTCCGGGTTGATGCGCCCCATGCCGGTGTTCGGCCACGTCTCGGGCGTTGGCCGCCCGTTCGCATCGATCCGGACCTCGGAACCATGGCACTGGCGGCAACCGGCGTCGACCACCGGGGCGCCGCCGATGACCTCTCCGAGCAGGTTGTCGAGAGAGCCGAGGATGTCGCCTGCCTTGGCGTGGTGCGAGCCCTTCTGCTGCTCGAATTCCTCCTGGTGACACTGGGCGCAATCGGCCGGAGACACGATCACGGCGATGGTGGCGCCGTGGTGGTCGAACGCATCGACGTCGGCCGGCTCCGCCCGGTGGCAATCGATGCAGGTGACGTCGAATTCGAAATGCCGGGAACTCTTCCACTGGGCGACGATGCCCGGCGAACGGCCGGCGTGACAGGCCAGGCAGTCGGGCGGCTCGGCGCGGGAGGCGCCGGGCAACAGAGCAAGCGCCACGCAAGATGCCAGTGAGACGGCTCTCATCTTCTCCTCCAAGATCAGCCGGATGGCCGGTCAGCAGGTGGATGCCCGGTCCGGGCAGGTGCGCAGGCCCCATCGTACTCCGTGTGGTCGCCGCAGGACACCGCCGGAAGAGACCGGGGCGAGGTCAACCCAGGTGGGCGGTCACGGCGCGCTGGAAGGCGAAGCTGCCGGGCTCGTACGTGCAGAACGGTTCCTCTCCCATCATGTCCCCGGTGGTGGCGTAGGCGCGAGCCCGGGACCCCCCGCAGACGTGCACGAACTCGCAGCGGCCGCAGCGGCCGGACAGCTTGTCGGGGTCGCGGAGGTCGCGAAACAGGGGCGCGTTGCGGTAGATGTCCAGGAGCGATCGATCTCGGATGTTGCCGGCGCTCACCGGCAGGAAGCCGCTGGGGAAGACCTCGCCGGTCTGTGAGATGAAGATCAATCCGTCGCCGGAATTGATGTGCATCGGTGTCCGGACCACGGCCCGGCGCGGCGTCAGGCCGTGCTCGGCGACGATAACGTCCAGTTCCGTCTTCAACTCGTGGTACACCGGATCCAGGTCGATGTGGTCCGCCGGCGACAATCCCTTCTCGTCCAGGACGGTCCTCTGCACCACGACCCGCTTGTAATGGTGCCCCTCGGTCGTCTTGGCGCTGATGTACTTGGACGCGTCGTAGAGGAAGTGCAGCACCGCCTCGTATTCCCGGGGAGAGATCTCGTCCTCCGCCTGGCCGCGTCCGGTGGGAACCAGGAAGAAGAGGCTCCAGGTCATGGCCCCCATGTGCTGCACGAGTTCAAACATGCGCGGCAGGCTGTGGAGGTTGTACCGGGTGACCGTCGTGTTGAGCTGGACCTTGAGCCGGATGTCGCGTGCCGCCTGCCAGCCGCTCAGCGTCAGGTCGAACGAGCCGGGAACTCTGCGGAAGTCGTCATGTTCGGCGGCGGTCGGCGCATCCACGCTCAGCGAGATTGCCTTGGCGCCGGCGTCCTTGAGCCGGAGAAGATTGTTCCGGGTCAGCAAGGGCGTGCCGGAAGGCGACACGGCGGGCGCCAGACCGATTGCCGCCGCATGGCGGACCAGGTCGAAGATGTCCGCCCGCTTGAAGGGATCGCCGCCGGTGAAGATGAACAGCGGCGCGGGACGGCCGAACCTGCGGGCAGCTTCGAGAAGGCGCCTGCCCTCCTCGTGGTCCAGGACCCCCGGCGCGGTCTCCGGCTGGGCCTCGGCCCGGCAGTGCCGGCAGGCCAGGTCACAGGCCCGGGTGGTCTCCCAGATGATCATGAACGGCCGCTCCGACCGATCTGAATGTTGCCTGCGGACCAGCGGGTGCGGCATGGTTCATCCTCCTCCATGTGGCGACCGGCGGATGGGCCGAGCAGTTCGCGGGTGCGCCGCCCGAGGATAAAGCAAGACCCGGGCCACCCCGGGAGCGAGCGGCACGGCGATTGCAGCCCTGCCGGTGGAGGCGCAGACGGCGTGCGAGCGTCTTCGGGAACGGAGGCAACCATGCAAGACCGCGAGAGGGCCCGGACCCGGGTCATTGCGAACCTTCTGGAGGTTCGCCGCCGGATCGCCGCGGAAGACGAGCCGGCGGTCCTGGAACTACTGAACCAGGAAGACGCCTTCTGCGAGGTGGCACACGAGCGCCAGGATCAGGCTCCTGTGGACCGTCAGGACGAGGTCCAGTGTCACTTCTGCGAGGGGTATCTGCAGGCGGGCGGCTGCGCGCCGCTCCTGACGGAGGTCAACCATGCGGTCTTCGCGGGGGACTGGGGCCGGGCCCGAGAGGTCATCGATCGCTGCCTCGAGACTGTCCGCAGCCTGGACCTGGCTTCCGAGAGTGAAGCATGATTGACTGGGGAGTGGGGGATATGGCGCAAGTGTGGGATCTGGCCCGCCGGAAGAGCGGCAAGAATGCGGGGTGAGACCGCGGGGCCTGTGCAGGCGCAGCAGCGGCCGAAGAGGCATCCGTCGTGACCGCATGGCACCGGCGTTGCATTCAACCCGGTGCGGCCGCCCCTCCCGGCGGCCCGGGACAACCGACGTGGGGGAGGTGATGGCTCGTCCGGCACGGGAGAGAAGGTTCGAGAGGTTGCCCGGCGTCACCGGGGATCGCAACTCGCCCCAGGAGCGGCTGGCCGAGCGACTCGCCTACCTGCGCCTCGGAGACGACGAGTGCCGCCTGCTGCGCCGCCTGCGCGCACCGTTTGACCGCGAGGCGGACCGGATCGTGGAGCGGTTCTACGATCATCTTCTCCGGTTCGAACCGTTGCGGCACCTGCTTCATGCACCGGACATGGTGAAGCGTCTGAAGGAGTACCAGAGGGCCTACGTCGTCAGTCTGTCGCGCGGGCGGTTCGATGAGACGTATCTCGAGGATCGGTTGAGGATCGGGCGGGCGCACGAGTCCATCGGCCTGAGCCCACAGTGGTACATCGGCAGCTACACGATCTACCTGGAGGAACTGATCCCCCTGGCCCGGGAGCACCTCGGTGGTCCATCGGGTGAGGCTGCCGCGGTCGCGCTCGGCAAGGTGATGAACCTGGACATGCAGATCGTCCTCGACGCATACTTCGAGGCGCGGCAACAGAAGGCCCTGGAGCGGGCCGAGCGGCTGGCCGCGGTGGGCGAACTCGCCGCCAGCATCGCCCACGAGGTTCGCAACCCGCTGGCCGGCATGAAGGGGGCCATGGAGGTCCTGCGGCGGGATCTGGAGGCGGATCCGGCCAAGGCGGAGGTGGTGGATGAACTGGTCGCGCAGATCATCCGTCTGGAGAATCTCGTCCGCGATCTTCTCTCGTACGCGCGCCCGCGGCCGCTCGATCTCCAGCCCGTGGACCTGAATGCCCTGCTAGACCGGGTGCTGACTTTTGCCGTCGCCGAGCATCGTTCCGGTCAGTATCGCGCCAGGACGGACCTCGACGCGGCCCTCCCCGTCGTCGAGGTCGACCCTCAGCAACTGGAGCAGGTTTTTCTGAATCTGATCCAGAACTCCCTTCAGGCGATGGATGGCGGGACGGTGACCGTGAGGACCCGGGCGCTGAACGACACGGTGGAGGTCATCGTCGACGACGAGGGCCCGGGCATCGCGCCGTCCGATCTGGTCCGGGTGTTTCAGCCGTTCTTCACGACTCGACACCGGGGTTCCGGCCTCGGGCTGGCGATCGTGCAGAAGATCCTCCAGGCCCACGGCGGGTCGATCCGTATCTCGAGTGATCCAGGACGGGGCACACGGGCCACACTGACCCTGCCCCGGAAGGCAGGTGAATGATGCGCAACGAGAGAATTCTGATACTCGAGGATGAGAAGCTGATCCGCTGGTCGATGCGCGAGAAGCTGCACGCCGAGGGGTATTCGGTCGTCGAGGCGGAGACCGGCGAGCAGGGGTTCGCACTCCTGGCCGATGACGACCTCGACCTGCTCCTTCTGGACTACCGACTGCCCGACATGTCCGGCATCGACATCCTCGAGCGCGTGCGGCGCGAGATGCCGGAGGTCTCGGTGGTGATGATGACCGCGTACGGCACGGTGGAGACGGCCGTGCAGGCCATGAAACTGGGCTGCTTCGACTACCTGACCAAACCGGTCAATCTCGACGAACTCTGCGCGGTCGTGCAGAAGGCACTGGAGACCACCCGTCTGCGGCGCGAGGTGCGGCGTCTTCGCAGCGAACGGTGGGAGCATCTCGGACGGATGCAGATCATCGGCGAGAGTCCGCCGATGGTCGAGATGATGGCGCTCATCGAGAAGATCGTGGCAAGCAAGGCGACCACGGTGCTGCTCGAGGGCGAGAGCGGCACCGGCAAGAACCTGGTGGCCAAGGCCATTCATTACGGCAGTGCCCGGGCGGAACGACCGTTCGTCACCATCACCTGCTCGGCCATCACGGAATCGTTGCTCGAGAGTGAACTCTTCGGCCACGAGAGGGGAGCGTTCACCGACGCGAAGATCCAGAAGAAGGGTCTGCTGGAGGTCGCCGACGGAGGAACGGCATTTCTGGACGAGATCTCCGAGATGGGCATCGCCATGCAGGCGAAGCTCCTACGATTCCTCGAGGACAGAACATTCAAACGCGTCGGCGGCACACGGGATATCCGCGTCGACGTTCGTGTGATCGCCGCGACCAATCGCAACCTGGAGGACGCCGTCCGGGAAGGGCGTTTCCGCGAGGACCTGTACTACCGTCTGAAGGTGATTCCGATCACGCTGCCGCCGCTGCGCGAGCGCCGGGAGGATATCCCGCTGCTGGTGCAGCACTTCATCGATCACTACAACAAGGAATTCCACAAGGCCACGACGCAGGTGTCTGCCGCGGCGATGGATTGCCTGGTCCGGTATCCGTGGCATGGCAACATCCGCGAGCTGAAGAACGCCATCGAGCGGGTCATGATCCTGGAAGATCGGGAGTGCCTGGACGTGGAGCAGCTTCCCGGCGGGATCCGCAGCGGCCGGCCGACGGTGGGACGTGCGGGGGGAGAGGCCACACGCGGCGAGGCCGTGCCCGTCGGCCGCATGACCCTCGAGGAGATGGAGAAGGAAGCCATTCGCAAGGCCCTGAGGGCGACGGGGAACAACCAGGTGCGCGCGGCCAGACTGCTGGGCATATCGCGAGACACGCTCCGCTACCGGCTCAAGAAGTTCGATCTGCAGGACCCGGAACATGGTGTGGAGACGGACCGGGGTTCCGTGACCGCGGGCCACGCATTGCCGGGCAAGTCGTGAATCCGGTGAGAGATCGATGAGCGAGGTCATCCATCTGCTCGAGAGCGAGCACCGGGTCATCCAGAAGGTGCTTCGCGGGCTCGAGGGGATCTGTCGTCGAATCGAGTCCGGTGGGAGCGTCGAACGGGAAACACTCGTGGGAGTGGTAGACTTCCTGCGACGCTATGCGGACCGGCATCATCACGCCAAGGAAGAGGCTCACCTGTTCCCGGTACTGGAACAGCGGGGCCTGCCGCGGGAAGGCGGCCCCATCGGGGTGATGCTCGCCGAGCACGAGACCGGGCGCGCGCTGGTCGGACGCATGGACGCCGCCGCCGAACGCGGGACCGATGGCGATGCCCCCCGGGACTTTGCGGCTGCCGGACGGGAGCTGGTCGATCACCTCTCGCGCCACATCGAGAAGGAGGAGGGTGTCCTGTTCCCGATGGCCGAAGATCTCCTCGATCGCCAGACCCTCGAGACGCTGGTCGACTGGGTGGAGAAGGCAGACGCGGAGTCGATGAGCGTGCTCGAGCGGAGATCATTCGAACAGGCTGCGGCCGATCTGGAACGAACCTGGTCGGTATGAGCGGGGGCGGTGGACCGTGAGTGACACACCCGGAGTGCCACGACGCCGTTTTCTGAACGGGTTTCTCTGGACCACGGTGACGGCCCTGGGATCGGCGATCGCATACCCTGTCGCGCGGTTCCTCAGCCCTCCCCGCCGGCCCGAGGCGGCGACCAATCAGGTTCTGGCCGGCAAGGTGTCCGACATGCCGAAGGAAGGCTGGAAGCTGTTCCCGTTCGGCTCCGATCCGGGCATCCTCATCGAGGTCGGCCCAGGACAGTATCGGGCGTTCTCCGCGGTCTGCACCCACCTGAACTGCACGGTGCAGTTCGAACCCAATGCCCGGCGTATCTGGTGCGCCTGCCACAACGGTGTCTATGATCTCGCCGGACGCAACGTCTCCGGCCCACCACCGAGGCCGCTCCCGGTCTTCACCGTGCAGGTCGTCGGTGACGACATCATCGTGAGTCGAGGATGAACTCCCGCGAGTGCCGGCCCGACGGGAGAGGGGTGTGATGCTCAAGGACCTGTACCGGTGGATCGAGGACCGGGTGGGCCTGGGCGTCGTGCGCGAGGCGCTGGCGAAGAAGAGCGTGCCTCTGCACCGCCATTCCGTCTGGTACTACTTCGGCGGCATGACGCTGTTCTTCTTCATGATCCAGGTCCTGACGGGGATCCTGCTCATGCTCTACTACCGGCCCTCGGGCGGGGAGGCGTACGAGTCGGTGCAGTTCCTGGTCACGCAGGTGCCGTTCGGCTGGCTGATCCGATCCATCCACTCGTGGTCGGCGAACCTGATGGTCGGCACGGCGTTCGTTCATCTGTTCTCGGTGTTCTTCATGAAGGCGTACAGGAAGCCCCGGGAACTGACGTGGATGAGCGGTTTCGTGCTGTTCGTCCTGGCCCTCGGTTTCGGGTTCTCCGGATATCTGTTGCCCTGGAATCGGCTCTCCTACTTCGCCACGCAGGTCGGCACCGAGATCGCGGGCCGGATGCCGCTGATCGGTGACTTTGCCGTGCGATTCCTGCGGGGAGGGGACCACGTGACCGGCGGAACGCTGTCCCGTTTCTACGGCTGGCACGTGGCCATTCTTCCGGCCATCACCACGGCGCTCCTCGGTCTTCATCTGATCCTGGTGCAGAGACACGGGATGAGCGTGCCGCCATCGGTCCGCACGCGTCACCGCGATGGCGGGGCCCGCATGCCGTTCGTGCCGGATTTTCTGCTCCGGGACCTGTTCGGCTGGACGCTCGCCCTCGGTGTGCTGGCCGCACTGGCGGCACTGTTCCCGTGGGAGCTGGGCGAGAAGGCCGACCCGTTCGCTCCTCCGTATGCCGATATTCGCCCCGAGTGGTACTTCATGTACATGTTCCAGACACTGAAGTTCGTGCCAGGCGGGGAGGTGTTCGGGATCGAGTACGAGGCCCTCGCGGTCATCGGCTTCGGATTGCTGGGAGGGCTCGCGTTTCTCGTTCCGTTCCTCGAGTCGCTGCTGGGCCGGGCGCGAGAACGTCTCGTCGAGGGCGCCGGCGCGGTCATGGTCGTCTTCATCGTGGTGATGACGGCCATCGGCTACCAGGCGTTGTGGCCCGTCGGCGCGGCACTGGTCGTCATCGTCGGGCCGTGGCTGGCCGGAAGATTCATGAGGAGAAAGTTCGAGGTCTCGTCATGAAGCGGTTCTCGCCGGCGTGGGTGGTGGGTGTGGCCTGTCTCGTCCTGTCGGCGGCCGGTCTGGCGGCCGCCCCGGTGGACGCCCCCGCCCGGCCCGCAGCCGTCGAGTCCGCCTGCGTGACCTGTCACCTCGACGCGGACGATTCGAAGACGTCGCCTGCGGTGCTCTGGTCGAACGATGTCCATGCCACCGCCGGCCTCGGGTGCGAGGACTGTCATGGCGGCGACCCATCCCCTGCGCTGGCCGAGGACCCGGACGGGTCGATGGCGGAGAAGAAAGGCTTTCAGCCCGCCCCGGACCGGCTGGCGGTACCCGGATTCTGCGCGCGCTGCCACGCCGATGCCGACTACATGAAGACGTTCAATCCGCAGGCCCGCGTTGACCAGCTCGTCGAGTACAGGTCGAGCGTCCATGGGAAACGGAACGCCGCCGGCGATCCGGTCCCGGCGGTCTGCACGGACTGTCATGAGGCCCACGGCATCCGGGCCGTCTCGGCACCCGATGCCCCGGTGTACCCGACGCATGTTGCCGGCACCTGCGGAACCTGTCACGCCAGCGCCGATGTGATGAGACCGTACGGTCTGTCCGGGGACACGGTGAAGGACTATCTGGCCAGCGCCCACGCCGCGGCGCTGATCGACGGCGAGGATATCTCCGCGCCGACGTGCAACGATTGCCACGGGAACCATGGTGCCACACCGCCCGGCGTGCATTCGGTGGCAAGTCTCTGCGGCCAGTGCCATGCCCGCGAGGCGCGGCTGTTCTCTGCCTCCCCCAAGAAGCAGATCTTCGAGGAACTCGAGGTCGGGGAATGCGTGGTCTGCCACGGGAATCACGAGATCCTGCATCCCACGGTGGCTTTCTTCCATGGCGATTCCGAGCCCCGTGTCTCCACGGGGCAGGTGACCGCCCGGAGACCGTTTGCTGCGGACATCGGCGACCTGCCGGCCGGGAACGATGCCACGGCGACGTGGATGGTGATCCTGCGACCTCACGTCGAGGAAGGCGACCCGCGGCTGGCGCACAGGATCCGGGTGGAGTCGGACGGTGCCGACCCGCTCTGGATCGATGCCAGGTTCGATCCCGGCGGCTGGAAGAGCGGCACCATGACCCGGGTGGCATCGGCCGCTGGAATCAGGGTGACGCTCACGGCCCGGGCACTGGAAGGCGGACCGGTGACCGCCGGGGACACCATCCAGCAGAGCCTACGCATCGAGGCGGTCTCGGAGCTGACCAGTGTGGGCATCCGGGATGTTCCGGGGCCGGTCGTCCAGCCGGTGGAAGGGTCCGTCTGCCTGCAGTGCCATTCGCCGGGAGATGTCTGTGACCAGGCCACGGAGCAGATGTACACCGCCCTTCTGTCGATGGACCGGGCTCTGCGCGACGCGGGGTCACTGCTTCACCAGGCGGAGATCGCCGGCATGGAGGTCAGCTCGGCCCAGTTCGAGTTGAAGAGCCAGGGCCAGACGGCGTCGGTCGAGTCACGCGCGCTGATTCATTCCTTCGACCCGGCCCGGGTGGCCCGGCAGGCCGAGAAGGGCCGGGCCGTCGCGGCCAAGGCGCGGTCCGCCGCCGTCGCCGCGCTGGATGAGCTGCGGTTTCGCCACCAGGGGCTGGGTGTGTCCCTCGTCCTGGTGGCCCTGGTGCTCCTGGCACTGGGCCTCAAGATTCGCCAGGTCAACCGCCTGCGGGCAAACCGCTGACGGGACGGTCCGGGGTGGAGCCGGTCCTGCCGGCCCGGCGCGTGGCGAACTCACGCGACACGTGAGAAGATGAGCGGCGAGCCCATGTCGCTGTTCGCACAGATCGAGAAGGATCATCTGGACCAGGCCCGGCCGCTGGCCGCGCGCATGCGCCCGCGCGATCTCGACGAGTTCGTCGGCCAGGAGCAGGTGGTCGGGCCGGGCAGCTTGCTGCGCCGTCTCATCGCGGCCCGCCGACTGGAATCCCTGCTGATTCACGGACCACCGGGAACCGGCAAGACGAGCCTGGCGCGCCTGCTCGCCGGATTGACCCGGAGCCGGTTCCGGCAGGTGAGCGCCGTGGCCAGCAACGTGAAGGAACTGAGAGGCCTGCTGGATGAAGCTCGCGGGACGCTCCGTGCCGAGGGCACGCGGACGCTCCTGTTCATCGACGAGATTCACCGGTTCAATCGCGCCCAGCAGGATGTCCTGTTGCGCGACCTCGAGGAAGGGGTGGTGGTCCTGGTCGGGGCGACGACGGAGAATCCCTTCTTTGCCATCAACAGCGCCCTGCTCTCCCGGAGCCGGGTTGTCGAGTTTCTGCCCCTGTCGGCGGAGGACATCGAGCGTGTGCTGCGCCGGGCGCTCTCGGATCGCGAGAGGGGGCTCGGACGTCTCGGTGTCCGGATCGACGAGGAGGCGTTGCGCCTGCTGGCCACGCTGTCCGGAGGAGATGCCCGGCGGGCGCTGTCCGCCCTGGAGATCGGGGTCGCCGGGCTGGTGAGCCGTTCAACCGGGCCGGTCTCCTACACGCTGGAAGTCGCGCGGGAGTCCCTGGTGCGTGCCGGGGTCCCCGGAGCCCATGATCCGGATGCCCACCATGACGTCACCAGTGCCCTGATCAAGAGCATCCGCGGCAGCGACGTCGACGCGGCGATCTACTGGCTGGCGCGCATGCTGGAGAGCGGCGAAGATATCCGCTTCATCGCGCGACGCCTGATCATCCTGGCCAGCGAGGATGTCGGCAACGCCGACCCGCATGCCCTGCCCCTGGCGGTGGCCGCCATGCAGGCCTGCGAGTTCGTCGGCCTGCCGGAGTGTCAGCTGCCGCTGGCCCAGGCCGTGGCGTATCTGGCCTGCGCCCCCAAATCGAACGCGGCGACGGCGGCCATCGGTGAGGCGCGCCTGGATGTCCGTACCGGCCAGGTGGTACCCGTCCCCCGCCATCTGCACCTCTCGCCCCGGGTGCCGACCGTCCCGGGGAACCAGGCCGCCTACGTCTCGCCGCACGGGCACCCGGATGGCGTCGTGCCCCAGGAATACCTGGGTGTGGACCGCACCTACTACCGGCCGGTGGGGCGGGGCTTCGAGAGCGAACTCGCGGAGCGCCTGGTGATGCTGCGCGAGCGGCTTCGCGAGGGCCGGTGACTCCACGTGCGAACGACAGCGGGAGGGCGGCGCCGGGTCCATCCGGCCGGCTGGCGGCGACCGAGTGCCCCGCGTGAGCCGGTCCTCTTCTCGAGCCGGCCGTGTGGCGACCATCATTGCCGGGGCGTTCACCGGCCTGAAGACCAGCTTCGAGGAGATGACGTGCCGCGCCCGCCGCCGTTTCGAGACGCGCGACTGGCGCGGCATGCAGGCGGACGCCGTGGCCCGGCTGGACCTTCATCCCCGGGCCGTCCGGCAGGCCCTGGCAGCCATCGAGCCTGTTCTGGGCCGCGCACGATCCTCCCTGCGGGTCTGGACGGCAATACGCACGGAATACGCCTCCCGGATCGCGGGACGGCGCAACGAGGAGCTGGCACGAACCTTCTTCAACTCGGTGACCCGCAAGATCTTCTCCACCGTGGGCGTCAATCCTGAGATCGAGTTCTTCGAGCTGGCGGCGCCTCGGCTCGGTGAGCCCGATCCGAGCATCATCCGGACCCTGGACGATGTGGCCGACCTGACCGCATGCATCACCGAGGTGCTGGACGGGATCGGTCTGGCCGCCGACTGGCGCGACAAGAGAGGAGACGCGGCGGCCGCCGCCCGGCGCATCCGGGAGCGGGTCCTCCGGATCCCGGGCGAGACCGTCGAGGCCGTTGAATTCATTCGACCCGTCTTCTTCAGGAACAAGGGGGCATACGTGGTCGGGCGACTGCGCGCCGGGGGTCGACTTGTTCCTCTCGTCCTGGCCCTGGCCCATCCGGATGCGGGAATCGTGGTGGATGCAGTGCTCACCGAGGAGGCGCCCGTGAGCATCCTGTTCAGCTTCACGCGCTCCTATTTCCACGTGAAGACCCGGTGCCCGGGAGATCTCGTCGCCTTCATCCGGACCATCCTGCCCCGCAAGCCGGTGGCCGAGCTCTATGTCTCCCTGGGTTTCAACAAGCACGGGAAGACCGAGCTGTACCGCAGCCTGCAGTCCCACCTCCAATCATCCGACGATCACTTCCAGGTCGCGCCTGGAACCCGCGGCCTGGTGATGATCGCGTTCACCCTGCGGGATCATGACGTGGTGTTCAAGGTCATCCGGGATCGCTTCCCGCGTCCGAAGCACACCAGCCGGCGGGAGGTGCGGGCCCAGTACGAGCTGGTGTTCAAGCGAGACCGCGTGGGCCGGCTGGTGGATGCACAGGAATTCGAGCACGTCCAGTTTCATCGCGATCTGTTCGAGGACGAGTTGCTCGCCGAGCTCCTGACCGATGCGGCGCGGACGGTCCACGTGGACGGCGAGAATGTGATCATCGGGCATCTCTACACCGAACGCCGTGTCACGCCCTTGAATCTGTACCTGCGCCAGGCCGATCCCGCCGACGTCGCGCGTGCCATCGATGATTACGGCAACGCGATCAAGGAGCTGGCGAAGGCCAATATCTTTCCCGGCGACTTCGTGATGAAGAACTTCGGTGTCACACGGCACGGCCGGGTTGTCTTCTACGACTATGACGAGCTGACTCTCCTGACCGACTGCCGGTTCCGACACCTGCCGGCGCCGAGAACTCCCGAGGAGGAGCTCGAACCCGAACCCTGGTTTCGCGTCGGCGAGTCGGACATCTTTCCCCAGGAGTTCGCGGCGTTCATCGAGCTCGGGGGGGAGCAGCGCCGGGCCTTCGAGAAGCGCCATGCGGACCTCTACACGGTGGAATTCTGGCGCGACCTGCAGGAACGCAACCGGCGCGGGGAGGTCATGGAGTTCTTCCCCTATCCGTCGGGAATGCGTCTGCAGTCCGGCTGACCCGCCGGGGGCTACTCCGGTTTCCAGCGGGGAATCCGACCCGGGGTCCATGGCGCGCCGGCGGCTTCCATCTTCTCCTCGACATCGGCGAGGTCGGTCTCCATCAGGGACCGGAATCTGGGGAGGAGCGCGGCGAAGGCGGTTGCCGCGATCTCGTAGTTTCTCCTGTGCGTCGCCGTCGGCGCCGACGTCGAACTCCAGTGCCCGCTGACGATCCTCTGCACACGTCCCACGATCGATGGCGGCGTGGGTTCGTGGCGCGAGGCGACGGTGGAATCTCCCATCAGGGTGTCGCGCAGGTCTGCCAGAGCCAGTTCGATGGCCCGCAACCGCGCCCCGAGATCCGGGCTGGCCCCCGGAGTGGCGAGCCAGGCGGCCTGGAGATGGTCGATACGCTCCTGGGCCTGGGCGATGGCGCGCGTCGTGCCGAGCACCGCTCGCTGCAGCCGGCCGGTCTTCTGCTCGAAGGCCAGCAATCGCTGCCGGTCGGCGGCTGGCAGCGCGGCCGCGCCGATCGCCTCGGCATCGAATGTCCGGCCATCGGAGAGCACCTCGTCACGGTCGTCGACGCGCGAAGACAGGCTCACCGTGTAGCGCCCCGGTGATGCCATGGGGCCCGTCGGGCCGGGATCCCACGGCGCCGACACTCGCGGCGTCAGCCGGGTCGGGACCAGGGCGGGAAAGCGAAGGTCCCAGGCCACCCGGTGGAACCCGGCCGTCACCGGGCCGTTGAGCCGGCGGACCACCTGGCCCTCGGCATCTCGCACGGTCAGCACCATGGCCGGAGGCTCCTCCCGGTCCTCGGCCCGCAGGGTCTCCCATCCGGGGTAGGCGATCGGTTCGTGGCCGTCGCGTTGGCTCTTCTCCTCCTTGCGACGTCGCTGGCGGCCCGTCTCGAGGGTCTCCGGCAGATAGTAGGTGAAGATGGCGCCGAACGGCGGGTTATCCGCCGTGAAGAACTGCTCACCCTGGAACCCCTTGCCGCCGATGCCCAGCCGGTGTGTCTCCATGTACATCCAGGCATCCTTGACGTCGAAGAGAATCGCCTCGTCGGCGCGGATGCGGGCCGCGATGTGACGCAGCGGAGAGTAGTCATCGAGCACGAAGAACCCTCTTCCGAAGCTGGCCACCACCAGATCATTCTCCCGGCGCTGGATCTCCAGCTCGCGGGCGGCGATGGTCGGCAGCCCCCCGGTGAGCTGGATCCACCGGCGCCCGGCATCCCCGGTGAAGAACACACCGAACTCGGTGCCGGCGAACAGCAGGGCAGGGTCCACGTGATCTTGGGCCAGCGTGTAGACGGTGCCTCGCTCGGGAAGGTCACCGCGGATCGATCGCCAGCTGCGTCCCCGGTCGTTGCTGGCCAGCACGTACGGCCG
>JBHHZI010000025.1:0-28792 GCA_046757965.1 Acidobacteriota bacterium | reverse complement strand
GGTTCTCCGCCCGCCGGCGCCTGATCTTCCGCCTCGATGGCGAGGCCGTCCGCAGCCAGCTCAGTGCGCCAGGCGTTCATCACCTGTCCTTTCGCACGGAGGTGATCGGCGGCCTCGGCGGCGTACTCTTCGAAGGAGAAGCGGATCTTGGCCTGCAGGAGTCCCCGTCTCGCCGCTGGTCCGCGTTGCCTGTGTCGGTCAGCCGTCGCGTGCGCTGAAACAGGATGAGCGGTCCTGAGCAAGGGGACCCGCATTCGCGGTAAGAAGCAGCACACCCGGATACCGGCCGGGTAGGCCGGCGTCAGCGCGGCCGTGCGACACACCGACACCAGACGTCCGGGTGTGAAACGACGTTGAAGATGGACGCCGGCTCCCTCTCACAATGGCAGGCGTGACGATGCCGGCGTTTCGAGGACCTCCACGCGGGGCGCGGCAGAGCGAATGCTATCGTGTGGCATGTGAACGGCAACGAGAAGACCTCGTCCATCAGAGACACATCTGACGCTGCGGCGGCGGTCCAGATCCGCGTGCTGCGCGGCATGTCGGCGCGTCGCAAGGTCAACCTCGTCGAGGACGCCAATCGCACGGCCCGTGATCTGGCTCTGGCCGGCATCCGTCTGCGGTTCCCGGGCGCTTCCGAGACGGAACGCATCCGCCTCCTGATGGATCTTCTCCTGGGTCAGGATCTGGCCACCCGTGTTTACGGGCCCGGCCCGACAGTTTCGGCTCGATGAGCCCGACCGATCCCGAGGCCGTGAAGGTCATGTTTCGCGTGCTCCAGGTTCTTGATCGAATCGATGTGGCGTACCACCTCGGTGGTTCGTACGCCAGTGCGATTCATGGCGTACCTCGTCAAACACACGACGTGGACCTGGTGGTCGACCTCGGCCGGGATCGCGTCTCCGAGCTTGTCCGTTCTCTCGAGTCAGAGTTCTATGTGGACGAGCAGGCGGTGGCACGCGCCGTTGCCGAGCGTGGCAGTTGCAACCTTGTCCATCTCGAAACCGGGGTCAAGGTCGATCTGTTCGTCAAGGGCTCGTCAGACTTCGACAAGGTGGAGTTCGAGAGGCGCGTGAACGTGGCGCTGGGCAACGAGGCCCCCCGGACCATCTTCGTGAAGTCCGCCGAGGATACTCTCCTGCGAAAACTCTTGTGGTACCGGCTTGGCGGCGACACATCCGATCGTCAGTGGGAAGACGTTCGTGGAATCGTGAGGGTCCAGGGCGATCGCCTTGACAGAGAGTACCTGTGTGGCTGGGCCGACCGGCTCTCCATCCGCGATCTCCTCGACCGACTCCTTGACGAGGAGTAGCGCGGAAACATCTGGACTCCATCTCGCGGCTCCCGAATCAAGGGACCGTCGAGACCATCTGTGTTTGAATCAGTCTCGCGTGATGACACCCTCACGGAGGATGCCAGGCACGGCATGGGTCACGCAGCGACCAACGAGGGCGCAGAGGCAGAGGGGCCCCAAGCACCACCGGATCCAACCGGAATCGATGACATGCCAGACAAGCCGGAGGTCGAAGCAGAAGCGAGACGCAACGACATCGAACCAGAGGCGGGCGAAGCTCAGAACCGCCAGTTGCGGGACCGGTCAGGAGGAGGCATCTGATGCGTTCGAATCGCTGGGGGTACGTCGTCGTCGGCTTGTTGTTTGCCTGCGTTCTTCCGTTCATGGTTGCATCAAGTCGTGGTGCTGGCGATGATCAGGGTGCGCCACTCGACGGCTTCGTGGTCACCTCGATCGACGATGATCACGATGGGGTTTTCGAGGCATACAAGATGATGATGGGTGACGATGTCGTGCTGTTCTTGCGAGACGGAAATCAGGACGGGCATCTCGATGAATGGGTGTTCTACGAGTCAGGAGACGAGAAGATCTTGGTCGGAGATCGCGATTACGATGGAAGGCCGGATGTCTATCGGTTATGGACGGCTGAACGGAGAGGCGTCACCGCCCGGGATCTGGATCATGATGGGATGGTCGACAAGAAAAGCGAGTTCTACACGAAGGTGAGTTACGCCCCAACAGATTAGGGAAAGACTCCCGGCTGGACAATCTCCTTCTTGGCGAGTATACTCAATGTATATCCCCAGAGGAGACGCGATGCAGACCAAGATCCAGAAGTGGGGCAACAGCCTGGGGCTCCGGATCCCGAAATCCTTCGCCGCCGAAGCCCGGATCGATGCGGGTTCAACCGTTGATCTCTCCGTCAAGAATGGCGATCTCGTCGTCAAACCGGTCCGCCGTCCTCGGTACGAATTACGGGACCTGTTGAGGGCCATCAACTCGCGGAACCTCCACCAGGAGGTCGAGACGGGGGATCCGGTCGGCCGGGAGGCGTGGTAGTGGCCGTCGCGTACATCCCGGATCGTGGAGATATCGTGTGGCTGCGTTTCAATCCCCAGGTTGGTCACGAACAGGCGGGGTGCCGTCCCGCGCTGGTGATCTCGCCCAAGACGTACAACCGCAAGGTCGGTCTTGCTCTGTTCTGCCCAGTTACATCGCATGTCAAGGGCTATCCTTTTGAGGTCGAGTTGCCAAGAGGTCTGAAGGCACAAGGAGCCGTCCTCTGCGATCAGATCAAGAGTCTCGATTGGCGCGCCCGCAAAGCGAAGCGCCTTTGCCCGGCACCCAACGAAGTGCTTGAAGAAACGACGGCGAAGATCTTGGCCTTGGTGGACCCAGATTGATGGAACAGATCGCTAACACCGTTGCCGCTGACGATCTGTGCGTCACGCCCCTTGCTTGCGCAAGCGACGCGCCATCCCGCTCGCAGCTGAGCGCAACGTTCTACACGAAGGTGAGTTACGCTCCAGTCGACTGACGGCCCTGCTCCCCGCGTGCAACACACGATGTGGAGCATCAGTCGGTCGTGATCTTCGCCACGTCCGTGTTCATCTTGCGGGCGGCGGCCTCGACCTGGGCGGAGAGTCTCTCCCACTCCGCGGTGAGGGCGTCGAGCCGTTCCTTCAGCTTCGCGCGCAGCTGTCCCGCGCCGCGCGCCTTCTGCGCGTTGCCGTAGACCGCCGGGCTGGCCAGCTCGTAGTCGACCGCCTTCAGCTTGCGTTCCTCGGTGCTGATGGTCTGCTCGAGGGTCTCGATGCGCTTCCTCAGCGGGGCGACCACCAGTGAGAACCGCTGCCTCGCCTCCGCCTCCCGCCGCTTGCGCTCCCGGGACCGGGCCCGGGAAACCTTCGGCGCGGGCGGCGACACCGCGACGGGTTTCTCCTCGGCCGGCGCGCTCTTCTCAGCTCCTCTGCTCGTCGACTTGCCGGCTCCCCCAGCCGACCGGCCCGACGGCCGGTGGCGGCGCAGCGCGCCGGCCGGTGCCGCACCGCCGGTGGCGCGCTCCTGATGATGCCGGCGGTACTCCTCGTACGTGCCGGGATACGACTCCAGGTGTCCGCTGTCCACGTCGCAGACACTGGTGGCGATGGAGTTGATGAAGTAGCGGTCGTGGGAGATGAAGCAGAGAGTGCCGGTGTAGCCGGTCAGCGCCTTCTCCAGCACGCTCCGCGACTTCAGGTCGAGGTGATTGGTCGGCTCGTCGAGCAGCAGCACGTTCGCCGGGCGCAGCAGCAGCTTCGCCAGGGCCAGACGGGCCTTCTCGCCCCCCGACAGGACGGCCACCGGCTTCTCCCATTCCTCGGCGTCGAACAGGAACGCCGCGAGGATGCCGCGCACCTGCGGCTGGGTGGCCATGTCGGCGGCACCGCTGAGCTCGCCGATGACGGTGTGGCGCGGGTCGAGGGCGTCCAGGGCATGCTGCGCGTAGTAGGCCGGGGCGATGTTGTGGCCCAGCACGCGGCGGCCGCCCTCGAACGGCAGCATTCCGGCCAGCACCTTCAGGAGCGTCGACTTGCCGGCGCCGTTGGGGCCGATGAGGGCGACCCGGTCGCCCCGTTGCAGGCGGAAGTCCACGCCGTCGTAGACGGTGTGGTCGCCATACCGCTTGACGAGACCATCGAGCTGGATGCTGATGGCCCCGCCGCGCGGTGGCTGGGGAAAGCGGAAGTGCACCGTCTTGCGGTCGCGTACCGGGGCCTCCACCCGGTCCATCTTCTCCAGCATCTTGACGCGCGACTGCACCTGTCGCGCCTTGGTCGCGGTGTAGCGAAAACGGTCGATGAACCGCTGCGCCTTCTCGACCTCGGCGGCCTGGCGCCGCGCCGCCGCCTCGACCTGGGTGAAGCGGCGCTCCTTCTCCACCTGGTAGGCGTCGTAGTTGCCGGTGAAGGTGGCCATCCGGCCGCCGGACAGCTCGACGATGCGGGTGACCATGCGGTTGAGAAAGTAGCGGTCATGAGAGATGACGACGTAGGCGCCCTTGCGGGCCAGCAGGAACTCCTCCAGCCACTCGAGAGACTCGAGGTCGAGGTGGTTGGTCGGCTCGTCGAGCAGCAGGAGGTCCGGTTCCTGGAGGAGGAGACGGGCGAGGGCCACGCGCATCTGCCAGCCGCCGGAGAGCTCGCGCAGCGGCTGGTCGAGCCGCTCGGGGTCGAAACCGAGGCCGGTCAGGATCACCTTGGCGCGAGCCTCGAGGTCGTAGCCGCCCAGCGCGGCGAACCGTTCCTGCACCGGCCCGTACTCCTCGGTGGCCGCCGCGACGCGGCGCGCATCCCCGCCGGCGGCCATCGCTTCCTCCAGCCGGTGCAGGCGCGCCTCGAGCGTGGTGACCTCGCCGTGACCGGCCAGGGTCTCCTCGAGGATCACCCCCCGGGTCATCTCCATGACCTCCTGCGGGAGATAGCCCACCCGGACGCTGCGCGCCTTCTGGATCCGCCCGGCGTCCGGGGACTCGGCGCCGGCGAGGATCTTGACGAGCGTCGTCTTGCCGGCGCCGTTTGGGCCCACCAGCCCGATGCGCTGGCCCGGCAGGATCTGCCAGGTCAGGTCGGTGAACAGCCGTTGCGGTCCGAACCGCTTCTCGACCTTGTCAGCCAGGAGCATCAGCGTCTGCGCCACCGGATCCGGCGGCATCCCTCCGCGGCCGCGTCACAACAGGAAGCCGCGTCGAAAAATGGAAAGGATATCAGCGACGTCTAGAACGAGTGGGACCGGTCACCGGCCGTATCGCGGGCGCCCCCCGGGCGCATGACGATGGACCGGAGGGACCAGGCCGGTCACAATGGAGCACGATGCGATGGATCCGGCGCCAGATGACCGTTGCGATGCGGCCCAGGCGCCGGCGCGCCCGACGCCTGCGGCGGCGGCTCCACTGGCCACTCCCGTGGCGGCGGACACACCCACCGCCACCCCACGAGGAAAGCGCCCCGCGGCGGGCCGGCAGCCAACGTCCCGGCGTCCACACCCCGCCGCGCCGCACACCGGAGTGGCTCGCTGACCTCGTGATGGCCATCGAGGCGACCCGGCTGCCCTGCTTCGGGGTTCTGCTGGTCGCGTTCGGCCTCGCCGCCGTCCCACCGGCCCGCGCGGCCGGCACTTCCGGTGCCGACCCGACATCCGAGGCTCTGCCCGGATCTTTCCGCGTCGCCGCGAGTGACGCACGGCAACAGGGCGACATCGCCCGGGCCGTGACACTGTACGACGCCCTGCTCGCCGCCGACCCGGCCGACCGGGAGGCGCGCTACAATGCCGGCATCCTGCGGGAAATTCGCGGCGATGCCGCCGGCGCGGTGAACATCTGGATGCAGGCACTCATCGACGATCCGGCCAACCTGTTCGCCTACGAGCACCTGGTGCACGACCTCGCGGGCACGCCGCACCTGGACGATCTGGTGGAGGCAGAGACGATCCGGCTGACCCGCCGGCCGGACGACGAGGTGCGCCGGCTGCGGCTGGCGCTCGCGCTCCAGGGCGCCGGGCGCCTCGACGAGTCGGTGGCCGAGCTGGAGACGGTGCTGCTGGACCATCCCGCCTCCAACATCGCCTACACGTTTCTCAAGGATGGTTTTCGCACGCGCGAGGACTGGCTCGCCTACGTCCGCGACGTCGGCGAGCGCGCCGGCCCGGCCAGTGCGCCGACCAACCTGAAGGTGCTGCACATTCGCCTGCTGCTGGAACGCGGGGCGGTGGCGCAGGCCGCCTCGCTGGCCGGGCCGGTGGCCGGTGAATCGGAAGAAGCTCACCGACTGCTGGCCCGGGCGGGCCTGCTGACCATCGACGAGGCTGCGGCAGCCATCGCCGGTTCCCTGGCCTCTGACGCCGCGGATCCGGCGTCGAGTTCCGGCTCCTCGCCGGACACGCCGGTGACCACGGAGAAGGACGGCGCCTCGCCTTCCGTCCGCGGCGTGACGGCCGAACCGGACACCGGCATCGTCAACCTCGCTCCTGCCCCGGCCGACGAGTCGCTGCCGCCTGATTTCGGACCCGACAACCCGCGCTCCGTGCCGCTGCACCTGGCACGCAGCCGGGCGGCACTGGCGGATCGTGCCGAGGCCACCGCCATGGCGGAGCTGCGCCAGGTGCTGCGCGCCTCGCCACTCGCCCTGCAGCCCCGCATGACACTGTCGCTCCTCCTCGCCGGCCAGGGACGCGACGGCGAGGCGCGCGCCATCCTGCGCGGCGCGGTGGCCATCTCACCGTGGGATCTCTACCAGCAGGTCTGGCGCATCGTGCGCGACGAGTTTCACGACCCGGATTTCAATGGCGTCGACATCTACCGCCGGCGGGACGAGGCGCGCGCGCGGATCCGCAGCGTGGCCGACGCCAAGAACGAGATCGCCGCCTTGCTGGCCGCTCTCGACGATCGCTGGGCCCGGATGTTCGCTCCGGCGCTGTTCGCCAACTACCTGCTGGCCCCCAACGCCGCACCCCCGGCAACGGCCGAGCGGGCCGCCGGGCCGCGCACGGCGCGGCCGTGGATCACCGTTCCCGAGGAGGCCTACGGCGACGATGACCCCGAGCGGACCGCCCCTTCTCCGGCTGACGCCGACGGCCACGGGGCAGACGAGGTCCGCGCCGGCGGCAGCACCGCGGGTGGCACGGCCGCGGGCGGGGACCATGCTGGCCGCAGTGCTGCGACCGGGCCAGCCGATGCGAACGGCCACAGTGGTGTTCGCCCGGGCAGCACGAACAACAGCACCGAGACCATCTCAGCCGCAGAGACGAGCGTTGCGGACCTCGCCGGAGCCGGCGACGGCGGATCGTCGCCCGCTGGCGACCAGCCCGCTGGCGACCCACCGGCCCATCCGGGGGAAACCGCCGTCCCCATCCTGCCGGTAGACAGCACGCCCCGAGCCGGCCGGGCGGCCCGCGTGGCGACGGCGTTCGCGCAGGATCCGAGGGTACGCTCCGCCCGTTACCCGCTCGCCACACTGGTGCCGGAGACCGGCGCAGATCCCCACGCGTCGATCGGCTACCTGTCGATTCCGACCCTGGCGGGGCCGGACGTGGCCCGCCAGGTGGAGCGAGCGCTGGCGCAGCTCACGCCGGTGGCCGGCGTCATCGTCGACCTCAGACACAATCGCGGCGGCGACGCCACCTTCGCCGTCGAGGTGGCGGCGCAGTTCCTGCCCGCCGGCAGCCTGGTGACCACCTACCTCACACGGCGCGGCGGCCAGCTCCAGCTCACCCGGGAGGCCGGTCCGTTCCGTCCCACCGGTCCGCTGGCCGTGCTGGTGGACGGCACCACCGCCAGCGCCGCCGAGCTGCTCGCCGCCGCGCTGCGGGATCAGGCCCGGGCGGTGCTGGTGGGTGAGCGCACGGCGGGAAAGGGCGTCGGGCAGAAGGCCGTGCTGCTCGCCGACGGTTCGGGGCTCTCACTCACCCGCTTCGAGCTGCGGGCGCCGGCAGGCGAGCGGTGGGATCGTGCCGGGCTGACGCCGGCGGTGCCGATCTCCGGCACTGCCGAGACCGGTGCCGTGCGCGTGGCCGCCAGGGCCCTCGCGCGCCGGTTGCGGGGCCAGCCCTGAGACGGCCGGCGCCATGCGCCATCCCGGATCAGCCGCGCCGGGACTTCTTCTTCTTGAACAGGTAAGCGCAGTCGGCGAGACGCGCCTGGCTGCCGTCATGCACCGCGTACCGGCTGTCGCTCCACAGCGCGGCGCCGGCGTGGGCTCCCTGCTTGTTGACGGCATAGAACTTGACGTTGAAGTTGGGGCGACCCTCGTCATTGACGAGCTGCGGCGCCTTCGACCAGTCGGCAATCTTCTGCAGCACCCGCAGGCAGGCCTCCTCGGGTGAGGCCCCGGCGGCCATGTGGCTGACCACCGAGTGGCTACCGCACGAGAGCATGACCGCCTCTCCTCGGCCGGTCGACCCGCACGCTCCGGCGTCGTTGTCGACGTACAGTCCGGCACCGATGATGGGGGAGTCGCCCACGCGGCCCGGAATCTTGAAGAACAATCCCGACGTGGTGGTCACCCCGGAGAGGTCGCCGGCAGCGTTGACGGCGTTGCAGTTGATGGTGCCATAGGTCCGCACGTAGTGCGCCAGGTCCGGATCCTTCAGTTCCTCGGGCGAGGTGAACCAGTCGTCCTTGTCGGAGAGGGTCTCCTTCCAGTAGAGGAAGATCTTGCGCGACTTCTCGGTCAGGAGATTCTCCTCGGGGAAGCCGTGCAGCCGGGCGAACTCGAGTGCCCCCGGGCCGACCAGCAGCACGTGGTCGGTGCGCTCCATCACCACCTTCGCGACCTTCGACGGGTTACGGATGTTCTCGAGCGACGCCACCGCCCCGGCGTTGCGCGACGGCCCGTGCATCACCGAGGAATCGAGCTGCACCACGCCCCGGTCGTTCGGCAGGCCGCCATAACCGACGGTGATGTCGTCGGGGTCGTCCTCGACCGTGTTGACCCCGGCAATCACCGCGTCGAGTGTGTCCTCGCCGGCCCGCAGCCTCTGCATCGCCACATCCACGGCATGCAGGCCGTTGGCGGACGACACGACCACCGGGCCGCCGCCGGCAGATGCCGCGGGGGCAGCACTCTTTGCTTTAGCGGCGGCGGTGATGCGCGGCACCGACCCGGTCAGCGCGGCCAGGCCTGCCAGGCTGCCCGCGGTCTTGAGGAAGTCCCGCCGGGGCGATGCGGCCGGACCGGGCCGTCCGGGGCCGGCGTCTGGTGACGCCTCCGGCCGGGACGACCGGCCGCCTGGCGGCCTTCTGCTCGACGGTT
The DNA here is from genome assembly GCA_046757965.1 of Acidobacteriota bacterium. GTDB lineage: Bacteria > Acidobacteriota > Polarisedimenticolia > SMYD01 > SMYD01 > JBHHZI01. Next base: position 19,711 of record JBHHZI010000025.1, on the reverse strand, counting down.
CGAACATGCAGCGGCCAGACTACCACGGCCCCACCGCCACGCACCAGTTCGCTCCGGACTCCGGCGGGGCATTCCGGCCAGGCGCATCCCGGCCTGCGCCCGACCCGGCCGCATCGCCCCGGGGTGGGAATTGAGGGGCGCGCGGACCCGGTTGGCAGTATCATGACCCTGATGAGACGTCGTGCCCGAGGACTGTCGGTGCTCTGGATCGGTCTGCTGGCCGGCGTCCTGCTGCTGCAGGCCGGGCCGATTCACGGCGGCACCACCCGCTTCAGCCCCGCCCGGGAGTTCCGGGCCTTCGACCTGCCGGCGCTGGCCGGCGGCCGCCACGCCCTGGCCGATTTCCGCGGGCGGCCGGTGCTCCTGTCGGTGTGGGCCACCTGGTGCGCCCCGTGCCGGCAGGAATTGCCGCAGTTCCAGCGCGCCCGTGACGAGCTGCGCGACGAACATCCCGACGCGGTCTTCCTGACCGTCAATCTCGGCGACGGCGGGGCCCGGGTGCAGGGGTTCCTGACGCGCGTCGGCCTGGACCTGCCCGTGCTGCTGGCGGGCCAGAACTTCGTCGAGCAGTACGGCATCCGGACCATCCCGACGCTGTTCGTCCTCGACCGGGATGGCAAGCTGGCCTCGCTCCATGAAGGGTGGGGCCCGGATATCGACCTGCCGGCGGCCCTGGCGGAGGACCTCTCCAGCCTCGACCGCCCCCGATCTGGTACCGACAAGGGTTCCCGCTGAGTCCGGACCCGCCGGCCGGCTCACCGCCCGTTCCTTCTCTCCCTCTGCTCCGCCGGCTGGCGGGTCAGGCCGCGCTCGCTCTGGGATGTCTGGCCGGCCTGGCCGGCCCGTCCGGCGCCATCGCATCGGTCGTGCCGCCGGCCGGGAACGAGACGGCGCCGGACCGCCTGGATGAGGCGGCGCGCCTGCTGGTGGCCGGCGAGATCGACGCGGCCGCGGCGCTCTATGCGGCGCGCCTGGCCACCTCGCCTGCAGATCCACAGGCCCTGGCCGGCCTCTCCCGCACGAAGACCGCCGGAGACGATTTCACGGCTGGGCGGCAACTGGCGCGGCAGGCGCTTGCTGCTGTCGACCGGCAGGGAGATGGCGCGGTGGCCCCGGCCGCGCCGCGGGCGGCCGCCCTGCTGGCCCTGGGAGAAGCCCACTTCCGGGCCGGAGACCTGGACGCCGCCGGCCTGGCCTTCCGCCGCTCTCTGGCCCTCGACCCCCGGCCGGCCGGGGCCTGGTACGGGCTGGCCCGCCACGCGCTGACCGTGCCGCGTTATCAGGATGCCGGTCACCTGCTGCGCGCCGCCGTCGCCAGGGATCCGGACGACCCGCGCATCGTGCGCCGGCTGGCCTCCCTGGTCGCCGACCGGGAGGAGGTGCTGGCGCTGTATCGCCACTACCTCGAGCTGCCGCCGGCGGAAGGCGAGCAGGTCTTCGCCAACTCCCGCGCCTGGCTGGCGGTGCTGGAAGAAGCCGGCGACCGTCCGCTCTACCGCCTGGACGGTCCGGCCTCGGCCGCGCCGCTGAGACTCGATCAGGTGGCCGGAAGGCCGTGGGTGGACGTGACCATCGGCTCCCTGCCCGGCCGGCCGTTCCTGCTCGACTCGGGAGCGGGAGGGGTGACGCTCTCGGCCGCGCTGGCACGCCGCCTCGATCTCCACCCGGTGAGCGCGTTTACCATCCGGGGCGTGTCGGCGAAGACCAGGGTCCTGCCGTTCGCGCTGCTGCCGGCGCTGCAGGTCGGCCCGTTCACCTTCCATGACGTGCCGGCGGTGATCACCGAGGACCGGGCCGCGCCCCGCGGCATCCTCGGCCTGTCGTTGCTGGCACCGCTCACACCGGCGCTCGACCGGTTCCGCTCGCTGCACCTGGCGCGCGCCGCCCCGCCACATCCCGGCTGCCCCACCGGGACGTCATGGCGGGTCCGCAACGTGTCAGGAATGCTGCGCCTGCAGGCGCGGCTGGCGAACCGGCCGGTTCACCTGGTGATCGACACCGGGGCGGCGCGCAGCGTGCTGTCCCGGGCCGGGCTGGCGCGGCTGGGGGTGAGCGAATCGGCCGGCGGTTCGGCCACCGGTCTCGACGGACTGACCGGCGCCAGCGGCGACGTGGGCCGGGTGCGGGATCGAGTCCGCCTGGCCTTTCTCGGCCACGAGGTCAGCGCGCGCGGCATGGCCGTGCTCGATCTGTCCGCTCTCAGTCATTCACTGGGCACCGAGATCGACGGCCTCCTGGGCGTGGACCTGCTGCGCGGCGACCGGCTCACGTTCGACTACGCGGCGGGCCGCCTGCAGGTCAGGCCGGCCGCTGGACCGCCCGATCAGCGCGGGCGTCGTCCGGACGGCCGGCGATCCTCGGCATCGCGGCGCCGGCCATCCCGAACTCCGCCGGGCGCGCCACGGCCGCGCCGCACGTCCTCGATGCGCCGGCGCATCTCGTCGCGAAACCGTTCCTGAAAGGCCAGCAGGCGGGCCTGCTGGCGCACATCGAGATGCGTCCGCAGCTGGCGTGCGATCTCCTCCTCGTCGCGGCGGAAGGCGGCTTCCTCGTCGTGGAACGACGCCAGGCGCTGCCGGATCATCTGCTCGTCCGTTCCCGGGTCCGACGACATGGCCATCAGCGCGCGGAGGGCGTCCCGGCGCTGCCGGGCATAGTCGCGGCGGGCCCGGGTCATCTGCTTGATCAGCGGGATGACACGCTCCTTCTGGGCATCGTCCAGCTCGAGATGCTTCGACAGGCGCAGCACCATGAGCTTTTCCATCGTCTGCGCCAGTTCCCGGTCGACATCTCCACCGCGCCGGTCGGAGGCCCGGCCCGTGCGCCGATCTCGCCGGAGATCGTCGCGGCGATCGCCACCGTCGCTCTGGTCCGACAGCAGGCCGCTCCGCAACCCCGGGTGGCCCGGCGCCGGATCGGCGCGTGCCAGGCCGGGAACCATGAGCCCGGCGCCGGCCAGCAGGAGCCAGGCGACGATGCAACTCGCGCCAACATGTCGGGATGTGCGGTGTCTCATCGTCCCCCCTTCATCGGGTCGTCCATCTGCCGGTATGCGCATCAGGCCGGACCGTTGACCTCGGCGCGCAGCGCGTCGAGCAGTTCGAGTTGCTGATCCCGGTCGAGATCGTCAACAGCCGCCGTCACGTCGCTCCAACCGGTCTCGAAGGCATTGCGCGCCCCGAGCAACTCGTCGACCAGCGCCCCCGGCGGGACGTCCGGACCGTTCGCCACCCGCTGCAGCGAGGTAGCCAGCGCCCCGTCGGCATCGTCCGGCATGGTGAGGGCCGCGTCCGCGGCGAGGCGGGTCGTCCCTCGCGCGCTGTCACCGCCCGGCGCGGCGTCACCTGGCGCCGGCAACTGGATGAGGATGAGTGCCAGCAGCGCCGCGGCGGCGGCCAGGCCACTCCACACCGGCCAGCGGGACCAGGGGCCCGACCCTCGACCGGCCGGCCCCTCCCCGGCGAGAGTGGACCGGACCCGGCGGGGAAAGCGTCGCCAGTAGGCCGGGCCCGGGTCGAGGACCGGGTGATGACAGAGTTCGTCGACGACGGCGTGGAGGCGTCGATCGAACGCCCGGCAACGGTCACAGCCGGTCAGATGAGCGGCCACCTCCACATCGAGGGGAATCCGTCCCGGGTCCTTCCCCGGACCGAGACGGGCCGCCAGGTCCTGTTCAACCGCCTCGCAGTCGACGGCTCGGCTCATGGTCCGTCCTCCGGGGCCAGCCGCCGGGCCACACCCCGCACGGCATGAAAGAAGTTCGCCTTGGCGGTGCCCGTGGTGGTGCCCAAGACCCCGGCGATCTCACGGAAACGCAGCCCCTCGTAGAGACGCAGCAGGAGCGTCTGCCGCTGTTTCTCGGGCAGTGTCGAGACCGCCGCGCGCACCTGCTTACGCCGCTCGTCATCGATGAGGCCCATGAGGGCGCCCTGGCCGGTGGTGACCGGCTCGGGAGCCGTGGTCAGGGGCAGGAACGAGCGGCGCGGGTTGCGCGCCAGGTTGAGCAGGATACGCGTCAGCCAGGTGCCGAACCGCGCCTCACCGCGGAAACGGGACAGACCCCGGTGGGCGCGAATGAAGGATTCCTGGGCGAGGTCGTCGGCCGCATCATGCGAGCCGGTGAGGCGAAAAGCCAGCGCGTAGATCCGTTTCATGTGCCGCTCCACGAGACGGTCGAAGGCGTCCGCCTCGCCGGCCCGCCAGGCACGAATGAGTTCCTCGTCGGTGGGCCGGTCCGGCATCCAGACGCTTCTCCCTGACTCTTTGACCCGGACAGCTCCCGGAAGGTTGAGTCACCCACGTCGGGCCGGGCCCGGCGGGCCGGGCACTGACGAGATCGTCAGTCGAAGGAGACGCCCTGGGCCAGGGGCAGCTCGTCCGACCAGTTGATGGTGCTGGTCTGCCGGCGCATGTACCCCTTCCACGCGTCCGAGCCGGCTTCCCGACCCCCGCCGGTCTCCTTCTCGCCACCGAACGCCCCGCCGATCTCGGCGCCGGAGGTGCCGATGTTGACGTTGGCAATGCCGCAATCGCTGCCGGCATGGGAGAGGAACTGCTCCGCCGCCTTCAGATCGTTCGTGAAGATGGCCGACGACAACCCCTGCCGCACGCCGTTGTGCAGTTCGATCGCCTCGTCGAGATCCTCCACCTCCAGCAGGTAGCAGATCGGCGCGAAGGTCTCCTCCTGGAGAAGGGTCATGCCGGGGTGGGCCTTCACCAGTGTGGGTTCCACGAACGACCCGGGGCGATCCAGCACGTGACCGCCGGTCAGGATCTCTCCCCCCTCCGCGCGGATCTGCTCGATGGCGGTGCGGAACTGCTGCACGGCATCGTGATCGATGAGCGGCCCCATGAGGGTGTCCGGGTCCAGGGGATCGCCGATGCGCACGCTGCCGTAGGCCTTGACGAGCCGGCTCGACAGCTCCCGGGCGACCCCCTTCTGCACCAGCAGCCGGCGGGTCGTCGTGCAGCGCTGGCCTGCCGTGCCCACCGCACCGAACAGGATGCCCCGCTGGGCCATGTCCAGGTCGGCGTCATCCAGGACGATGATGCCGTTGTTGCCGCCCAGCTCGAGGATCGACCGGCCGAAGCGCGACGCCACCGCCCGGCCGATGGTCTCGCCCATGCGGCACGATCCGGTGGCGGAGATCAGCGGCAGGCGCCGGTCATCGATGAGCGCCTGCCCGATGTCCTTCGAGGAACCGGCGAGCAACGCCATGACACCGGGATGGCCGGCCTCGGCCAGCACCCGGTCGCACAGGTGTTGGATGGCAATGGCCGTCAGGGGCACCTTCGACGACGGTTTCCAGATCATGGTGTCGCCACAGACGGCGGCCACCATGGCGTTCCAGGCCCAGACCGCACCCGGGAAATTGAACGCGGAGATGATGCCGATGACACCGAGGGGATGCCACTGCTCGTACATGCGATGGCCCGGGCGTTCCGAGTGCATCGTCTTGCCGTACAGTTGCCTGGAAAGACCGACCGCGAAGTCGGCGATGTCGATCATCTCCTGCACCTCACCCTCGCCCTCGCTGCGGATCTTGCCCATCTCGTGGGCGATGAGCGCGCCCAGGGCGGACTTGTGGCGGCGGAACTCCTCGCCGAGGACCCGCACCACCTGTCCCCGCGCCGGTGCCGGCACGCTCCGCCAGGATGCGAAGGCCTGCTGGCAGGTGGTCACCACCTGCTCGTGATCGGCCAGACCGCCCATCCGGACCATGGCGATCGCCTCACCGGTGGCGGGATCGATGCTGGCGACCTCCGGCCCCGCCGGCGATGTCACGAATGTCCCCGCCGAGACGCCGGAGTTGACCGTCTCGATGCCCAGTTCCTGCAAGAAGTCCTTCATGGACGGATCCCCTTTCCAGCGCCCAGTGTAGCCCGACACCGGCCGCCGGCTCCACCAGGGTCGGGCACCGGGCGCCGGCGGGCGGGCCGCCGCCGCGACGTTGTATCCTCTTGACCCACCTGTTGTGCCCTTCATCGCACGCGCGATGAGCGGGGAGTGAGGCGAGCCATGACCAGCACGCGGATCGAGACGGATTCGATGGGTGAGATGGAGGTTCCGGCGAGCGCCTACTACGGCGCCCAGACACAGCGGGCGGTGCTCAACTTCCCGGTGAGCGGCCTGCGCATGCCTCGCCCGTTCATTCATGCCATCGGCCTGATCAAGCTGGCGGCCGCCCGGGCCAACCTGGAGCTAGAACGCCTGGACGAGAAGATCTCCACCGCCATCCAGCAGGCGGCCCGCGAGACGATGGACGGGAAGTTCGACGACCAGTTCGTGGTCGACATCTTCCAGACCGGTTCGGGCACCTCGACCAACATGAACACCAACGAGGTGATCGGCAACCGGGCCATCGAGATCCTGGGAGGGAAACGGGGCTCCAGGACGCCGGTTCATCCCAACGATCATGTCAACTGCGGCCAGTCCTCCAATGACGTCATTCCCACGGCCATTCACGTCGCGGTGCGGATGCGTCTGACCGCACACCTGATTCCCGCGCTCGAGACGCTGAGGGACCGCCTGGCCGCGAAGGAGGAGGCGTTCGCGAAGCACATCAAGATCGGGCGCACTCATCTGCAAGATGCCACGCCGATGACCCTCGGCCAGGAGTTCAGCGGTTTTCGCGCGCAGCTCGACAACGCCATCGAACGGGCCGGCCAGGCCGCGGAGGCCGTCGCCGGCCTGGCGCTCGGCGGCACCGCCGTCGGCACCGGCATCAACACCCACCCCGACTTCGCCCGGCGAGCCATCGCCGTGATCTCCGCCGAGACCGGGCTGGCGTTCCACGAGGCGGAGAACCACTTCGAGGCCCAGGCGGCCAAGGACGCCTGCGTGGAGGCCTCCGGCCAGATGAAGACCATCGCCACGTCGTTGATGAAGATCGCCAACGACATCCGCTGGCTCGGGTCGGGACCGCGATGCGGTCTGGGTGAGCTGCGGGTCCCGGCCACGCAGCCGGGCTCGTCGATCATGCCGGGGAAGGTGAACCCGGTGATCTGCGAGTCGGTGACACAGGTCGCCGCCCAGGTGATCGGCAACGACGCGGTGGTGACACTCGCCGGCATGAGCGGCAACTTCGAGCTCAACGTGATGATGCCGGTGCTCGCCCACAATCTTCTCCAGGCGGTGGAACTGCTGGGTTCGGTCAGCCGTGTCCTGGCCGAGCGCTGCGTCGACGGCCTGGAGGTCGACGCCGTGCGGGCCGGGGCGATGGTGGAGCAGTCGCTGGCGATGGGCACCGCCCTGGCGCCGCTCATCGGCTACGACCGGGCGGCGGCCATCGCCAAGAAGGCGTACGCCACGGGCCGCACGGTGCGGGAGGTCGCCCGGGAGGAGAAGGTCCTGCCCGACGACGAGCTCGACCGGGCCCTGGACCCGGCGTCCATGACCCATCCGTCCTCCTGACCGCTGCCGCGGCCGGGTGGCGGCGCCGAAAGGTCGGGCTGGGCGGCGGGAATCGTCGTAAAATATGGTGAGGAGATAGTGGTCGAAAGGACGGTCGGATGGGGTCCTGTTGCGTGTGACACCGGGATGGTGGGCGGCCCTCGGGGCCTGCTGCGTGCTGCTGGCCATGCCGGTGGTGGCCGCGGACGGGGAGGTGCGCCTGTACGTGCCGGATGTCTGCGTGGAGGGCGGGACGTCCCGATTCGTGGCGCTGCTGAACCTGGCCGGCGGCCCCGATCGGCCCGCGTCGCTGCGCACCACCCTGATGTTCGACCCGTCCCTTCTGACCCTCGACGAGACCGAGAAAGAGCCGGCTGTCCAGCCCGGCCATGGCCTGCTGGGTCACAATGCCTATTTCTCCCACGAGGAGGACCCGGAGGCGGGTGAGATCAGCATCGTGTTGAACTCCGCCGGCATGCGACCTGTCCTGCCGCTGCCGGCGGGCGAGCTGGCCGAGATGCACTTCCGCCTCAAGGAGACGCCGGCGCCGCTCCCGACCGTGCGGCTGGATCTCGACCCGGGACGCACGGTCTCGTTCGCCAGCGACGGACGGGCCACGTTCGTCGCGGCAGGCCTGCCGGCCTTCGTCTGGTTCGGCCAGACCGAGGCCCGGGTGCGCGTGGACGCGGCCGGACCGGGCGAGGCCACACGGATCGAGACGACCGCCATGCCTCCATCCCGTCCCGGCTGGATCCTGCGCGGGAGGTCGACCGAGCTGGTCCGCCGGCACCGGCATGTCGCCTTCAAGGAGTTGACGCCCCTGGGACGGGCCGACAGCGGCCAGGCGGTGCTGGACGAGGCGACACCCGACCCGGGCGAATCGTTCTACTACCTCATCGCGCAGTCCGACGGGACACAGCAACCGGTTCTGGGGTTCGATTCCGGGTGCCACTCACGCCGTGTCCGGACGGAGATCACCCGCAAGGAATGACCCCACCCAGAGGACCGGCGGGGAGAGGCCGGCGGCGGTGAAACCCTTGTGGACATGGCGCGTATCACTGCGCGGAGGGGCATGAGCCATGAAGACGTCGGTCAAGGTTGTCGTCGGACTCGCGGTGGTGGGCGGCCTGGTCGCGCTGGTCCTGGTCAGCCGTTCACGGTCCACCGAGGAGACCCTGAAGATCGAGGCCGATGCCGTGGCCGCGAGAGATCTGACGTCCATCGTGGAGGCCTCGGGCCAGATCGAGCCGAAGGTGTCGGTGGACATTTCCTCGGACGTCATCGGGCGGATCGTGGACATGGGCGTGGACGAGGGTGATGTGGTCCACAAGGGCCAGTTCCTCATCCAGGTCGACCCCACCCAGTTCGAACAGCGCGCGGCCCGCCTCGAGGCGGAACTCGCCAGTACGCGGACCAGCCTGCAGGAGGCGCAGGCCAACCTCGTCATTCGCAAGGCCGAGTTCGAACGGGACCGGCGCCTGTTCGATGCCAAGCTCATTCCCCTCAGCCAGTACGAGTCGTCGGAGGCGGCCCACGAGGTCGCCGTGGCGCAGGTGGCGTCGGCCCGCAACCGGATCAAGCAGGCGGAGGCCAGCCTGCGCGAAGCCCGGGACAATCTGGCGCGCTGCCGCATCGTGGCGCCCATGGATGGCGTGGTCATCCGCAAGAATGCGGAGATCGGAGAGACGGCCATCAGCGGCACCATCAACAATCAGGGCAGCCTGCTGCTGACCATCGCCGACCTGTCCGTCATGCAGACCGAGGTGGATGTCGACGAGACCGACGTCGTCCACGTGCGCCTGGGCCAGGAGGCCGACGTCGGTCTCGATGCGTTCCCCTCCCGGACCTTCAAGGGCGAGGTGACGCGCATCGCCAACAGCGCCGTGCAGAACGCCGGCGCTCCCGGCCAGCGCCAGTCGGTCGACTACAAGGTCGAGGTGACCCTGAAAGAGTCGGACGAGAGGATCCGGCCCGGGTTATCGGCCACCGCGCGCATCGCCACCGCCAGCCGCAAGTCGGTCCTGTCGGTGCCGATCCAGGCGCTCGTGGTCCGCGCCATCGACGAGGACGAGCCGGACAGCAGCACGGAGGAGGCCCCCGCCGTCTCCTCGCCGGCGGCGAGCAGCGGTGTGGCCATGGCGGCGGACCATCCGGTGAATCCGGAGGACCAGCCCGAGGCCGCAGAAACCAAGGAGCCCGAGGCCGCCGGTGAGGGGGACGCCACCGGGAAGAAGAAGAGAGATGAGAAGGAAGGGGTCTTCGTCGTTCGTGAGGGACATGCGGTCTTCGTCCCGATCGAGACCGGCATCGCCGGCGAGAAGTACTTCGAGGTCATCGGCACCAGTCTCGAAGAGGGCGACCAGGTTGTCTCGGGCAACTTCTCGGCGTTGCGCCGCCTGAAGGACGGCGACGCGGTGGAGATCGAGAAGAAGACGGACGACGACGAGTAGTTCACGCCCCGGACCTGCCGAGCCACCGGCCTCGGCAGGCCGCCGGGCCGGACTCACACGATCTTGCCGCTGGGTGCCGCACGGCCCGTGAGATCGCAGAGGGAGAGTCGACATGAGCCTGATCGAGGGAATGCGGCTGGCGCTCGCGTCGATCTGGGCTCACAAGCTGCGCTCGTCCCTCACCTTGCTGGCCAACGTCGTCGCCGTCATGTCCGTGATCGCGGTGGTCTCGATCCTCTCGGGCATGGACCACTACGTCAAGGATGCCGTGACCAACGAGGGCACGGGCATCTTCAGTGTCGAGCGCGTCGACCACATCCAGATCCTCACGGACTTCGACGCGTTCCTCGAATCGCTCCGCAACCCCAACCTCGGAGAAGACGACGCCGACTTCCTGCGCGAACACATGACGCTGGCGGAGTACGTCGGAGCCGAGCGCACCACGAGCGCCCGCATTGATGCGGGAGACCGCTACGTCGAGGGCGCACAGATCCGGGGCCGGAGCATCGAGTACGCCTTCATGAGAAGCTGGCCTCTCTCGGCGGGCCGTCATCTGGCGCCGCTGGAGATCCAGCGGCGCGCTCCCGTCACGGTGATCGGCAGCAAGACGGCCGAGATGCTGTTTCCCGACCAGGACCCCCTCGGCCGGACCCTCAAGATCGGCGGCAAGCATATCCGTGTCGTCGGCGTGGTCGAGGAGCAGGCCGGTGCTTTCGGCGGCGACCCGAACCTGTTTGCCTTCATCCCCATCGGTTTCTTCGAGAAGCTGTTCGGGTCGTGGGACTCCATCAGCATCACCATCAAGGCGAGCGACCTGGATGCCATCCGTCCGACCATGGATGAAGCGAGGTTCTTCATGCGCATGCGGCACCGTCTGGGGCCGAGCGACCGCGAAGACTTCGCCCTGACGTCGGCGGATGCCCTGCTGAGCCTGTGGAAGAGCATCAGCCAGGGCATCTTCATGTCGCTCACCGGCATCTCGGCCATCTCGCTGCTCATCGGCGGCATCATCATCATGAACATCATGCTGGTGGCGGTGACGGAGCGCACCCGCGAGATCGGCGTCCGCAAGGCGGTCGGGGCGCGGCGCACCGGCATCCTGGTCCAGGTGATGGCGGAGTCGATGACCCTCTCGTTGACGGGCGGCATCACCGGCATCGTGCTGGGCTTCACGGCGGCCAGTGTCGTGGCCGCGTTCTCGCCGCTGCCGTATGCCATCGAGACCTGGTCCATCGTGGCGGGAATCCTCGTGACGGGAGCGACCGGCATGATCTTCGGCATCTACCCGGCCAATCGCGCCGCGGGGCTTGACCCCATCGACGCCCTGAGAAGCGAATGAGCCGCTCGGCCCGACCCGGCGGCGTGCGCAAGGCCATCGCCCTGCTGTTCGAGAACACCGCGCTGGCGCTGAACACACTGCGGACGCACAAGATGCGCTCGAGCCTGGTGATCCTCGGCGTGGCCATCGGGGTGACGACTCTCATGGCGACGGTCTCCATTCTCCGGGGTCTGTCCGACAAGATGGCCGCCGACATCAGCTCGTCCGACAACGTGGTCGTCAATCTCCTGAAGTTCGACATCCTCGGCGGCGACGTGGACCCGGACGAGATCCAGGGCCGCCCGGATCTGACGCCGGGCGACTGGGATGCCATTCAAGAGGAGATCGAGGCCGTCGGCATGGTCGACTTCCAGCAGCAGGATGGTGGCCGCATGTATCTGGCCCACTACGGCGACAAGCGCACCCGTCCCATGGCGGTCGCCGGCGCCTCCCCGAGCTTTCCGCAGATCTACCGGATCCCGCTGGCATCGGGACGTTTCTTCACACGGGACGAGCTGGCCCGGAACCGCCGTGTCGCCGTGCTCGGCAAGGGCGCCCTGGAGGATCTGTTTCCCAACATCGATCCGGTCGGCAAGCGTATCCGTCTCGGCGGGCATGCCTACGAGGTCGTCGGCGGCTTCCAGAGCCGAGAATCGCTCTTCGGCGCCATCGCCGACAATTTCGTGACGATCCCGTTCACCGCCTATCGCAAGGACTTCGCGCAGAAGCGGAGGGACCAGGCGTCCATTTCGATGGTGCCCGCCCCGGGGTTCACCGTCGAGGACGTGGTCAACGATGTGCGCGGCCTGATGCGCGGGAGGCGCAAGCTGCGCCCGGCCCAGGAGGACAACTTCGCCCTGGTACCCACCGATCGGATCCAGGGATTCGTCAAGAGCCTCACCGGTCCGGTGGGCGTGGCCCTGACGGTGATCGCCTCCATCGGTCTGATGGTGAGCGGCATCGGCGTGATGGCGATCATGCTGGTGTCGGTCACCGAACGCACGCGCGAGATCGGGATCCGCAAGGCCATCGGAGCGTCGCGGCTGGACGTCCTCTGGCAGTTCCTCACCGAGGCGGTGGTCCTCACCGGTCTCGGGGGCGTGGTCGGCACCCTGGCGGGACTGGGCGTTGCCCGGCTGGTCAGTGTTCGCACCGGGTTCCCCTCGACGGTGCCGGTGACCTGGATCGCCATCGCGGTAGCCGTCTCGGCGGTCGTCGGCCTGGGGTTCGGCATGTATCCCGCGGCGCGCGCGGCGCGTCTCGACCCCGTGGACGCCATGCGCACCGAATAGGGCCGACGCCCCGGCGCCGGTGGTCATCCGGGCTAGAATGTGGCCCCGCGGCCCCCAGGGGCACCGGGAGGAGGTGAGCCATGTGGAATATCCCCCGAGGTGCCGGGCGAATGTCCGGTCCGGGATCCTGGTCGTCCGACGCGTCGGGCGTTCCTCCGGAGACAGGTGGGCCGCCCCCGCCGTCGACCCCGATGTCGCCATCACCGCCGCCTCCCGGCAACGGCACGGCGCGCCGGGATGGTCCCGCCTGGGAACGCCGGCACTCGCTGTTCGATCTGGCCGCCCTGTTTGCCACCGTCCGGGATGTGCTCTTCGATGCCGGCACCACGTTCGCCCGCCTGGTGCGCGATGGCGGGCTCGCCTCCCCTCTCGTCTATCTGCTCATCCTGGGCACCGCCGGCGGCTGGATCGGCCTCCTCTGGGACACCCTGCTCACCGCGGCCTGGCGCAGCTTCGCTCCGGCCGGCGACGCGATGAATCCGTTGGGCATCGACCCGGTGACACGGAACATCATCTCCGCCCTGATCATGCCCGGCCTCGTGCTGATCACGTTCTTCATCATCTCCGGAATCGTGCATCTGTTCCTCATGATCGTCGGAGGGGCGCGGTACGGTTTCGAGACCACGGCACGGGTCGTGGCCTACGCCAGCGGTTCCACGGCGGTGTTCAGCCTGATCCCGTTCTGTGGCGGCGTGATCGGATTCTTCTGGGGCCTGGTGGTGGAGATCATCGGCATCGCCGCCGCACACGAGACCGACACAGGACGCGCGACCGCCGCCGTGCTGTTGCCGCTGCTTCTGTGTTGCCTCCTCTGCTGCGCCATCGTGGTGAGCGTTCGCCTGGCGGCGCCTGGCGTGTTGAATGACGTCCTCCCGCACTGACCGCGCCGAACCCGCCACTCGACCACGGGCCGGCCGGATCAGGCGCTCCGACGAGAAGGCGCACACCCCGGAGATCCTGTGGGGCAGCGTCGGCACCACCCTGGTGGTGATGGGCATGGCCGCGGTCTGGTTCGCGCCACAGGTCCTGCCGGCATGGCCGCGCTGCGTCGTCAAGGCCACCACCGGCATCCCCTGCCCCACGTGCGGCGGCACGCGCGCCGCCGTGGCGCTGCTGCACGGCCACCTGCTGCAGGCCCTGACCTGGAACCCGCTGGTCGGGCTGGGGCTGGCCGGGCTGGCCCTCTACCTGCCCTACGCCTGGCTGACGATGGCCGGCGTGATCCGCCCGGTGCGCACCGGCTGGACCACCCCACCCATGCCGGTCTGGCTGCGCTGGACGCTGCCGGCCCTGCTGGCCGCCAACTGGATCTACCTGCTCGCCGTTGGCCGCTGAACCACTCCCGGGCAACCAGCCGGCACCGCCGGGACCCGACAGGCACGTGCCGGTGGGAGTGTGCCGGACCGGACCGTCCGGTTGCCCGTCAGCCGCCGAGAAGTTCGGCGAGAATTTCCATGGCGGATTCCACCTCGCCGTCCTCGGTGAAGAAGTGCGGTGAGATACGCAGCCCCGCTGACGGCCGGCAGTCGACTGACACGCCTGCCGCGGCGAGTTGCCGGACCATGCCCTTCGGGTCATTCACGCCGATCATCACGACGCCGCCACGCTGCAGGGCGTCTGTGGGACTGTTCACCGTCCAGCCGTTCTCCCGGGCCACGTCGATCATCCACTGCGTGCGACGGCGGGATTCGGCAGCGATGGAGGCCACGCCGACCTCGGAGATGATCTGAAGCCCCGGCAGACAGGAGTACATGGCAGGGATGTTCGGCGTGCCCTGGGCGAAGCGCCAGGCGGACGCGGCATAGCGGATCGGTCCAGACACGAAATCGAGGGGTTTTTCGTGCGCGATCCAGCCGGTCAGGCGTGGCGCCAGCGCCGGGCGCAGATCCTCGCGCACGTACAGATAGCCCGCGGCCGGCCCGCCGCACAGCCACTTGATGGTGCCTCCGATCAGGAAGTCCACACCCCAGCCGGTGGCATCGATCTCCACGACGCCGGCCGACTGATACACATCGAGCAGCACCAGCGCTCCCACGCGGTGGGCCTTCTCGATGATCGGGGCAGGGTCGAGCCGGTGGGAACTGCAGTAGGTGACATGCGACAGCACCACGAGAGCCGTGCGCTCGTCGATGGCATCGACGAGGCGCGCCTCGGGCACGACGATCCCGTCGTCCGACGGCACGACCTCGATCTCGGCGCCGACCTCTCGCTGGCGGCCGAGGATGTAGCCGGTGGTGGTGAAGTCGAGCGCCGACGTGACGATGCGTCGCCGTCCGGCGGGCGGCCCCGGGGAGGCGCCGGTGGAAGGCCCGCCGGCTCCCTCACCGCCCAGGTCGAAGCAGGACAGCACGCTCGACAGGGCCACGGACGCGTTCGGTTGCATCTGCACGCTGCCCGGCACAGCCCCGAGGAGGGCAGCCACCCGGTCGGCGACCTCGTCACAGATCCGCCACCAGCGCGCGTCCCAGGCGTTGGCCCGGCCATGACCTTCCCAGAGACGCACATACTCCTGCATGGATGCCGCCGCGCCGCGCGGCACCGGGCCCTGACTGTGGTTCATCAGGTAGATCCCGGTATCAAGAGATGGGAATTCCTGCCGGCGCCGGTCGAGCGGTCGAGCGGCGGCCGAAAGCGATGGCAACGTCATGCAGCCTCTCCCTTCCTCGGTATCCGGAATCGTTCGATGGCGTAGAACACCACGCCGATGAGACCCCAGGCCAGCGCCAGCTCGAGGCTGGTCAGCGACAGCCCGCCCGGCGAGGTGAACGACAGTCGTTCGGCCAGGGTCGTGTGCGCCAGCACCTGCACGTCCTGGATCACCTGCAACAGGATGAGGCTCCCCATGGTGACCAGAGAAAAGAGGGCCGCCGCCCGCTGCCAGCTCCGTGGGATGCGAACCTGCACCTCGGCGGCCAGCGCCGGGTTGGCGCGCGGCAGGACCAGCAGCGCCAGGCTGTGCAGGAAGTACAGGATGACCAGCGCGAACACCGCGATGTTGAGGGTCAGCGCCACCTGTCCCGACAGGAGCAGGAGCGCCGCGATCAGGAACGTGGCGGTCAACCCGATGATCGGCGTGCCGGTGCGCGACGACACCGCTCCCATCCAGCGCGGCGCCAGCCGGTCCTGGGCCAGCATGATGGCCAGACGAGACGGCACCAGCATGGTCGCATTGACCGACGTGGCCAGCGCCATGAGCGCGCCGAGGGTCACGACCACGGTGCCGGCCGCCGGCAGGTACACCGCGGCCACCTCCGACATCGGGGCGGTGCTCGTGGCCAGCTCGGACCCGGGCAGCACGCCGAACGTCACGACGGAGATCAGGATGAAGATCGCGGTGGTGGCCGTCGTGCCGCGGAGAAAGATGCGCGGCAGGAGCCGCCGGCTGTCCTTGACCTCGCCGGCGGTCTGGGCGAGCGATTCGAAGCCGGCATAGGCGAAGAACAGGGGCGGCAAGCACGACGCAAAACCCGCCACTCCACCGGTGAAGAACGGCCGGTAATGATGCACCCGGATGGCGGCGAGCCCCGGGCCGATGAGAATGACCAGGGAGGCGCCGAGCAGCGCGAACATGACCACCTGCAGGCGACCGAACCAGCGCACGCCGAAGATGTGCACGAGGTAGAAGAAGAAGAGCGTGGCCAGAGCCACCGGCAGGCGACTCCCGGCCTGCAGGTGCCCCCGGCACAGCGGAATGAAGTAATCGGCGAAGGCGATGGCGAGGTAGGCGAGAGCGCCCAGGTACGAGATGACCTTCAACCAGGTGCCGACGAACGCCAGCCCGGGATGACCGAACACCCGCGAGATGTGGGTGTACTCGCCTCCCGGCTCGTCGCCGAGCGAGGTGGACAGGAAGACCGCATAGGCCACCGACGTGGCCAGCACGGCGGGGGCCAGGACGATGTATCCCAGGATCACACTCGGGCCGGTGAGGGACCAGGCCTCGGTGGTCACCCGGAAGATCCCCGCGCCGATGAGGATGCCCAGGAGCGCGGCGTACGACTCGAATGTGCCGAGGTCCCGGCGCAAGCGGGAAGTCAGGCGGCCCGTGGACCCGGGGTCGGCGGACCGGGATCCGGTCCGGTGCGGCAGACCGCTGCGCTCGTCGACCACTGCCTGGCTCCTCTCCGGGATCGTTCACGACGCACGCAGACCCCCACCTGCGAGCCGTAAGGGTGCCATCCAGACCGCCGGCAGGCAAGGCCGGCCCGATCCCCCGCTCCTGGACGTTGCTCGGGTCGGCGAGCGGTCTCAGGCCCGAGCCGCGGGCGGGTCGTCGGCCTCGTGGAATGCCGCGACCTCGGTCCGGAGCTTCTCCGCCCTCCCGGTCAGGATCCGGATGGCCGCATCGACCTGGGCGATCGCGGCGACGTTCTCACCGGACACGCCCTCGATGCGATCGATGGCCGTGGCGATCTCCTCGGACAGGTCGCGCTGCCGTCCCGACGCCTGTTTCGTGCTCCGGGCCATGCCGGCGATGGTCTCCACCGACCGGGCGATCATGCGGCTACGCTGCTGCTGCTCGACGATGGCCTTCTCGACCCGCTGGGTCATCGCCTGCATCTGCGCCGACGCCGCCAGCATGGCGGTGCACCCTTCCGCCTGGGTCTCGATGGTCTGCGCCATCTCCGACACCGTACCGTGGAGCTGGTTCATCGCCGCCGCCACGTGATGACTCTGCGAGGCATGCTCTCCCGTGGCGGCCGCGATGTCGGTGACCATCTCCGACGAGGCGCGCGCTCCGTCCAGGATCTGCAGAAGTGCCTCACCGGCCTCGCGCGCGCGGTCCACGCCGTTGACGATGTGCTGATTGCCGTCGGCCACGGCACGCGCCGCCTCGTCACTGCCCTCCTGCAGGGCCCGGACCAGGCGTGTGATATCGCCGGTGGACTCGGCCGTCCGTTCGGCCAGATGCTTGATCTCCTCCGCCACCACGGCGAACCCTCGCCCGTGCTCGCCCGCCTGGGCGGCCAGGATGGAGGCGTTGAGGGCCAGCAGATTGGTCTGCTCCGTGACGTCGTCGATGACCTCGAGAATCGAGCCGATCTTGCCGATCTGACCGGTCAGACCGGAGATCACGTTCCCGGTGCGGACGGACGCTCTCTCGATCTCGACCATGCCGGCGAGCGTGCGCTCGACGGCCACCCGGCCGGTCTCCGCATCGGCCGCGGTCTTGGTCGTGGTCTTCGCCGTGCGGGCGGCTATATGTTCGACGGACTGGATCGCGGTGTCCATCTGGGAAACCGACTCCGCCGTCGCCTCGGCCAGCTTGCGCAGATCAACCACGCCGGCATCGACCTGCTGGATCGAGCTGACCATCTCCTGGATGCGGTCCGCCGTGATCGTGGCGCCACTCGCGAGAGTCCCGGTGGACTCCACCACCTCGCCGATGACCGTCTCCATCTCCACCAGTGACTCGGAGGCGCTGGCAGTCGCCGCCACCATCTCCTGGACACTGCTGGAGATGCCCTCCACCGAGGCACGGGCCTCCTTCATCAGTCGATTGGTCTGGGCCACCTGGGTGATCTGATCGTCCGATCCCTCGACCACACGGCTGGAGCCGCGCGCCAGCGAACGGCTCACGTCCTCCACCTCGACCGCGGTTCCCCGGATCGAGCCGACCATCGCCCGCAGGTTCGCCGTCATGTCGTTGAGGCTGCCGGCCAGGCGATCCAGTTCCCACTGCCCGGTGTGGTGCACGGCCTGGCACAGATCACCGGCCGCAATGGCCCGGGCCACGTCGGCGGAGCGATGGATCGGCCGCGCCACGCTGCGGGAGACGCGCAGGCCGACGAGGATCAGTCCGAGCAGCAGCACCAGCGAGACCAGGCCAACGGCGCGCTGGAACGCGACCACCGGTGCGTAGGCATGGGCCGTCGGCTGCACCACCAGCGCCGTCCAGCCCAGACCCGGGTACTCGCCCGCGCCGGTGGACACGGAATAGCCCACGACACTCGGCACGCCTCGCACGGAGACCTCGAGGTAGCCGTGCTTGGACTCTCCCAGCGCCTGCGCCGCCGCCAGCACCGGCCGGGCCGCCTGCACATCCGAGGATCCACCCGACCGGTCCCCGTCGACGACCACCTTGCCGTCCTGCTTGACGATCCACACCGCACCATCGTCATCGAGAGCCAGGTCCAGACGGGATGCGATATCGATGATACGGCTGAACGCCAGGCCGGCCCGCAGCACGCCGACCACCTGGTTCGCGTCGCACACCGGGATGCCGATGGCTGTCACGTATGCATCCGCAGACGGGTCGTAGTGCAGGTCGTCGACGTGAAAGTGCCCGCAACCAAGTCCGGTGGCCCGCATCCACCATGCCTCGTCTGACTGCAGGTAATCCTCGGTCTTGTTGGTGGCCCCCACGACCCAGCCGTTGCGGTCGGTGAGAAAGATCTCGACGAGATCGGGCAGGACATCACGTGTGCTCCGGAGGACGTCGGAGATCGCTGCCTCCCGGATCGGGTTGTTCACCCACGCGACATCTCGCCAGCGGGCATCCGCCGCGTGAACCCCTTGCTGACGGGCCCCGGCGAACGCCGCGCTCCCGTCCGACGCCGCCGCGCGAACGGCCGGCATCCGGGCAAGGGCCGCGAGCGTCTGGCGTCGCTGCTCGATCCGTTCGTCCAGCGACTGGATGACCGCATGGGCCACCCGATGGAGATTGGATCCGATCGACTTCTCCAGCAGGGTCCGGCCGTAGCTCCCCGTGATCAGGCCGGTCGCCAGCAGAGGTCCGAGGGCCGTGGACAGCAGGATGACCAGGAGCCGCGTGCGGATCGATGTCAGCGCGTACCACGGCCGTGCGGCGGGATCGTTCCCCCGCACCGGCGTCACCCCAGGGGCTCGACCATCCTGCGTGTTGTTCGACACGCCGTCTCCTGCGTCCGGACCCGGCGCCGGGGCGCGGACGGTTACTTCCCCTGTCCGGCCCGAACCGACCCGGTCCCGGGCGAGACGGGACCAATATGGAGCCGGGAACGCCCCGCGTCGAATCCCCCGGTCGGCGCCGCCGCTGTCCCCCATCCAGGGCAGGCGGGACCGGACCCGGCGGGGCGTTCACCCGCCGTCCCAGCGTCCAGCGCCCCGGCGCCCCCAGCCCGGCGCCCCTGGCCGGCGACACGAGACACCGCCGCCCTCAAGCGAGGCGGTCCCGGGAGGCCTCCCTGATCAAGTCTGACGATACAACCTATTTATTTACATTTAGTGTCCCCGTACGGGGATGGGTGAAACCCCTCGCCTTCAGGCGAAGCCTTCA
>JBHHZI010000024.1:0-29526 GCA_046757965.1 Acidobacteriota bacterium | reverse complement strand
GGGAACGGGTAGTGGCGGCTGGCGGCACGCTTCACCATCTTCTCGAGCGATTCTCCCGCGTCACCTGTCGCCTCGTTGGGATTGATCGCCACGAAGGCCACACCGCGCGCCTGGAACTCTCGTGCCAGGTGAATGAGACGGGGTTCGTAGGAGAGTGAGTACGGGCAGGTGTTGCAGGTGAACACGATCGCCGTGCCGCGAACCCCGGCGAGATCCACCAGCGCATGGTCCTGCCCGTCCGTGCCGCGCAGCGTGAATACCGGTGCGATGGCTCCCAGCGGGAGTTCACCGGCAGGCCGGGGAGCAGGCGCCGCGGTGGAGAACAGGGCCGCGAGGAGCACGAACGGGATCTTCTCGGTCAGGACCATCGGCTCTCCAGGTGCGCCGGCCGGCGCCAGGAGCATTCTTGACGCATCCCGCCATGGGGTGCAAGCCGCGGTGCCACCGCGAGGTGGCACAGGAGGGCGCGGGGCTCTACGATCAGCCGGAAGGGAACCGTGCTTGCGCCCCTCTCCGCAGCTGGCCGTCATCCTGTTCCTTGCCGCCTCGGTTGCCGGTGACGCGCTCGCCGCCAGCGCCGCCGCCGGACAGCCACCATCGGTTCTGCCGGTGAATGGCCTCGGTGTGTCCTTGCCCCCGGACCTGCTGGCCGATCCCGGAGCCGCTGTTCTCGCCGCCCTTCCAGAGAACCTCCACTCGCCGTCGCCGCAGGCCCCGATCTACGTGCGCGTCACCCTCCCGGCCGCGGCGCTCCGCCGGGATCAGGCGGTGGCGACGCTCCTGGCGCGGCTCGCACAGGATGATCTGGTGCCGATCCTGACCCTGGTGCCGCCCTGGAGCGACCCCGGCGCCGGACGACGGACGATTCCCGGGTTCGCGCTGGATGCCTGGCTCGCTGACCTGGACCGGTTTCTGTCGGCGCACAGCGACACGCCGTTGCTCGTGGAGGTCGGGGAGCGCCTGAGCGAGCGGGCCGAGCCGCGGCTGCATGCCTTTCTCCTCAAGAGAGTGTCGGTGCGCGTCAAGGCGGTTCGCCCGGACGCGGTGGTGGCGACCTCACCGATCTCCCGCGCCGAGGACCTGGCCGAGCTGGGCCGTCTGGGAGTCAGTCCCTATGTCGATGCGGTGACGCTCGACGCAGGCCTTCCGGCGGAGGCGATGGCGGTGGCCCGCCGGGTCCTGCCGGGCCGGGCGATCTGGCTGGATGGGGTCGGGGAGGACACGTTCCTGCAGACCGCGACGCTGGCTCTGGCCAGGGCGGTCTCCCTGGTGGTGGCCGCACCCGGGGTCTCCCCGGATCCCGACCGGCTGGCGGCCTGGCGGGCGCTCCTGAGCCCCGACGCGGTGGTGGTCCCCCCGGCCTTCGGGCGCGTCACGGCGGCGGCCCCGGACGGCGAGGCGTACCCCGACGATACCGTCGTGGAGGTGCAGAACGACGGCCGTGGAGGGCGCTTCGTCATGCTGTTCGGCCCGGCGGCCACGGCCCCGGTGGTGCTCCGGGTGAAGGGGCCCCGGGTTGGCATCGCGTGGCTGGTGGACCCGGTGACCCGTGAGGAGCGCATCGGGGGGGCGGCGGCCCCGGCGACGGGCGGGTCCGGGTCGGGCCAGCGCGTGGTGGTCAAGCCCGACGCCCGCCCGGCGCTGATCCGGCTCAGCCAGGTCGGCTCCCCGCGGGCGCCCGGGGTCAGCGAGGAGGTGAGCACCGGCCGCGGACTCTCCCTCACCGAGATCCTGGCCCGCCACCGGCGGTTCCAGGCCGGCCAGAATCGTCTGTTTCACGCCCTGGTCGCCAGCGCGGACATCGAATACCACTTCAGTGTCGCGAATCTCAACCAGACCTTCGACGTGGCCACCCACAATCGGTACTTCACGGACGGCTCCTCCAGCCAGTACGAGGAGCGCGAGATGTTCATCAACGGGGCCCGGTGGCGGGGAGCCCGGCGACCGGACCTGCCGTTCATCGTGCCGGAGAAGGTCACCGATGTGCCCCTCGACCTGCGTCTGGATGAACGATACGTCTACACGCTGCTCGGCCGGGAGGATCTGGACGGCCATTCCACCTACGTGCTGAAGTTCGAACCGGGACCGGGTTCGGACGGCAAGTACCGGGGGAAGGTCTGGATCGACGCCCAGGTGTTCAGCCGCCGTCGCATGGAGGTCATCGAACTGCTGCCCGGCCTGCCGGTGATCAGCAACGAGATCGTGCAGACCTTCACGCCGTTCGAATCCGGCGGGCGTCGATGGTGGCTGCTCGGACGTCTCCAGGGGCAGATGGTGTTCACCGCGCTGGGACGCAACATCCTTCTGGAGCGCGAGATCCGCTACCACGACGTCCAGGTCAATCCGCCGGACATCCAGGCGCAGATCGACGAGGCGTGGTCGTCGGCCCACCCGATCATCGACGACAGCAGCGGCGGATTCCAGCGGCTGGAACAGACGAAGGAAGGCGGGCGGCAGGCCCGTGATCTCCGCGTCGCGGATAGCAGCGTCAGCCGGCTCCTGGTGACCGGCATCACCGTCGGTTCCGACTTCACTCCCGGCATCCCGTTTGCCGGCGTGAACTACTTCAACATGAATCACAAGGGCACCGGCAACCAGCTCGACATCATCTGGGCAGGACCGGTGTTCGCCACCCTGTGGTCGAATCCCGGTCTGGGCAACAGCCGCACCATTCTCGGTGTGCAGTCCAATCTGAACCCGTTGTCGCGAAACGACCGCCGGATCGACGAGACGGACGCCATCGCGGACGATCTCGACGCGGAACGGGTCAAGATCAGCACTCAACAGCTCGGGGCGGTGCTGGGGCGGCCGATCGGGTCGTTCCACAAGCTCGAGGTCGAGGCGAATCTCGAGTACATGAACTTCAGCGACGACGACGACACCGCCCCGGATTTCGTCATCCCCGATGACACGCTGGTCGGTTCGATGGCCCTGCGCTGGATCTACAACCGGGCCGGCTTCCGCCTCGACTACACGCTCACCGGAGCCAAGCGCGACCGGTGGGGATTCTGGGGCAAACCGGACGGCTCGGACTTTGACGTCAACGACGACCACTGGGTCCGCCGTGTGTTCAGCTTCAACAAGGTCTTCTTCGTGCGCCGGTTCGACAAGCTGAGCCTGCATTTCTCCCATCTCGAGGGCACCGGTCTGGACCGTTTCTCCCGCTTCAATTTCGGCCAGTTCGGCACGTCCGGCGTGAGCGGGTTCGGCGGCTCGGCGATCAAGTTCGACCGGGGAAACCTCGCGGAGGTCGGCTATGCGATCAATCTCAGCCGCGGCGCGCGCCTCGACGTCGGGCTGAACCATGCCATCCTGCGCAACCCCGACGACTTCGGCTCCCGGGCGGAATCGGCCACGGGCATGAGCCTGTCGCTGAATTTCTCCGGCCCGTGGAGCACGTTTCTCCGGGCCCGTGTCGGCATCGGCCTCAACACGACGCTGGAGGATGTGGACCCCGGCGTGAGCGCTCGACTGCTCGCCTTCCGGACCTTCGACCGCTGGTTCTGGCAGAAGAAGCGGCCGCCCGGGGCTTCCTCCCCGGCCCTCCCGACCGGCAGCGTCCCCCGCTCACCCGAGTAGAGCTGGAGGCCGCAAAAAATAGCCCCGGCTCGGGGTGAGCCGGGGCTATCGGTTTTGAGCGTTTCAGGAGCGGGAGATCAGTACATGTCTCCCATGCCCATGCCACCACCCATGCCGCCGCCAGGGGCTGCGGCCGGCTTCTCCTCCTCGGGGATCTCGTTGATGATCGCCTCGGTGGTGAGCATCAGGCCCGCGATGGAGGATGCGTTGACGATGGCCGAGCGAGTCACCTTGGTGGGGTCGATGATGCCTGCCTTGACCATGTCGACCCACTTCTCGCTGGAGGCATCCCATCCCTCGGCGCCGCTCTTCTCGAGCGCTTCCTTGACGATGACCGAACCCTCGCAGCCCGCGTTGCTGGCGATCTGACGCAGGGGCTCTTGCAGCGCGCGCTTGACGATGTTGATGCCGGTCTGGATGTCGGCGTTCCTCTCCTTCAGGGCAGACAGCTTCGGGACGGCGCGAAGATATGCGATGCCACCACCCGGCACGATGCCTTCCTCCACGGCCGCCTTGGTGGCGTGCATGGCATCCTCGACCCGGGCCTTCTTCTCCTTCATCTCGGTCTCGGTTGCGGCGCCGACCTTGATGACGGCCACGCCGCCGACCAGCTTCGCCAGGCGTTCCTGCAGCTTCTCCCGGTCGTAGTCGGACGTGGTCTCCTCGATCTGATTGCGGATCTGCTTGACCCGACCGTCGATGTCGGCGGTCTTGCCGGCGCCCTCGACGATGGTGGTGTTGTCCTTGTCGATGGTGACCTTCTTCGCCCGGCCCAGGTCATCGAGGGTGACGTTCTCGAGCTTGATGCCGAGATCCTCGGTGATGCACTTGCCCCTGGTCAGGGTCGCGATGTCCTCGAGCATGGCCTTGCGGCGGTCGCCGAAGCCAGGCGCCTTGACGGCGGCGGCGTGCAGCGTGCCGCGCAGCTTGTTGACCACCAGGGTGGCCAGCGCCTCACCATCCACATCCTCGGCGATGATCACCAGCGGCTTGCTCTGCTTGGCGATCTGCTCCAGGAGGGGCAGGAGGTCCTTCATGTTCGAGATCTTCTTCTCATGGATGAGGATGAAGGGATTCTCCAGGACCGTCTCCATGCGCTCCGAATCGGTGACGAAGTAGGGCGACAGGTAGCCGCGGTCGAACTGCATGCCCTCGACCACGTCCAGCTCGGTTTCCATCGAGCGGGCCTCCTCCACCGTGATGACTCCGTCCTTGCCGACCTTCTTCATCGCCTCGGCGATGATCTTGCCGATGGTGGGATCGTTGTTGGCGGAGATGGTGCCGACGTTGGCGATGGCCTTGCCGGAGACATCCTGGGAGATGCCCTTGAGGACCTCGGTCACGGTGTTGACCGCCTGCTCGATGCCGCGCTTGACGTCCATCGGGTTGGCGCCGGCCGTGACGGCCTTGGTGCCCTCGCGAAGAATCGCCTGGGCCAGCACGGTGGCGGTGGTGGTGCCGTCACCGGCGATGTCCGAGGTCTTGGAGGCGACCTCGCGCACCACCTGTGCGCCCATGTTCTCCCGCGGCTCCTCCAGATCGATCTCCTTGGCGACGGTCACGCCGTCCTTGGTGGAGAGTGGAGAGCCGAATTTCTTGTCGATGACGACATTGCGGCCCTTGGGTCCGAGGGTGACCTTCACCGCATTCGCCAGCTTGTTGACCCCTTTCAGGATCGACTGCCGGCAATCTTCAGCGTACGTGATCTGCTTGGCTGCCATTCTGGGATAAACCTCCGATCTGGATTCGTTGTTGAAGAAGTGAGGGCTGGATTACTGGATGACGCCGAGGATCTCGTCCTCGCGCACGATCACGTGCTCCACGTCGTCGATCTTGATCTCGTTGCCGGCGTACTTTCCGATGAGTACCCGGTCGCCAACCTTCACCTGCAGGGGCAGCTTCTTGCCGTTGTCATCGACCTTCCCGGTCCCGACGGCCATGATCTTGCCCTCGAGCGGCTTCTCCTTCGCCGTGTCCGGGATGATGATGCCGCCCTTCTTCTGCTCCGACGGGTCCTCGCGCTTCACCAGGACGCGGTCGTAGAGGGGTTTCACCTTCATGCGTATTCCTCCTAAGTGTTTGGGGATCCTTGACTTGTCCATATCCAGGGAGTCAGTATGGTGGGCGCTGCTAGCACTCACCTGATTCGAGTGCCAGCATAACATCGGCTTCCGCCGGTGTCAACGAGGCAGGCGGCGGGGATGCCGCCGCGCCAGCGCCCGGGCCGCGGAATCCGCTCACCGGCCAGCGGCGTTGAAGAAGGTGAGATCCCCCGACCCGGCCCTGTTGCGGGACGGCGAACGGTTTGTATATTGAGCATGAGAGGATCCCTGCATGGCCAGTTCAACGACGAAACGCATCGAGACCTTCTCCGACGACGATCTGGAGCGGCGCCTGCGTGATATTGTCCGGGAGCGCTTTCCCGACGAGATCTTCGACCGGCGCGAACTCTCTCACCTGGTCCGCGTGGTCACCAGTGACGTGCTCCTGCTGACCGATCTCTATGCCCGGGTCTCCCTGCGCGACATCCTGGACGCCGGTGGGACGACGGTGCCGTCGTTTGTCAGCCACATCCTGGATCCGTCGGCGCCGGAGTCGGATGCGCTGGTGTACGAGGTGAAGCGACTCCCCGACCGGATCAAGTCGGTCGGCGACAAGTGCCTGTTCGATGTCGGACTGATCGGGCAGTCGGACTACCACGGCGTCTCCCTGCAGGAACTGGGGCAGCGCTCCTATCACCTGGCGTCGGAGATCCTGGAGCGCCTGGGAGAAGATCCGCGGCTCAGCCGCTTCTTCCGGGAAAACCGCATGCAGAACCTGCCCATCGAGGAAGAGGTGAGTTTCCTGGCGCAGTGTTCCCGCCGGTTCGCGATGTATGCCCGGATCCTGCACTGCCTGCGGGCGGCGGATCCGGAACATTCCGGCCCGGAGTCGGACGAGGCCGGCCCGGCATCGGGCGAGACGGCCCGGGGGGCGGGCGCGGAGCCTGCCGCGGCGCCGTCGCTCCCGGAGGTCGGCATGCCGGCCTCCGACCCGGTGGCCGGTGGCGGCACCCCCGATGCGGCGGCGCTCGTGGCCCGGTTCCCGGTGCACCAGGGTGACGCCGCCCGCGAGCGGCTCCTGCTCTCCAAGGAGGAACTGCTGTCAGCGTGGGAGCGTATTCTCCTGTTCTCCTGGCTGGACATCGACGGGCTCGTCGAGCGCCTCCAGCACACCGTGGTGGCGCAGGAGCAGGCCATCCGGGCTCTCGCCGATGACTTCGCCCTCCACGCCGTGGGGACCCGCAACCTGAATCGCCCGCCGTCCTACCTGTTCGTGGGGCCGACCGGTGTCGGCAAGAACTACCTGGTGGAGACCCTGATCGCCATGCTCGAGGAGGAGTGGAAGATCGAGATCCCGTTCCTCACCCTCGAGGGACCGAACTACACCTACCCCAGCGACATCAACGAACTCCGCGGTGCGACGCGGGGTTTCATTCGCAGTGACGAGGAGGGCATCCTCACCGAGTTCCATCACCGGGCGGCCGGCGCGCCGCTCTCGGTGCTGCTCATCGACGAGGTCGAGAAGGCGCATCCCCAGCTACGCAAGTTCTTCCTGTCCATCATGGATCGGGGAACGGTGACCGACAATCGGGGGCAGGTCCTCAGCTTCGCGAACTCCATGCTCGTGTTCACCTCCAACATCGGATACTCGGACCTGGCGCGTCACGGGGCGCCGATCGGGTACGGCGATGTCGAGAGCGCCGATCGAACCGCAGGGCAGCAGGTGCGCCGGGATCTCCGCCGCACGCTGTCCCCTGAGTTCGTCAACCGGCTCAAGATGGTGCATTTCGAGCACCTGGATCCGTCGGCCATCGACCGGATCTTCGATCTGGAGTTCCGTCGCATCGCGCGGCGATTCGACGAGGTTCATGGACTGGTGACCCAGCTCGAGCCGGCGGCCCGCGCCGAGATCCTGAAGCAGGGGTACAGCCATGATCACGGCGCCCGGTTCCTGCGGGCCGTCATGGAGCGGTGTCTCAATGTGGAGATCAGCCGCAAGATCAAGGCGGACGAGACGCGGCCGTCACGGGGCTCGCGCCGGATTCTCCGCTACCTGCGCGAGCTGAAGGGGAACAAGCGGCCGTTCGACCTCGACGCCGTCCGCCAGCGGGTCCTGGGACAGGCGCGGGTCCGGGTTCCCTACGCCCGGATCATCGTCGACCATCGTGACGGTGAGTTCACCTACCGCGGTGTCGGCGACTGATGGAGTCCCTGCTGGCCGTCACCCAGGGGCTCATCGAGCGGACCTACGGCACCCTCACCGGAGTCGACGACATCGCGCCCTTCGTCGTCGGGGACCAGGGGTACCGGCGTCTGGCGGATCGACACGAGATTGTCCGGGCGGTGGAGCATCTGTCCCGGGCCCCCGGACCGGTGGCCCGGGAGTTGCCGGGTCCCAGCGTGTTGATCCGGTCCATCGAGGATGGCACGGCGGTTGCGGTGTACTTCCCCGACGCCCTGATCTCTCGCCTCGAGAGTGACCCGCCGACGCGCGGCGTGGGCCCGGCGAATGTCGATGATTTCGCGGCGTTCATCGAGGAGATCGACCATTTCATCATGATCGTGCACGGCCTCGCGCACCATCGAGAGATGTCGTTGCTGGAGCTGGAGATCCGGGCCAACATCACGAAGACGCTGGTGGTCAATCACTTCGTCGGGCGCCTCTCAGGGCGCCGGAGTCTTGACGCCGAGCAACGCCGATGGATCCGGTACCACCTCCTGGACAAGCATCAGTTCGACGAACCGGACGAGGCGGTGCGCAGGCGTTACGAGGACGCGCGGCGTCACGCCGTGCGCGTTCTCGATGGACTGATGGGTCTGGACCCGGCGGCTCTCATCGACGTGTTGAGGCGGTGGAACGCCCTGCCGGCGCCCCTCAAGCTGAGACATGGCCTCGACGGCCTACTCTGAGGACGGCGCGGGCAGGCCGGGCCGGTCGGCGAGCAGGGCCAGCTCCCGGGCCTGGCCGAACAGGGTGAGCGCCTTGCGGACCTGCGCATCGTAGGCGTTGCGTACCCGGTCGCCGTAGACCATGCCGAACCTGGCGGAGAAGATCTCCGCCTTGATGAAGACCCCGATCTCTTCCTGGTTGTCGGCGAGGTCGGCCTCGTCGAACGAGATCTTCTCGCCGGTGAGGAACTGGCGAAACTCGTCCATCGTATCGCTGGTCACCGCCATCGACTGGTCCATCTCCGGGTGTCTGGACAGGTAGTGCACCGCGAAGCGGAAGAACGCCGCCCTCCGGTACAGCAGGGTCGTGAATTCGGAAGGCTCGTTGATGGAGACCTCGACATCGGGGGCGATGCCGCCGCCGCCGTAGACCGTCCGGCCGGCATCGGTGAACTTCTTGGCATCCTTGTCGAAGGCCGGGTGATAGTTCTCATCTGTCCGGTAGGCGACGTAGTCCTCCAGGGAACCGTAGTCGCGCTGGATGAGGCGCCCGGAGGGGGTGTAGTACTTCGCGGTGGTCAGCGCGAGGGCGTTGTTCTCGCTCAGCGGAAACACCGACTGCACGAGTCCCTTGCCCCACGTCGTCTCACCGACGATCAGGCCCCGGTCGTGATCCTGGATGGCGCCGGAGACGATCTCCGAGGCCGAGGCGGAGCCCCGGTTCACCAGCACGACCAGCGGCAGGGATGGGAACGTGGCCTCGTCGGTGGCGAAGTAATCCTTGTTGGAGCCGTGAATCCTGCCGCGCGTGTAGACCAGCTTCTTGCCCCGGGCAATGAACTTGTCGGCGACCGCCACCGCCTGGTCGAGCAGCCCGCCGGGGTTGCCGCGCAGGTCCAGGATCAGTCGTTCCATGCCGTCGTCGCGCAGGGTCCCGAGTGCGGTCTGCAGCTCCTTGTCGGTGGTCTGGGTGAAGTTCCGGATCTTCACGTAGCCCGTGTCCGGCGTGATCATGTAGGCGTTGGTGACGCTGTCCGTGGGGATCGTGTCGCGCGTGATGGTGAATTCGAGGGTCTCGTTGGAGTCCGGGCGTTCGATGGTGATCTGGACGTCCGTGCCCTTGGGTCCGCGCAACTGGTCGACGGCTTCCGTCGACGTCAGACCTTCGGTGCTCTTCCCGTTGATACGGGCGATGATGTCGCCCGCGCGGATCCCCAGACGCGATGCCGGGGTCCCGTCGATGGGGCTGATGACGGTGAGCGGGCGATCCCGGCCGAGTTTCTGGATGACGATGCCGAGCCCGGAAAACGAGCCGCGCTGTTCCTCCCGCATCGAGCGGTAGGCCGTGTTGTTGAGATAGTGAGAGTGGGGGTCGAGTGTCCGGAGCATGCCGTGAATGGCGCCCTCGACGAGCTGGTCCGGCTTCGTGTCCTCGTAGTAGTGGTCCTGGACCACCTGCAGGATGGTCGCGAACGAGCGCAGGAGCTTCTCGTTCTCGTGCGTCGTGGCCCAGGCCCGCTCGGGAACCAGGCTCCCGACCAGGGCACCGACAGCCAGAAAACCGGCCGCCGCCGTGATGAAGGACCGTCTTGGCATCGAACCGATCAAATATACTGCGGGATCGGGGCGAAGTAAAGGGACATCACTCGCGGTCTCAGTCATTTGCGCCGTTCCGGCGCTTGATCTCGTTTCCGCGTCTGACGTACCCTTGCCAGGACGCGGCTCTCCAGGGAGGGACAGGTGTTCGGCTCGATCGGTGGTCCGGAACTGGTGGTTCTCGCCATCCTGGCGCTGCTGATCTTCGGTCCTCGCAAGCTCCCGCAGCTCGGACGCTCCGTCGGCAAGGGTCTCGCCGAGCTGCGCCGGGCGGGAAATGATCTGCGGTCCACCCTGGATCGTGAGATCCGACTCGAGGAGCCGCCGCCGGCCGGCCGGTCCACGGTGGCCGAGAGCCGTGACGAGGCACGGGCGAGGGCGACCCTGACCGAGGCCTCCGGCGGGGAGTCCGGCCCGCGGTCGATCTCGCCGCCGCCGCGCGACGAGTAGGGAGCAACCACCCTCGATGGCGACCCGTCGCGCGGACCCGAACCGCATGTCGTTCCTGGAGCATCTGGACGAGCTGCGGACCCGCCTGTTCATCATCCTGGCCAGCGTGGCCGTGCTCTTCGTGGTCGGCTGGTTCCTCCGGGAGCCGGTTCTCGACCTGCTGATGGCTCCGGTCCAGGCGCATCTTCCGGAAGACATCCGGCCGGTCTACACGACGCTGGCCGAGCCGTTCATGCTGTCGATGAAGGTGGCGTTCTTCGTCGGGCTGCTCCTCTCCTTCCCGGTGGTGGTCCTGCAGGTGTGGCTCTTCGTGGCGCCCGGACTCTATGCTCGCGAGAAGAAACATGCCGTGCCGTTCATCTTCTTCGGTTCGATGTTCTTCTTCCTGGGGAGCGGGTTCGGTTACGAGGTGGTCTTCCCGGCGGCCGTGAGGTTTCTCATCGGTTTCGCCGGTGACCGGTTCGCGCCGATGCTGACCATCTCGCGCATCTTCAGCTTCGAGATGCGTCTCATCCTGTCGATGGGGCTGGTCTTCCAGCTCCCCGTCCTGATCTTCCTGCTGTCACGGCTCGGGCTGGTGACTCCCGGGTTTCTGTGGCGCAATTTCAAGTACGCTGTGCTCATCATCTTCGTTCTCGCGGCCGTCCTGACGCCCACTCCGGACGCCGTGACGATGACACTCGTCGCCGGCCCCATGGTCGGGCTGTACCTGGCCGGGGTCCTGGTTGCGGTGATCTTCGGACGTCCGCGCGATGACTCCGCCGACGCGGGCGAGCCGCACGAGGACGAGGAAGATGCTGTGCGTCGTCCCGACGCCGGCGACCCGGATCCGCCCGGCACCGGGGGCGACGGCGGCGGACACGCATGACGGGAGAAGAGATGACAGCTCGACAGTCCTCGGCGCCCTGCTCACCCGGGGCGAGCGACCGCCCCTCCACGGCTGTGCCGATCACCGCGCTGGTGACGACACATGACGAGGAGCACAACATCGACGCGTGCCTGGCCTCACTGGCCTGGGTCGACGAGATCCTGGTGGTGGATTCGTTCAGCAGCGACGGAACCTGCGAGGCGGCCTCCCGGCATACCGACCGGATCCTGCAGCACCCTTATGAATCACCGGCGCGCCAGAAGAACTGGGGCATGTCGCAGGCGCGTCATCCGTGGATCCTGATCCTCGACGCCGACGAGCGCGTCACCCCCGAACTCGAGGCGGAGGTTCGCGAACTGATGGCCGCCGGCCCGGGATGCGTTGCCTACTGGATCCCGCGTCGCAACACGTTTCTCGGCCGCGTCATGCACCACGGAGGGTGGGAATCGGATCGGGTCATCCGTCTCGTGGCGAAGGACCGGTGTCGTTACCCGGATGTTCGTGTTCACGAGGAGATGCAGGCGGACGGGCCGGTCGGCGCCCTCGCGGGCAAGCTCGACCACCATTCCATGCGGTCGTATGCCCAGTATGCTCCGAAGATGGACCGCTATTCGAGGTGGTGGGCCAAGGAGCGCTGGGAGCGAGGACGCCGGACAGGCCCGCTGTCCGTGTTTGGCCACACGGTCGGTCGATTCATCCGCATGTTCGTGCTCAAGCGCGGCTTTCTCGACGGCGGCCACGGCCTGATGCTGGCCCTGCTGGCGGCGTTCTCCGTCTACCAGAAGCATGCCAAGCTCTGGGAAATGGGCCTTTCCGCGCGCCGGTCGTCGTGAGCGGCGGGTGGCCGTGACGGGCGGTGGTCCGCTCTGCATCGTGCATGTCGACGACGGGCTCGGCTGGCGCGGCGGGCAGCAGCAGGTCGCCTTCCTGGTGGAGGAGCAGCTCCGGGCCGGCCATCGGCCCATCGTGCTCTGCCCCGCCGGGGCCCCGCTGCTTGCCCGCGTTCGCGAACTCGGCGCCGGCTGCGCGTCGTTCGAGCTCACGGCCGGCTGGTGGTCCCGGCTGGGGCGGGCCCGCCGGGCGCTTCGTGACACCGTCGAGAAGGAACGGGCGGACGTGGTGCATGCCCACACGTCCCACGCGCATCTCCTGGTCCGACTTCTGCGTGGCCGGCAGCCGCCGCTGCGCGTCGTCTCTCGTCGCCTGCAGAAGATTTCCGGCTCGGTCGCGGCGCGATGGAAATACGGCCGGGGTGTGGATCTCTACATCGCCGTCTCCACCGCGGTGCGTCGGGCCCTGGTGAAGTCCGGCGTTGCGCCGTCGCGGATTGCAGTGGCCCCGTCGGCCATCGACGCGGCAAGGTTCGCGATGGTCGCGCCCCGCGAGGAGGTGCTCGCGGAGTTCTCACTGCCGGCACGTGTGAGACTGATCGGCTCGCTCGGGAGCCTCGTGCCGCAGAAGGCCCACCTGGATCTCATCGACGGATTCGCGCTGCTGGCGCGCCGGCAGGACGATCTCCACCTGCTGATCCTGGGGGAGGGTCCGCTGCGGCCCGTCCTCGGCGACCGGGCCCGGGCTCTCGGCATCGCCTCGCGCGTGCATCTGCCGGGGTACCGGTCGGACCTGGGGCGCCTGCTGCCCCACCTGAGTGTCATGGCCTTCCCGTCTCTCTTCGAGGGCATGCCCAATGCCGTTCTGGAGGCTCTCGCCGCCGGGGTCCCGGTGGTGGCCACGCCGGCCGGTGGAACGGGCGAGGTGATCCATGATGGCCGCGGCGGCTTCCTGGTGCCGTTTCACGCTCCCCGGCGGCTGGCCCGGGCCATCGAGGAGCTTCTCGACGACCCGGCCCGGGCCAGGCGCCTGGCCGCCGCCGGGCGACAGCATGTTCTGGCCCACCATGTGCCGCCGGTGATGGCGTCGAAGACCGAGGAGGCGTATCGCCGCGGACTGGCCCACCGGAGCCAGGATGGTTCGGGTCGCTGGGTCGGCATCCGGCGCGGGGCCACGGAGGTCGCGGCGCGCGACCGGGCGATCGGACAGGCCCTGCTGGCGGCGGCCGGGCAGGTCGTGTCGGCAACCCGGTCGCCGCCGGCGCAGGCCGGCGACCGGGGGCGGGCCCGGATTCACCGCCTGCGGCTGGCCGACCGGCCGGTGGTGGTCAAGCAGCACCGGCGAGGTGGACTCCCGGGACGGGTGCTGTCGGCGCTGCCCGGCGGGGGCTCCGATCGGTGGATCGGCTCCCGGCGGGTCCGCCGGGAGTGTTTCCTGGCCGGCGCCGCGCGGGCCCGCGGCGCGCCGATCCCCGCCTCCGTCGCATGGCTGGCGGTCCACGCGGGTCCCTTCTGTCGACTGTGGGCCGCGAGCGAGGAGATCACGGAGGGGGTGCCGGTCTCCGTCGCCCTGGCCGGCGACAACGGGCGGTCGCGGCAGAGGATCCTGGCGGCGGCGGCGCGGGCGGTGGCCCGGCTTCACGATGCCGGCGTCGTGCATGGCGACCTCAACGTGGGGAACCTCCTGTGGGCCGGGGCGAATCAGCCGGTGTGGGTGATCGACCTGTCTGCCGCGCGCCTGCACCCCCGCGCCGGTACCGCCGCGCGCGGCCGGGACCTGGCCCGGCTGGAGCGCTCGGCGCTGAAGGTTCTCGGGCCTGCGGGCCTGAGCCGGAGCGAGCGCTTCCGTTTCGTCGCCGCGTACGAGCGGGCCCGGGACTGGCTCGAGCCCCGGGATGACAGGCGATCCGGCCGGCGCCGGCTGCTGGCGGCGGTCGGTCGGCGGCGGGCCTGGTTCTTCCTGCACCGCCTGACCCGGTGAGCCGGCCGGTGCGGCCGCGACCGTCAGATTCCCAGAGCAGCCCGGGCCGCGTGTTCCACCTCTTCCACGGCGATGCGTCTCATGATCGCCGCATCCCGCCGCCGCGGGGTGCCTGGAGACAGGCCGTCGATCAGAACATGGTTGTCGCCCCACGGTGCGTTGACCACCGGGTCGGTGGGACCGTACAGCACCACCACGCGCGTGCCGACGAGCCAGGCCAGATGCATGGGGCCGGAATCATTGCCGATGAACAGGTCGGCGGCCCGCAGCAGCTCCGCCAGCAGGGGGAGTGAGGTGGCGGGAAGCTGCAGGTCCACCCGTCCGGCCGCCTGGCAGACGGTGCGCGCCAGGTCTTCCTCGCCGGGTCCGAAGGCCACCTTGACCGTGGCTCCGGCCGCGAGCAACCGGTGCGCCAGGTTGCCGAACCGCTGCGCGGGCCAGCGCTTGTAGGCCTGCCGTGCGCTGGCGCCCGGCGCCAGGAGGACGCGGGGAGCGGGACCGGCCGCCTCCCAGAGGCGCGCCGCCCGCCGGGCTTTCTCGCGGTCCTCCGGCAGCCGGGCGGCGGCGGCGCCCGGCTCCGCACCCAGGGGACCGAGCAATCTCAGCGCCTTGTCCACCCGGGAGATGGCGTGGACCGGCAGAGAGACCGGGTGGGTGGCGGCTCGCCACAGGAACTCCCGCGCCGCCCCCCGGGCGAAGCCGACGCGCACCGGGGCTCCGGTGGAGAGACCGACCAGCGCGGACTTGTACGTTCCCTGGGCGTCGATCACCAGATCGAACGGTTTCTCGCGCAGTTGCCGGATCGTGTGCCGGACCTCTCGCGCGGCCCGGACCAGCCGCCCGTGTCTCAGCGCCGCACTCAGCGATCCTCTTGGCAGGACCACGACACCATCGATGAGTTCCTGGGACTCGACCACCGGCAGGGCCAGCGGCTCGCAGACCCAGTGGAGAGTCGCGGCCGGAAAGCGCGCCTTCAACGGGGGCAAGACCGGCAAGGTCCGGATGACATCCCCGAGCGCCGACAGTCGGACCACGACGATGCGGGCGGGGGAAAAGGTGTCGGGGAGGCGACCGGACACGCGGGGCATCCTAGCACCGCCCCCCGGTGCCTCGTTTGACACCTGTGGGAGAGCCACGTAGCATGACGCCCGCCGTCGAAGGCCCTCTGAGGACAGCGTGACGCTCGACCCGAGACTCCTGGAGATACTCGTCTGCCCGGTCTGCAAGGCACCGGTGCACCTGACTCCCGATGAGATCGGCCTGGCCTGCCCGCAGTGTCGCCGCGTCTACCCCGTCAAGGACGACATCCCGGTGATGCTCGAGGACGAGGCCACCATCCAGCCGGATCCTCCGGGAGAAGACTGACCGCGGACGGCAGGGGCCGGTGCGGAGAAGCCGCAGCGCCCGGCACTGCTGGCCGCCGAATCGAGTTGCGACACCAGGATCCGGCCGGTATCATCGAGGTTCTTTGCGCGGGAACTGGCAAGGGAATGGAGGCGTGAGCGAATGAAGAGGGCCCTGGGTGCGCTGCTGCTGGCCTGCCTGTGCGGTGGCGCGGATGCGCTGGCACAGACACGGAAGGGGTCGTGGGAGATCACTCCCTTCGCCGGTGTGTTCAACGGCTCGACGCGGCTGGCCGACGGCATCGACACCATGCCGGGTATTCGCATCGGCTATGCCCTGAACCGCTGGTGGCAGGTCGACGTCGCCTATTCGCAGCTTTCCAGCACCGATGTCTTCCAGCCCGTCGGGAGCCGTCGCATCCAGACCCAGAGCGACCTGGGTCAGCGCGTCGTGAGGAACACCCGGTTCGATGGCCCGGCCGAGTCGGATGTGGACTTTCTCGATTTCAACATCCTGCTGGCCACTCATCCGCACTACCGCCGGTGGATGTTCTACGGCACCATCGGCTGGGGAATGCGCAACGTCGACGGGGCGATGACCCAGAGCCAGGTCGACCGGAACTTTCCGAACGGGCCCGAGCGCCGGGCGCTGGATCTGAACGGCGATGGCGACACACTGGACATGGTGGTGCTCGATGGTCAGGTCGAGGACGAGTCGATGGTGCCCACGGCCCTGTGCCTGGCGTGTGCCGGGACGGTCCTCCTCGACCCGAACGATCCCACCAGTGAGCGGTACGTCGCGGGCCCGAGTCTGGAATCGTTCGACTCCTCCCAGTGGAATGTGGGCGGGGGGGCCTGGCTCCGGCTGACCGATGTCATGTCGCTGCGCTTCGATGTGCGGATCGAGAGCGGCATCGCCGACAGCTTCGATGCGCAGACCCTGACCACCGGACTGGCGTTCCGGCTGGGTGGCGAGGGACCGATCGATGATGACGAGGACGGCGTGCCGAGCTTTCGCGACACCTGTCCGGAGACACCTGTCGGGGCCATCGTGGATGAGGCGGGCTGCCCGTCCGACACCGATGGGGACCAGGTGCTTGACGGTCTCGATCAGTGCCCCGGGACGCCCGAGGGGTGGCCGGTCGAACCGGACGGATGTCCGACCGACAGCGACGCGGATGGCGTCCCGGACGGGCGTGACACCTGCGCGGAAACCCTCGAGGGAGCGGTCGTCGATTTCGAGGGATGTGCGGTGGACTCCGACGGCGACGGGATTCCCGATGGACTCGATCAATGTGCGCTCACCCCGGAGGGCGCGGCCGTTGATGCGGACGGGTGCCCGATCGACACGGACGGCGATGGCGTCTTCGATGGACTGGATCAGTGCGATGGCACGGCCTCGGATCTCACGGTCGACTCGGTGGGCTGTCCCATCGATTCCGACGGTGATGGTCTCCGCGATGATGTGGACGCGTGCCGTGATTTCGCCGGTCCGGGCGGCATCGACGAGACGGGCTGCCCGAGCATGCGGCTCGATCGCGAGACCCGTATTCCGTTGCCGGCGGTGATGTTCGCCTTCGGGTCCTCGGTGCTCACGGACGAGGCGCAGGCCGACCTGGTTCCGTTGCTGGCGGCGATGGCCTACTACGGTGATGTGACCATCGAGATCGAGGGTCATACCGATGACATCGGCTCCGAGCGCGAGAACTTCCTCGTGTCGCTCGAACGAGCCCGGACCGTCCGCCAGTGGCTCGTGGACGGCGGGATCGATCCGGCACGCGTGGCCATTCGCGGCTACGGCGAGACGCGGCCCATTGCCGACAACCTCACCGAGGAGGGCAGGCGCCAGAACCGCCGCATCGAGGTGCTGGTCACCGGCACCGTGGAGGCGGGCGGAGCCGAGTAGGTCGCGGCCGGCCATCGCCGATGGTGGGTCCTGCGCCGGCGCTGTGGAGTCGCGACGGGGTCGCGGGCGGCGCCTACATTCCGTACGGAGGGTCGTCGTCGGTCAGGGACGAGGAGCCGGCCGGTTCCACCTCGGCATGTTCTGTCGGACCGGTCTCACGGACCGGCATCGGCGCGCGGGAGGAGGCCGGCCTCGACGCCGGGTCGATGCCGGGCCGGGGCATCTGCGCCTGCAGCGTTGCGATCTCACGGCGCTGCCGTCGATTGGCCAGCCGCAGGCGCGTGCCGTCCAGTAGCGACAGGATGCCGACGAAGAGCATCCCGATGCCCAGGGAGACCAGCACCAGATAGATCTGGGGCTGATTCTCCAGGGTCCGCCCAGGCAGCCGGACATCCACCCGGGCATCCAGGTTGAGCACCGCGTAGGTTGCCAGAGCTGCGAGAAGAACAACCACGAGCAGCAGCACCACGAATCGCATCAGCGCACTCCTTCGATGACCCGGTTCACCGCCCGCTCCCAGGTGCCCTGGGCGTCGAGCAGTGCTTCGATGATCTCGCGCACCGCCCCGGCGCCGCCCGGCAGGGTCCCGGTCACCAGCGCGTGCCGGAGCACCTCCGGGTGGGCGTCGGCCACGGTGGCGGGCCAGCCGACGCGGCGGAGGATGGGGAGATCCACCAGGTCGTCCCCGATGTAGCAGAACGTGTCATCGGGCAGGGCGAGTCGGTCCTTGAGAGCCAGATAGGCGGGCAGCTTGACGGTCCCGACTCCCAGGTGCACCTCGTCGATGTCCAGGTCCCGGGCCCGCCGGGACACCACGGCCGAGTCTCTGCCGCTCAGCAGGCCGATGTCGATCCCGGCCGCCTGGGCCAGGCGGATACCCAGGCCGTCCCGGACATGGAATGCCTTGCCGGCGTCTTCCGGGTGGCCCGGGTCGAAGAGCAGCCGACCGTCGGTCAGGACGCCATCGACGTCCAGGAGCAGAAACCTGATGCGGGTGGCCCGGGTCCGGGCCTCCGGGCCGAGATCCATCACACCAGCTCCGTTCGCCACAGGTCGTGGAGATGAACGACGCCAACCGGTGTGCCGTCCGGATCCGTCACCACCAGGGCCGTGATGCGGTGGGCCTCCATGACATGCAGGGCTTCCGACGCCAGGGAGCGCGGCGTGATGGTGCGGGGCCGCGCCGTCATGCATTCCGCCGCGGTCAGGGAGCGGATGTCGCCGCCGGGGTCCCCAGCCGGGAGATGCCCCTGCAAGATGCGGCGGAGATCTCCGTCGGTGATGACGCCGGCCAGCTCCCGGTCTTCGCCGGTGACCACCGCGATCCCGAGCCGGCCCCCGGTCATCACGGTGATGACCTCCGGGAGTCCTGCGCCGGCGGGCACCGCGGGAATGGCGTCGCCGCCATGCATGACATCCTCGACGAATCGGAGCCGGGCCCCGAGCCGGCCACCGGGGTGCACGGCGGCGAAGTCCTCCGGCCGGAAACCCTTGCGCTGCAGCAGGCTCATGGCCAGCGCATCACCCATGGCCAGCGCGGCGGTGGTGCTGGCGGTCGGCGCCAGGCCCAGGGGGCAGGCTTCCGAGGCCACCGCGACATCGAGGGTGACATCCGCATGCTGCGCGAGGGTGGAGGAGGCCTCTCCGGTCAGCGCTACGAGCTTGATGCCGAGCCGCTTGATGATCTCCAGCAGACGGGCGATCTCCTCGGTCTCACCGGAATGGCTGAGGGCCAGCAGGACATCGCCCTCCACGATCTTGCCCAGGTCGCCGTGCGCCGCCTCCGCGGGATGCAGGAAGAGAGACGGCGAACCGGTGGAGGCGAAGGTGGCGGCCAGCTTGCGTGCGATGATGC
The DNA here is from genome assembly GCA_046757965.1 of Acidobacteriota bacterium. GTDB lineage: Bacteria > Acidobacteriota > Polarisedimenticolia > SMYD01 > SMYD01 > JBHHZI01. The sequence continues at coordinate 10,187 of JBHHZI010000024.1, read as the reverse complement.
CGGATTTCCCCATGCCGGTGGTGACCAGGCGCCCCCGGCACCCGGCGAGCAGGTCCACGGCCCGGCTGAACGAATCATCCAGACGCTCGGCCAGTGCGAGGATGGCCCGGGCTTCCACTTGCAGGACCTCGCGCGCCTCGGCGAGCAGGCGCCGGTCATCTTTCTTCGCCTGGCGCGAGGGGGGACTCACGCCGGCCGGTTTCCAGCGTTGCCGACCAGCCTGGACAGGTCGCGAACCTGGCTCATCAGCGGGGCCAGGCGCGCCAGCGGGAGCGCATTGGCACCGTCGGAGAGAGCAGCCTCGGGATGGTCGTGGGTCTCGGTGAACAGGCCGTCGATGCCGGCCGCGGCGGCGGCGCGCGCGAGCAGTTCGATGAAGCGTGGCTGGCCGCCGGAACGCTCTCCATCACCGCCCGGCAGCTGGACCGCATGGGTGGCATCGAAGATCACGGGCCAGCCGATCTCGCGCAGGAGCGCCAGGGAACGCATGTCCACCACGAGGTTGTGGTAGCCGAACATCGTGCCACGCTCGGTGAGCAGGATCGACTCGTTGCCGGTGGAGACGACCTTCTCCGCGGCGTGCCGCACGTCCAGGGGGGCGAGGAACTGTCCCTTCTTGATGGCCACCGGGCGGCCGGTGCGGCCGGCGGCGAGCAGGAGGTCGGTCTGCCGGCAGAGCAGCGCCGGGATCTGGATGATGTCGAGGACCTCGGCGGCCGGCGCCGCCTGGGAGGCATCGTGGATGTCCGACAGCACCGGCAACCGGGTCTCCTCCCGGACGCGCCGGAGGACCGCCAGGCCCTCGTCGAGGCCCGGACCGCGAAAACTGGAGAGGGCCGTCCGGTTGGCCTTGTCGAAGGAGGCCTTGAAGATGACGCCGACGCCGGCTTTCTGGCCGGCCTCGGCGACCGCGCGCGCCATGGACAGGCAATGATCGGCGCTCTCGATGACGCAGGGACCGGCAATGAAGACCGGGTCCCGTCCCGCTCCGAGGACGACGCCGTCATGGACGCGAACCTGGCGCAGCCGGGCGGAAGTCGGACTCACAGCACTGCGGCCTGTCGCTGGCGGGTCGAGGCGTGCTGGCAGGCGGCGGCGATGAAGTCGCGGAACAGGGGGTGGGCGGCCAGAGGCCTGGACTTGAACTCGGGATGGAACTGGCAGGCGAGGAACCAGGGATGGTCCTCCAGCTCGACGATCTCCACGAACTTCCCGTCCGGCGAGAGCCCGGTGAACTTCAGGCCGTGCTGTTCCATCTCCTCGCGGAACTGGAGATTGAACTCGTATCGATGACGGTGACGTTCATTCACCTCGACAGATTCGTAGGCACGCGCCGCCAGGCTGGCGGGTGCCAGGACGCATGGGAAGCTCCCGAGGCGCATCGTGCCCCCCATCTCGTCGACGCCTTCGAGTTCCCGCAGCTTGAGGAAGATCTTGTGGGCGGAGTCGTTGCGGAACTCGGTGGAGTCCGCATCTTCCCAGTCGCACACGTTGCGCGCGAACTCGATGACGGCCGACTGCATCCCGAGGCAGATGCCGAAATAGGGCACCTGGTGCTCCCGGGCGTGGCGAGCCGACAGGATCATGCCCTCCACGCCCCGGGTGCCGAACCCGCCGGGAATCAGGATGCCGTCGGCCAGGTCGAGGCGGCGCGTCAGCTCGAGTTCGGAGATCTCGTCGGCCTCGATCCAGTCGAACTCCACCTTGACGTTGCTGGACAGCCCACCGTGAACCAGGGCCTCGTTCAGTGACTTGTAGGCGTCCTCGTAGGTGACGTACTTGCCCGGCAGGGCGATCCGGACGGCACCGTGCGGATTCTTGGCCCGTTCCACGAGGCCTTGCCAGTCGCCCAGTTCCCGCCTGGAGTACGGGAGGTTCAGCAGCTTGACCACGATCTCGTCCAGCCCCTCCTGGGACAGGTTGAGAGGCACCTCGTAGATCGTGTCCGCATCCTTGGCGGTGATGACGGCATCCTCGGTGACGTTCGTGAACAGGGCAATCTTGCGCTTCATTTCAGGGGGAAGCAGGCGATCCGTGCGACAGAGCAGGATGTCCGGCTGGATCCCGATGGCCCGCAGTTCCTTCACCGAGTGCTGGGTCGGCTTGGTCTTCAGCTCACCGGCCGCGGCGATGAACGGGACCAGGGTCAGATGGACATTGATGGCGTTGTGGGGGCCGACGTCCTGGCGGAACTGGCGGATCGCCTCCAGAAACGGCTGGCTCTCGATGTCTCCGACCGTGCCACCGACCTCCACGATGACCACGTCGACATCGTTCGAGATGGCGTGGATGCTCGCCTTGATCTCGTCGGTGACATGGGGGATCACCTGCACGGTGGCTCCCAGGTACTCGCCACGCCGTTCCCGGCGCAGCACCGTCTCGTAGATGCGTCCGGCCGTCTGATTGTGATCCCGCGTGGCCGTCGTCGAGCAGAATCGTTCGTAGTGTCCCAGGTCGAGGTCGGTCTCGGTGCCGTCTTCCGTGACATACACCTCGCCGTGCTGGAAGGGACTCATGGTGCCGGGATCGACGTTGAGGTACGGGTCCAGCTTCATGAGCGTGACGCGGAAGCCTCGCGACTCCAGGAGTCGGCCGATGGAAGAGGCCGCCAGCCCCTTGCCCAGCGACGACACGACGCCGCCGGTCACGAAGATGTACCTGGTCTGATTCTTGCCGCTGGTCCGGTAGGCCTGGTTCATGAAATCACTCGCGCGGAATGAGGCGGCGCCCGCCACTCATCGGTGAGGTGGGCTTCCGATTCGATTGTCGAGAGAGGTGCCGGGAGAGGGAAGATCGATGATTCCCGGAACGACCCATTCAGGCTCCGGAGTACCGGCAGCGAAAGACCCATGAAGACGGAGGGATCCTACCGGAGGCGTTGCCGACCCGTCAAGGCGCGCCGGGTCCGGCTGCCGGGAAGTCACGACGTTTTCCCGATGAGTCGCTCCACGCGCACCAGATCCTCGGGGGTGTCGATGCCGCCGGCCACCGGCGGGATGCGCACCACCTCGATATGGGCACCGTGTTCGAGGATGCGGAGCTGCTCCAGCCCCTCGGCCTGTTCGAGGGGTGTCGGGGCCCAGCCGGCGAACTCGAGCAGGAAGCGGCGGCGAAATACATACACGCCGATATGATGGAGCCCCTGTCCGTCGGGTCGTCGTCCGCCATCCCGCACGAAGGGGATGGACCGGCGAGAGAAGTACAGCGCCCGGCCGTCCAGCCCGACCACCACCTTGACCACATCAGAGGACGCGCGGTCCGCGTCGGTGGCCAGCGGCGCGGTCAGCGTGGCGATGTCCACCGCCGGGTCGTCCCGGAGCGGGCCGATGGCGACGTCGATGGCCTCCGGGGGCAGGAGTGGCTCATCGCCCTGGAGATTGACCACGATGTCCGACTCGACCTGCCGCGCGACCTCCGCCACGCGATCACTTCCCGACGGGTGGGCGGGCGCGGTGAGGGCCGTCTCGGCGCCGAACTGCCGGGCGACCGACGCGATGCGCGCGTCATCGGTGGCGATGATGACCCGCTCGACAGTCTTCGCGGCACACGCCTGTCGCCAGACATGCTCGATGAGCGGCCGGCCGGCGATGCTGGCGAGTGGCTTGCCCGGGAATCGCGTGGATTCCCATCGAGCGGGGATGACTGCCAGTGTCGTCAGGGAGCGCACGTGCCAGCATACCCCATGCGCCGGAGCCGATAGGTCGACCGCGCGGTGTATCCTGATTCCGCGGGCGGTGGCCCGGCCGGGAGACACGGAGATGGTGCGCTGGACGCGGGGGGGCATGGAGGATCGGTGGCACGGGTTCACCCGGCCCGGTGCCTATGAATGGTGGGGTTTCGAGGCGTACGACGCCGACCGGGACATCGCGTTCGCGCTGCGCATCAGTGCCGGAGACCCGATGGACCCGACCTACGCTCGCCTGGTGGCGCGTCCTGAGGTGACGGATGATGGACGGCCCGACCGCCATGTGCGGACCCGTGTCGTGGTCTACCGGCACGGCCAGCGACTGCTGGCCCGCACGGCGCGTCCTGATGGCGCCGACTTCGCCGCCTCGACGACCTCGGGAGCGGTGCACGCGGGAGATGTGAGGGTGCAGGTCGAGGAACGACCCGCCGGGCGCACCTCGGTCGTCGAGGTCGGGTCGGGAACCCGTCTGGCGTTCTGCGGTCCCGCCGGCCGGGCCGCCGGCACCGGCGACCTGGATGGATCGGTCTGGGATCTCGCCCCTCTCGATCTGCGTGTCACCGGGACCCTCGAGGTCCCGCGCCGGGGTGGAGGTATCGAGACTCTCGAGTTCTCTGGCCGGGGGGTCCACGACCACGGAGCCGGCCCGGGGACGCCGCGTCCGGGAGTCCGGTCCTGGGCCTGGGGATGGGCCCATGCGTGGGAGTTTGCCATGGCCTGGCGGCAGGTGGTGCTCGACAGCGGGGACGTGCACTCGCTTCTGGTCGTGGATCGCGACGGTGAACCGTTCATCGGGGAAGAGGTTCGCTCACGACGTTTCCGGCCCAGCGTCAGCCTGCTCGGCGTCCCTCATCGGCGGCGCCGGCGTCTCGACGCGGCCTCCGGCGCGCGGCTGGCCGTCGAACGGTCGCGGACCCTGGCGTCCAGCCCGATCGGGATGCGCTTCGTCACCAATGTGCGCCTCAGCGTCGACGATGCGGGTGGGGACATCCGGCTGGTGGACGGCATGGGCCTGTCGTCGGTGGCGCGACCGGCCCGCGCGCGCAAGGCGCCCTGGCACTGGCTCACGCGGGCCCGCGACGTGTGGACCGCGCACCGGATCTGAGGCCCCCGGCGGCTGCCGTCCGACCGATGGCGCGCACCAGGAGCAGCGCCAGGAGCGGGGCCGCCAGGAACTCGATACCCAGCAAGACCGGGCCGGTGGCACCTCGCGCCCATCCCAGGCTCGCCCCTGGACGGGCGGTGGCCTGCAACCCGATGCCGAGGAGGGCAACGAGCGCCGCGGGGCGCAACCAGCTCTCCACCAGGATGACCCGGCGGCCGGCCGGGAAGTAGGCGAAGAACGCCGCCAGGAAGATCAGCAGATCGACGAACAGGCTGGTCGTGAGGCCGAGATAGACGAGATCAGGCTCCGCATGGCGGCCGAGAGCCATGGCGAGGTAGCAGACGGCGAGCCGCGCGACGTAGAGGCTGCGGAGCAACCAGAGCAGGGACTGACGCCAGGCGCGCACCTCGGATGACGCGTTCATCCGGCCGCTCAGTACTGCACCAGGGTGCCCTCGATCCGTGCCCGCCGCAGCGCGAGGTGAAACAGGGCCAGACCGAGGGGCAGGATGACGATGCTGAACACCACGAGATAGCGCAGGTCGCCCGCGATGGCGGCCCAGCTCCCCTGCTGGACGACGAGTACCCGGAAGGCCTCGACGGCGTGTGTGATCGGCAGCAGGCGCGAGACGGTCTGCAGGGATGCCGGCAGCGCCTCGGGCGGGAAGAACACACCACCGAGCAGGGCCGAGCCCGAGGAGACGAGCCACGTGATGGGGTCCCCGCGCTTGAAGTAAAGGATCATCCCGGCGGAGAGGACACCGGCGCTGGCGAAGGACGCCATCACCAGACCGACCAGGGTGACGGTCGGCAGGATGCGCGGGAAATGGAACGAGGCCCCGAACAGGCGACCGAGGACCAGCCAGGCGAGAATCCACACGGAACTCGACAGGACCTCGTAGGCCGACGAGAGCAGGATCAGCGATGAGGGGCGGTTCGGCGTGACCAGCATGGCCTCGAGAGTCCCGGTCAACTGCTCCTGGCGCACCTTGCGGGAGAAGGTCGACATCAGGCTGGACAGGTATCGGAGCAGCGCGATGCCCACCACCGAGTACGAGAAGTAGTCCATCCCGCCGAGGCGGTCCACGAGCCGGGGAAACTGTTTGAAGAAGCTCCCGAGGAAGTACCAGATGGCGAGGCTGGCCAGCACCCCGGCGAGCTGCATGAGGAAGTTCGTCCGGTACGAGTACTCCTGGATGAAGTCCCGCACGAGAAACCCCCACAGGCGACTCCCGGGTCTCATGCCGTCCCCTGGGGATGGTCTGCGTGTGGCTCCTCGGTGAACAGCGACTGGAACAGCTCCTCCAGAGAGGGTGTCTCCCGGGTCAGCTCGACCACCTGCGCCTGCTCCGCTGCCAGATGTCGGATCAGGGCCGTCAGATCGCCCGTCAGTTCCAGGAGCGTGGAGCATCCGCCCCGGGGATCCGCCGCCCGGCGTCCGGCATGATCGGGCAGGACCTGTGCGATGCCTGCCAGGGACACCGGGCGGTCGGTGACCAGCCGGTACCGGCGGTCGGCGTGGAAGAGCGTCCGGAACTGGGCGAGGTTGCCGACCCGGAGCACGCGTCCGCCGGTGAGGATGGCCATGCGGTCGCACAGGTCCGCGGCCTCGTGCAGATTGTGCGTGGCCAGCAGGATCGTCTTGCCATCCCGATCCGCCAGCTCACCCCGGACCAGCTCGCGAATCCGCCGGGCGGACACCGGGTCGAGACTCCTGGTGGGCTCGTCCAGGAACAGCACCGGAGGGTCATGCAGGAGGGCCCGCGCGATGGACAGCCGCTGCTTCATGCCGGAGGAATAGGAGGAAAACGGCTCCCCGGCCTTGTCGGTCAGCTCGACGCGCTCGAGGAGCCCGGCGACGAGCGGCCGGATCTTGCGGCCGGTGATCCCGTGGAGTCGCGCGAAGAACGTGAGGTTCTGTGTGCCGGTCAGACGCCAGTAAAACGATCGCTCGTCGGAAGTGACGTAGCCGATGGATCGCTGCACGGCGCGCTCGTCGGCCGCGCTGTCCCGGCCGGCGATCTCCGCCCGCCCGGCGTCGGGAAGGATGAGACACGAGAGGATCTTGAGGAGCGTGGTCTTTCCCGCCCCGTTCGGGCCCAGGAGACCGAAGACCTCGCCGGACTCGACCGCGAGGTCCACGTCACGCAGGGCGGTCACCTTCTCGGGGCGCGCCAGCGGATGACGGAGGAGGGCCAGGGCGGAGCGCCTGCGGGCGAACGCCTTGCACAGCTTCGTGATACGGATGGCGGGAGATGAGTGGCCCAAGGGTTGTGGCCTCGATGCAAAAGGGCCTCCCGCCGGGGAGGCCCTCACCTGCCTGGCCTGCTGCCCGTCAGGACCGCGAGCCCGACTGGCTGGGAGCGCGTGCGCGACTCAGCCCTTGTCCCTCTGGCCGGGCGGCACATGTGGACTCTCGAAGTCCTTCTTCTTCTTCCGCTTCTCCCGGGCACGATCCGAACCACCGGCGTTGTTGTCCCGGCCATCATCGTCATCATCACCATGCAACTCGTCGTCGGTGAGGCCCGGGTGCAGGACCGCGAGCAATGAATCCAGCTTGTCGGCCGGAAACCGCCTGTCCGGGTGCCGGGTCGTCACGCCCTGCAGTCCGACGGCCGCCGAGAAACGCACGATATCTCCTTCGGTCAGCGGCCGTCCTGGGTCCATGTCCGGCGCCAGATCCAGTCCGGCCCGCCGCAGGTGCTCGGCGGCCACCTCCAGTGTGATGGAGCCGGGCAGATCCGGCTCGATCAGTCCCGCCAGCTCGATGACGAATTCGCCCACAGTCAGCGACTTCTCCACCTCGTGACCGCGTCGGGCTGACGCCGGAGCGGCCGCTGCCGGTGCCGGCGTGATGAACGCGACGGCCACCATGGCGGCCACCATACCCGGCACGAAGGCCGACCTGTGAATCATTGCCTTACCCCCTCGGTGCATGATCATGGGATGCGGGCTTACCCGTCCGCCCGTCTTCCGCCTGGACTGGAATTCATCTAATGATACCGGGAACCGGGCCAGGATCAACCACGGATTCGCATCGATCGCTCACATGGTCGCCGGGTGCGGCCGGGGCCGATACCACCTGCGGCCCGAGAAGTTGTTGAAAATAAATGAAGATATTGCTCTTCAGGCGGCTCGAACGACGCCGGACCGGATTGACGCCCACGAACGGGGACCGGTATCATGGGCGCCATGCCAAGCCAATCTGCTCACCCACCGACCGGCGGGACGCCGATCACGGCCGCCGACGGCCGCCTGACGGTTCCCGATTCACCCATCATCCCGTACATCGAGGGGGATGGGACGGGACCCGATATCTGGGCGGCCACCCGGCCGGTCCTCGATGCGGCCGTGGCCGCGGCCTATGGTGGGAAACGGACCATCGCGTGGATGGAGGTGCTGGCCGGGGAACAGGCCCGGGAGCGCACCGGGTCGTACCTCCCCGACGAGACCATCGAGGCCATCCGGACCTACAAGGTGGCCATCAAGGGACCACTGACCACCCCGGTCGGCGGCGGGTTTCGCAGTCTCAACGTCTCCCTCCGGCAGTCGCTCGATCTGTATGCCTGTGTCCGTCCGGCGCGCTACATCGCCGGCGTGCCGAGCCCGGTGCGCTCGCCCGAGAAGCTGGACATCGTCATCTTCCGGGAGAACACCGAGGACGTCTACGCGGGCATCGAGTGGAAAGAGGGAACGCCGGAGGCGGGCCGCCTGATCGAGTTCCTGAACGAGGACATGGGAGCGTCCATACGGGCCGATTCCGGTGTGGGTATCAAGCCGATCTCGCGCTTCTGCACCGAACGACTGGTCCGCAAGGCGATCGAGTATGCCGTCGAGAACGGGCGACGCAGCGTGACCCTGGTGCACAAGGGCAACATCATGAAGTTCACCGAGGGCGCCTTCCGCGACTGGGGCTATGGGGTTGCCGCTCAGTTCGGAGATGCCGTGATCACCGAGGAGGAGGTCTACGATCGTCATGACGGGTGCGTCCCCGACGGCCAGATCCTCATCAAGGACAGGATCGCGGATTCGATCTTCCAGCAGGTGTTGCTGCGTCCTGACGAGTACGACATTCTCGCCACGCCCAATCTCAACGGCGATTATCTCTCCGATGCCTGCGCGGCCCAGGTCGGCGGGCTGGGCATGGCGCCTGGCGCGAACATGAGCGATTCGGTCGCCCTGTTCGAGGCCACCCACGGGTCGGCCCCGAAGTACGCCGGCAAGAATCGCGTCAATCCGGGCTCCCTGATCCTGTCCGGCGTGATGATGCTGGATCATCTGGGCTGGGACGAGGCGGCCGCGCTGGTGCGGAAGGGTCTCGCGGCGGCCATCCCGGCGGGCCGCGTCACCTACGACCTGGCCCGGAACATGCCCGGCGCCACCCAGGTCTCGTGCAGCGAGTTCGGCCAGGCGATCATCGATCACATGGGGTGACCACGTGCCCCGGATCCATCGCGTCTACACGCGGACGGGTGATGAGGGCACGACGGCCCTGGGCACCGGGTCGCGCGTGGAAAAGGATGCCGCCCGCGTCGAGGCCTTCGGCGCAGTGGATGAACTCAACACGGCCATCGGGGTGGCGGTCGCCACCGGCGTGGCGCCCGAACTGGCGGAACCGTTGCAAGGCATCCAGAACGATCTCTTCCATCTCGGCGCCGATCTCTGCGTGCCGGAGAGGGACAAGGCCGACCGGCCCGGCCCGGCGGTCGAGAAGCAGCATGTGGAATCCCTGGAGGCCCTGATGGATCGCCTGACCGCGACTCTCGCGCCCCTGGCGAACTTCGTGCTGCCCGGCGGAGGAGCCGCAGGGGCGGCCCTCCACACGGCTCGCACCGTCTGCAGGCGGGCGGAGCGTCGGGTGGTGACCCTGTCGCGTTCCGAACCGGTGGGGAAAACGGTGGTGCCCTATCTGAACCGCCTGTCGGATGCGTTGTTCGTGATGGCGCGCTTCCAGAACAAGAACGACGGGGTGGCCGACGTCCTGTGGAACAGTCGGGCCTGAACCAGTCTGAAGACGCACGAGGAGAATCGTCCATGCCCGTGAGCATTCAAGTCGGCAGCGAGATCGAGTCCCAATGTGGCAAGTGTCATGACGCCAGAAAGCATGTCATCCTGGTCGTCGAGAAGGGCAAACCCCGACGGTGCCGGTGTCTGACCTGCGAGGCCGAGCACCTCTACCGCTCGCCGAAGGGCCCGGAAGAACCACGCTCGCGCAAGTCCACCGGTCGGTCGCGCAAGTCCGATCCCGAGGTGGTCTACCAGAAGGCCCTGCAGGCGGCCACGGACGATCCGGTGCGCGACTACGACCTCGCGGCCCAGTTCCAGAAGGGGCAGCGGTTGCGGCATGGCAAGTTCGGCGAGGGTGTCGTGCTCGACGTTCTGCAGCAGCATGTGGTGG
>JBHHZI010000023.1:0-30081 GCA_046757965.1 Acidobacteriota bacterium | reverse complement strand
GGGGGGGGGGGGGGGGGGGGGCCGCCCCCCGCCCCCCCCCCCCGCCCCGCCGCCGCCGGGCGGAGCGTGTCGAACGGTCCGAGACGCCGTCTGCTGACCCCCGGGGAGCGGGGGGAGGCGGTAGAATCGGCGGCGAGATGAGGAGAACATGAGCGATCTTGACTCGCGATCCCGACCAGGGTCCGGGGCGCCGCGCCCGTCCCGGCGTCGCGTCGCGCGATGGGTGCGGCCGGTGCTGTTCACGGTCGTCATCTGGATCATCCTGGTGGGTCTGCTCGAAGGCGGTCTGCGCCTGGCGGGCATCGTCCCGGCGCACGCCATCTCGGTGGCGCCGCGCTACGCCAAGTTTCTCCCCGATCCGGAAATGATCTGGCGACTCAAGCCCGACTGGGACGGTCTCGAATTCAATGACGCCCCGGTGCACACCAATTCGCTGGGGTTGCGCGGAACCGAACCGGCGGCATCACAGGGCGCCAGCGGTTTTCGCATTCTCTTCGTCGGTGACTCGGTCACCTACGGTCACAACGTGGCCGACGACCAGACCGTCCCGTGGCATCTCCAGGAAGAACTCCGGCGGCGGACCGGGCGGAACGTGGAGGTGGTCAACGCCGGCGTTCCCGGCTACAGCACCTTCCAGGAGGTTGTTGCCATCCGGCGCTACGGACAGATCCTGCAGCCGGATCTGGTCCTGGTGGGATTCTGCCTCAACGATGTGACCGAACGCTACACATCTCTGGCGGCCTTTGGCGGGCCGCGGTACTTCATGCTGGATGTCGATACGGCCGTCGGCCTGAGCTGGCCGCGACGAGCATGGCTGGCTTCCGCCATCCGCGAGGGTGGAATCCGGCTGCTGCGTGGCGCCGCACGCCGCGGTGAGGGGTACCGTCTCCGGGCACTTTGGGAATCCCCGGATGATCCCCGGATCCGCGAGGCCTGGCGGACGACGCTGAGCGAGATCGATGCGGCGGCGGTGGAGACCTCCCGGCTCGGTGTGCCCGTGGCGGTCGTGATCTATCCGCATGCCCGGCAGGTGGAACGCGACGCCGGTCTCGAGACTCCGCAGCGCACACTCGTCGAGCACCTCGACCGGCGACACGTTCCCGAGCTGGATCTGCTGCCGGCCCTGCGCACCAGTTCACTGCGCATGGAGCAGCTCTTTCTCGATGTCACCCATCTTTCGGTGCGGGGCACCGAGGTGGCGGCCCGCCGGATCGCCGGGTACCTCGTCCAGGCAAACCTCGTGCCCGGCGGCGAGCCGGCCCGTCCCTGAACGACCGGTGAGGCGGCATCTCCTCGGCCGGGCCGGCCGTGCCCCAGGTCCGCCGGCTGGCCGCTCCACTGAAGAGTTGTGAGTCCCGGTATGCCCGAGTTGCGCCGCAGGCTGGTTCGTCGAGGCGTCCTGGCGTGACGATCCACTCCGGCGCCCGGGCCGACGCCTCGCGAACGATCCGTGGTCAGATGGTCACGCCGAGGCGGTTCTTCAGCGCGAAGGCGAAGGCCGTGCTGAGCACGAAGAAGACGATGAGCCAGTGCACCGACCATCCGAAGACATGGATGGCGCCCTCGGGGTAGTTCAGACGGATGGCGTCGATCGGGCCGGTGGCGGGCAGAGGAGGCTCGGCCGGATAGATGAGCTGCTCGACGAAGCTCGACGGTTTCACCGGCGAGCGGCGTGTAACGGCGTCCGAGACGCGGACACTCTTGGGATAGGTGATGCCCCCGAGGGTCACCCCGATCTCGTACTCGCCCTCGGCGACGGCCGAGAGCCGCCAGTCCATCTCGTTGCTCGCCGGAATCCACAGGCCCGGCTTCTCCACGCTGAGGCCGGGAGGGATGTCCAGCGCGATGGCCGGCCGGCCGGGGTGGCCGGGGGTGGCCTCGGTGGTGCCGTCTCTCCAGTCCGGGTGGAGCTGGACCTTCAGCAGCGTGGTCTCGCCCGGTTCCAGCCCGGTGTAGCCGTAATGGAACTGAAGCTGGGCCACGACCAGGAACAGTGGAACGATGACCCACAGCATCGGAATGAGCGTCAACCGCAGGTAGGTCAGGTTGTGGCCGAGGACCTCGAACTGGGCCCTGAGGATCGCGCGGATGTCGTCATTGAAGAGGCGGATCTCGAAGAGCCCGGCGTGAATCTTGCGCTTGACGGCGTCGAGTTTCTCCTGGTTGGACGTCACCTTGAAGATCAGCAGCATGCCGACGCCGGCGATGAGCGACACGACGCACAGTCCCACGAGCGGCGGCAGGGTCCGGAACGGGTAGAGCAGCATGTCGAAGAGCACCCTCAGGGGCGCGTCAATGAGGTTCATGGTCGCGTGTCTCTCGGTCCTGTCGCACGACGGACGGTGTTCAGGAGATGTAGCCGAGCCCCTGCAGGCGCTTCTTGATCTCCTCATCCGAGCCGGCGTCCTCGAGCTTGGCCAGCTCCTTCTCCAGGGCGTGGGTGATGAATTCCTCCGGTGTGGCGTATCCCGCCAGTTCCGCGTACTTCCTGATCCTGTCCACCAGATCCTTGTCGAGCTTGACCTTGACTGAACCGAACATCTTGCCGGCCCTCCGCTTCAGGGACGCGCCGCGTCCGTGGTGTCACGCGCCGGAAACCCCTCGATCCCGAACTCCGCGAGAATGGCCCCGCCCAGGTCCTGCAGGCGCGGAGCCGGTTTCTTCAGATGATGGTTGGAAAACAGCACACCGGGAACGGCGGTATGATCCATGCAGTGGTCACCGCTCCAGGCGTCCCTGTTGTCCTCGAACACATCGTCGCCGATCTTGCCGGCGGCCGACCCGTTGCCGCAGCGTGTACCCTTGGCATAGCCGACGAGAAGATCCGGACCGATCGCCGCATGGCCCCTGCCCGTGTAGACCTGATCGCGCCGGTACATCCGGGTGATGGCCGGCTTGCCGGTTGACGGGTCGACAACCTTCAGCAACTTCCCGGCGATCTCATCCATCAGGGATTCGCGATCGTGCAGCGGCACGATTCCCCACCGTTCCCGACCCTGGAGGTTGATGTAGAGACCGTTCAGGCCCAGCCCGTAGGCTCGCGTCATCGACCAGTCGACATTGGTCAGGTAGCCGGTGTCGTGGTCGGTGAACGGGTCGAGCTCGGTGAGATAGTTGTTCTGCTTCAGCCACCCGTTCAGATCGAACGTCCGCTTCCAGCTCGTGAAACCATGGTCGGACATCACGATCAGGGTCGTGCCGGGCTCCATGTGCTCGACCGTGTAGCCGACGATGTCATCGAGGCCCCGGTACAGGGACGGGATGACGTCGCTGTACGGGCCGTCGGTGACCGGGTCGTAGGCGGGATGGGTCGGGTCCATGGCGCGCCACATGATGTGCGAGACCTGGTCCACGTTGCCGAAGTAGTAGAAGAGAAGGCCGCCGTCGAAGTGATCCAGGACGTAGTGATACTGCGCCACGTTCTCATCTGCGGCGATGCGGGCCTGGGCGAGGAACTCGTCGGTGTTGAACAGACCCTCGGTCCGGGCCTTGGTGTCCTCGGGCATCCCCTGCGTGTAGAACCGTCCGGTGGCGGAGGCCAGGGTGGCGGCATAGTCCTGAGGGGTCGAGATCGGCAGCGCCGGGTCCTCCGGATCGAAGTTGACGGGGGAGACGTAGAGAGCGAAGTGAGGCCGGATCTCCTTGAGATAGAAGCGGGCCATGCCGCGGACGTGCATCAGCGGCATGAGCTCGAAATCCACGGGGATCCAGCCGGTCCACTCGCCGGTCTCGAGAATGCGCTCGGTATCGCCCACCACGAGCTTGGCCATCTCCTCACCGGGATCGATGTAGACGGTGAAGTCGGCGTTCGCCGGCTCCGCGGGGGTCACGCAGGGACGCGATGGGCCGCTGAGCGAGGCGTGCACCGTGTGATCCGCGATCTCCACCTCGACCGCGTCCCCGCCACCGATGTCGCCGTCGACGAAGGCGGCGAGGTCGTCACTGAAGAAGCTGAACGTTCCATACGACCCGACAATGTCGGGTGTGCCCATGCCGCTGATCTCCTTGCTGGCCGTGCCCGAGGGCGGGAAGTTGGCGGGCATCCGGATGACCGTGGTGGGGATTCCATGTTTCTCCAGCACATCCCAGAAGGCCTGCCCGTGCCGGAGCAGTTCCACGCTCCCGCCGGAGATCGGAAACTGCCAGCGCCCGAACCCGAGGCAATCTTCCGACCCCTCCGTGCGCGTGGTGGACAGATACGGGAACATCGTCTCGGGATCACGGTGAATGAAGTCGAAGATCCCGTGGGCACCGGAGTCTGTGCCGGTGATCACGTTCGACCACGCGACCGGGCTCTGTGGTGGCACGGAGGTCTGCAGGGCCGTGAATTCTCCGGTCTCTTCGAGGCGGGCGAGATGAGGGAGCTGCCCGGAGTCGATGAGCTGCCGGGTGAGCCCGTGATCCATGCCGTCAAAGCCGAGGACGATCACACTCGGCCCCTCGTTCTTGTGTGATGCCGGGCCCGAACAGGCACCCACCAGGGTGGCCAGAACGATGGCGATCCCACACCGAGCGGTGGCGGGAACTCGTCCTCGCTTACTTTCCCGTGGAAGCGAGCCGCGATCAGGGCGCATCTTCGCTCAGTCTCCGGCCGCGCCCGTCGTGGGCGGCGTGGGAAGCGTTGCGGCATCGAACGAGTCCCGGTCGAACAGCGGTGTGCCGTCCATGTGAGACGGCGGCTCGAGCCCGAAGAGCCGCAGGGCCGTGGGAGCCAGATCGATGAGCGACGGGTTCTTCGCCGCGACGCGCCGGTTGCAGAGGAAGATGCCCGGGACCAGCCGTGGATCGATGCAGTGATCGCCGCTCCAGGCGCGCACGTTGTCCTCGAAGACGCGGCCGGCAACGACACCGGTGGCGCAGTCCCACGACGTCCGGTACCCCTTGTTGTACCCGATGAGGAAATCCGGGGCGTTGTCCAGGTAGGGCCCGGCGTAGAGCTCGGGCGGAGCGAAGACCTCGTTGATGCCGACCTCGTCCTTCTCCTCGTCCCGCAGGCCGTTGAGCGCCTCGATCAGCTCCGCGCGCAACGCCTTCGCTTCCCGACCCGGCCGGATGATACCCTGCGCCTCGCGACCTTCGATGTTGAGGTACATCCCGCAGAGCCCGAGAGCATAGGCTCTGGTCCTCGTCCAGTCGACGTCGGCGAGCCACTCGGATGTGCCGTCCGCGCCCTCCTTGAGCACGAGGTAACCGTTGTCGCGCAGCCAGCTGTTGAGATTGACTCCGCGTCGGAAAGACGTGAAACCGTGGTCGGAGATCACCATGAGAACGTCGTCATCGTCGATCCGGTCCAGGAGACGGCCGACCAGCTTGTCGTTGTGACGGTAGATGTCCTCGATGGCGCTGGAGTGGTCCCCGTCGGATTCCCGGTACGCAGGGTGTCCTTCCTCGGTGTGTCGCCACATCATGTGCTGGATACGATCCGTGCCGTCGAACACACAGAACAGGCTTCCCTTGCGAAGGCGGTCGAACGCGGTCCAGAACATGTCCTGGCGTTCCCTGTCGATGTCATAGGCGAGCTGGAGGAACGTGTCATCGTCGATGACCCGCTCGTTGAGGGCCCAGGTATCTTCCGCCAGGCCGAGAGTGCAGTAATGCCCGATGCGCTTGGACAGGTAAGTTGCGTAGTAGGAAGGATGAGAGATCGGCATGGCCGGGTTGTCCGGATCGATGTTGAGTGGCGAGACATAGAGCGAGAAGTGCTCCCCCATCTCGAGGATCATCATCCGGCAGATGGCACCGACCTTGATGGCGGGGGCCGCCGGAAACGAGAGCTGTATCCATGGGCTGAGCTTGCGCGGCGTCAGGTTGACGACAGAATCGCCAACGGTGATCTTTGCGCCGTTCCGGGCGCGATCCAGGTCGATGGTCATCGGCAGCTTGAGGACGGAACTGTCCGCCAGGAACAGGTTGGGCGGTCCCTCGATGGCCGTTGTG
Organism: Acidobacteriota bacterium; assembly: GCA_046757965.1. Taxonomy (GTDB): domain Bacteria; phylum Acidobacteriota; class Polarisedimenticolia; order SMYD01; family SMYD01; genus JBHHZI01. The sequence continues at coordinate 24,144 of JBHHZI010000023.1, read as the reverse complement.
TGGCGGTCCCGCCCCGGTTCCAGTGCCACCCGGACGCCGCCCTCCTTGAAGGTGGTTGCCGCGGGCCGTGTGGTGAAGTAGAGGAACGTGCCCTGGGTGCCGAGCAGGTCGGGCACGCACATGGCGCTGAGCTGGGCGCCGTAGAACTTCTCCGGGGGAAACGTGATCGGGACGCGGAGCACCGTGCTCCAGATGTTGTGTTCGCCGAGAATCGTCCAGCACGCCTTGGACTTGCGAAGCAGCCGGATCTCCGGTTTCTTGAGTGGAATCCGGTAGCGACCGATCTTGAGGAACCTGTCCACCGACCCGATGTGCGTCGAGGAGAGCAGAGGCAGATAGTTCCGTCGGTCCCGGTCCATGAAGTCGAAGATGTTGTGTTTGGCTGGATGACAGCCGGTGGTGAATGATGACCAGGCCACCGGGGATACCGACGGGTAGGTCGTGCCGAGCGGCCGGAAACAGCCGGCCTCGGCCAGCTTCCGGAAGTTCGGGAGCTGGCCCGCCGACATCAGTTTCTCGGTGAGCTTGGGATCCTGGCCGTCGAATCCGACGATGATCAGCCGCTTGATCCACGGCCGCGTCCGCTCCCGGCGTCGCACCATGCGGATGAGTGTCCGGACCGGCCAGATGAGGATCGCGACCCCGGCCATGACAATGGTGGTGAAGACCACGAAGAAGGAGGACAGGAGGGCGAACCCCGCTCCCGGTCCGATGTAGGCCTGCGCATGCCGGGTCGGCAGGGCGACGAGCAGAGCGACGAGAAACGCGAGCCGCAGTGATCGCCAGCGCACCCGCGGCCCCCTCGGAAATGAGATCACGCTCCAGCCTCCAGCACCGGTTCCGTTGCATTTCGCCTGTCCGGAACGAAGGTTACTGTAGGCGCAACCTGCTACCATTTCAAGGTTTTCCCGCCCGCTCGAGGGGAAGGAGGAGAGAAAGATCCATGGGAGCTCTGGGACGGTTCTGGGCCCGATTCCATCCCGGCAAGCCGGTGGTGGTGGTGTCCGGATTGCCGCGGTCGGGAACCTCCATGGCCATGAAGATGCTGGAGGCGGGCGGCCTGGCGCTGGTCACCGACGGGATCCGCACGGCCGATGAGGACAATCCGAAGGGATACTACGAGTTCGAGCGGATCAAGAATCTCAACCAGGAGAAGGACCGGACGTGGGTGAAGGCGTTTCGCGGCAAGGGCATCAAGATCATCTCGTACCTGCTGCGCAGCCTCCCGCCGACCAACCGGTACAAGGTCCTGTTCATGAACCGGGATCTGCGCGAGGTGCTGGCCTCTCAGCAGAAGATGCTCGACCGCCGTGGCGAGACGTCCGACACACCGGATGAGAGGATGATGGCGCTGTACCGGAAGGATCTGAGGAACGTGAGGTTCCTGCTTCGCCGGAGGGCTCAGTTCGACGTGCTGGAGCTGAACTACTCCGACGTCGTGGGAGACCCGGTGGCATCGGCTCGCCAGGTCGTCGATTTTCTGGGAATGCCCCTGGACGCTGCGAGGATGGCGGCGGTGGTTGACGGGCAACTCTATCGCAATCGCGCACCGTCTCCGGACAGGAACTGACCGCGCACGGCACGACCGCGGCACCCGGGGTGCCGTGCGTTCAGCCCTCGGAGACGATCAGCATCGAACGTGGGTCGAGGGTCAGCTTCAGGTCAGACACGTCCGGGTTGTCGTGATCTTTGAGAAGCGTGATGTGGACCGCATCACCGTCGTGGGCCATGCGCAGGATCACGTCGATGGCGCCGGCCCGTGCGGCCAGCGGCGCCGGGATACCGCGGGACGTTTCGTCGACATCGCGATGAACCGTCGCCGAGAGCCACATCTCCGCCTCGCTGCCCCGGGCGATCTCGCGGAGGGCCGCGACGTCCTCCCCGGACGCGGCGGAGAAATCAAAGTCATCGATGAGGATCGTGACCGGTCGGAAGTCGCCATGGTCGCGTAGAAACGCGAGTGTGCCCTGCAGCTTGTCCACCGAGAAGCTACGGTTCAGATAGTGGTGAATGCGCCGGTGGCGTTCCATCTCGGCCCGGACCTTCCAGACGTCGGACAGGGCCTTCTCGTGAGCCAGATCGGCGAAGATCTCGTCGTAGTAAGCCCGCACCTTCTCCACCGGATGTTCCTGCGAGATGTGCAGGACCTTCCGGCCTCGCATGAGGTCGTCGAGGGCGACGCCGACCAGGAAGGCGGACTTGCCGACCCCGTGGCGCGCCAGCACGACACCGAGGTTTCCCGGCCCCAGGCCGCCGTGAATGGACTGGTCCAGCACCCGGAGGGGACTGCGTTCATTCAGTTCTTTGCGATGCATCGGCGCCTCCTCCTCAGCTCGAGCCCTTGCGGGCCTTCTCGTAGTTCGCGACCAGGTCGCTGGACACCTCGGTGGGCACCGGCGCATACCGCGAGAACTCCATGGTGAACTCGGCCTTGCCCTGGGTTCCCGAGCGCAGATCGGTGGAGTAGCCGAACATTTCGGCGAGGGGCACGTCCGCGTCCACCCGGACGAATCCCTCGGACTCGGTCGTTCCGGCGATGACGCCGCGGCGTTGCATGACCGTCTTGACGAACACTCCCTGGTACTCGCCCGGTCCCTCGACCGACAGGCGCATGATCGGCTCGAGGATCTGCGGCCGCGCCGACATGTAGACCTCGTTGAACGCCCCACGGGCCGCCGCCTGGAAGGCGTTGTCCGACGAGTCCACTGGATGCGTGCCCCCATCGTCCAGCACCACCCTCAGGCCGGTGACCGGGAAGCCGATCATCTTGCCCTTGCGCAGCATGGCCCGGAAACCCTTCTCGACTGACTTGATGAACTCGCTGGGAATGGCGCCGCCACGGATCTCGTCCACGAACTCGAACTCGCCGTTCTCCAGCGGTTCGATGTATCCGGCCACACGGCCGAACTGTCCGGCGCCGCCGGTCTGCTTCTTGTGCGTGTAATTGTACTTCGTTCGCTGGCTGATTGCCTCGCGATAGGCGACCTGAGGAGCGCCCACGTCCACCTCGGCGTTGTACTCGCGCTTCATCCGCTCGACGTACACATCCAGATGCAATTCGCCCATCCCCGAGATGATCGTCTCGCCCGATTCCTCGTCGATGCGCGTGCGGAACGTGGGGTCTTCCTTGGCAAAGCGCGCCAGGGCCTTGGAGACGTTGGTCTCGGCCTTTCGATCCCTCGGTGTGATGGAGAGATGAATCACCGGGTCCGGAACGTGAATGGAGGTCATGGCGATCTTGCGGCGTCCCGACGTGAAGGTGTCGCCCGAGGCACAATCGATGCCGAACAATGCCACGATGTCGCCGGCGTCGGCACCGCCGATGTCCTCCATCTCGTCGGCGTGCATCCGGACGAGGCGACCCACACGGGTCTCCTGGCCGGTCCGGCTGTTGAAGATCGTGTCGCCCTTGCGGAGCCGTCCCTGATACACGCGGACATACGTGAGCTGGCCGAAGCGACCCTCGTCGAGCTTGAACGCCAGCGCCACCAGCGGTTCCTCCGGTTCGGCGCGGAGCGGGTACTTGACCTCTCCCCGGTCGAGATCGATGGCCTCGTTGGGCACCTCCGTCGGGTTGGGCAGGTACGCCGTGACGGCGTCCAGAAGAGGCTGCACACCCTGGTTCTTGTAGGCCGAGCCCATGAGGACCGGCGTCATCTGCCCGGCGATGGTTGCCCGGCGCACCGCTGTGCGGATCATCCCCGACGTCACGGAGTCCTCGAGGATCGCCTCCATGAGTTCGTCCGAGTGCATCGACGCGCTGTCGAGCAGGAGTTCCCGGTACTGGGCCGCGTCGTCCTTCAGGGCATCCGGGATCTCGGAGATGCGGACGGTCTCCCCGGCATCTCCCTCGAAGGTGAGAGCCCGCATCTCCACGAGATCCACCACTCCGATGTGGTCGGCTTCCAGCCCGATGGGACTCTGCATGAGCACGGCGTTGTGCTTGAGCGTGTCCCGCAGGTCGGACGCGACCTGAAACGGGTTGGCACCGGAGCGATCGAGCTTGTTGACGAAGGCGATGCGGGGAACGCTGTAGCGGCGCATCTGGCGGTCGACGGTGATTGACTGGGATTGCACACCGGCGACGCCGCAGAGCACCAGCACCGCCCCGTCGAGGACGCGCAGCGACCGTTCGACCTCGATGGTGAAATCCACGTGGCCCGGCGTGTCGATGATGTTGATGTGGTGGTCATCCCAGCGGCAGCAGGTCGCGGCCGACGCGATGGTGATGCCACGCTCCTTCTCGAGCTCCATGGAATCCATCGTGGCGCCGACGCCGTCCTTGCCCTTGACGTCATGGATCGCACGTATCCTTTTTGTATAGAACAGGATGCGTTCGGTGAGGGTGGTCTTTCCCGAATCGATGTGGGCGCTGATACCGATGTTCCGGACGTTCTTCAGATCGAGACTCACGACATGTCCTTCGAATGACGGCCTGTCTTCTAAGTAGGTTGTGGAAAGAGACTCGCGGGGAGTGGCTCTCATTCTAGCAGATGGGTCGAGAGCTGGCACGGGGGCGACGCTTCCGGGGTCCCACCGCCACACCTGGCCGGCCCCGGGCCACTGACCGGCACGGTCACGTCAGCCAGCAGCCTCCGGCAGCAGGGATCTCCAGTCGAGCGCGGGATCTCCGACGCAGATGAAGAATGGATTGTGGAGGTCCTCCTTGTTGTAGCGGAGCGGCCGTCCGGCGGTGTCCACCACTTGGCCGCCGGCGACCTCCACGATGCAGTGAGCGGCGCCGGTGTCCCACTCCATGGTGGGTCCCAGCCGCGGATAAAGGTCCGCCGCTCCGGAGGCCACCAGGCAGAGCTTCAGGGCGCTGCCCATGCTGGCGCAGTGTGCTCCCGGCAGGCGCGCGAGCAGGGCCTTCACCGCCTTGCTCTGGTGGCTGCGGCTGGCCACGACGGTCAGGCGCGAGCGGTCGGCGGGGCGGCACCGGATGGGCCGCGCCGGTTCTCCCGCGACGGATCGCCACGCCCCGGTGTCGCGGCCGGCCCAGTACAGATCATCCAGGGCGGGTGCGAACAACACGCCCTGGCTCGCACGTTCCCCCTCGATCAGAGCGATGTTGACGGTGAACTCGTCTGTTCCCTTGATGAACTCCTTCGTGCCGTCGAGGGGATCCACGAGCCAGAAGCGTGACCAGGTCCGCCTCTCGACGTGGTCCACGTCCTCGGTTTCCTCGGACAGAACCGGGATATCGGGGGTGAGTGTGCTCAGCCCGTCACAGATGATGCGGTGGGCATCGCGGTCGGCGGCGGTGATCGGGGACTGGTCGGCCTTGGTCTCGACAGCGGCGCCGGTGCGGTAGTGCGCGAGGATGCCGCGGCCGGCCTCGCGGGCCAGATCGCAGACCCTGGAGAGCAACGGGTCGGTTCTCATCGGTCCTTCCTGAAGCGAACGGTTGCGGCGAACATCATCGATCCGCCACAGGCCGGATCGATTCCCGCAGCATGGCGGGCACACGATACGCCGTCAGGACGCCGGCCGCAATCAGCCGGCCGGAGGGGCATCCGGACCGGAGGCCGGCACGGTGCTCCCGAGGCGGATCTGGGTGACCTCCGCGATCTCGTCCTCCAGGTCGACCATCAGGGCGGCCAGCTCCACGTCTCCCAGACCCATGCGCTCGATGGCCGGGATCTGAAGGAGATGAAGGTCCGGTTCCGGTGTGGGATGGGCTCCCAGCTTGCGCGCGATGGCATCGGCGGCCTGCACCCGGACCTCGATGAGATCGTCGGAGATCACGTCGTCGTTGTGATGATCCCGCGCCGCGCGGCAGATGGGCTCCGGCAGATGCCAGCCCGTGAGCGTGTGAAAACCAAGCTCGGTGTGGAGTGTCTCCATCATCTCGGCAAGAACCACCGGCGTCACGGTCGTCCCGCAGCGGTCCTCCAGCCAGTCGACTCCCTTGAGAATGAGCAGCTTGCCCACATCATGAAGTAATCCCGCCAGGAACCCCTCTTCCGGATCACTGCTCGCCACGATGGAGAGGGCCTTGGTCCCGACGGCGGTGGCCAGCGCATGATCCCACAGGGCCGAGAGCAGCGCTTTCTTCGCCGGGTCGTTGGTCTCGAAGTGTCCCTGGTGCATGAGAGCCGTCACCACCGAGGTCACCTGGCCGAGGCCGAGCCGGGCGATGGCATGGGAGAGATTCGAGATCGGTCGCAGGCCTCCGAAGGCCGCAGAGTTGGCCATCCTCAGCAGCGTCGCGGCGACGGCGGGGTCGTTGTGGACCATCTCGGCCACCTGGGTGGCGCTCGCGGTGCTGTCGTCGCCCAGGAGCGTCATCAGGCGGGTGGTGATCTCGGGCAACGGGGGGATGGACACCTCGCCGCTGATGACGGCGTCATGAATCCGTTCGATGATCGGCGTGGAACCGGTGTCAGGGGAAACCATCACGTGAATCTCCTCGTGCAGGCGATGTTTCTCAGGGCGGCCAGGTCGCGGGCTGCGGTGTCCCGGGGGGAGTTGTCGGCCAGCTCCGACAGCGTCGTCGATCCCGCCACTGTCTTGAGGAGTCCGTCCTCCTGGAGAGTGAGAAACTGGGGCAGCTTCTTGGCGAGGGAACGGAGTTCTCGCGACGGAGCATGACGGAGGACCGCGTCGCGGAAATCGTCGTCCGGGATGAGGACCTCGTGAATCGCCACGCGGCCGGCGAAGCCGCTCTGACCACAGTTGTCGCAGCCCACGGCCTCCAGAACCGACAGACCGGCAAGCTGCCGGGGGGTCATGCCCAGGAACAGCAGATCCCGCCGGCGTGCATCTCCCGTCCGGCGGCAGTCCTTGCAGAGCCGGCGGACGAGGCGCTGGGCCACGATGGCGGCGAGGGTGGAGGCGACGAGGAACGGTTCCACTCCCATCTCCAGGAGGCGGATGACCGCGCCGACCGAATCCTCGGTATGAAATGTCGAGAAGACCTTGTGCCCGGTGAGGGCCGCCTCCACGGCGAGGCCGGCGGTCTCGCCGTCCCGGATCTCTCCGACCACGATGGTGTCGGGGTCCTGCCGGAGGATCGCTCGCAGGGAGTCGGCGAACGTCGGCCCGGTCTTCTCGTTCACGGAACACTGGGTCACGCCGGCGAGAACGTACTCCACCGGATCCTCGCAGGTGATCACCTTCTGGGACTCTCCGTTGACGAAGTCGACGAACGAATACAGCGTCGTGGTCTTGCCGCTACCGGTCGGCCCGGTCACCAGCGTCAATCCGGTCGATGCGCGCAGTACCACGTCGCGCAGCGCCGACAGGATCTTCTCCTCGAATCCCAGCGATTCCAGCGGCAGCAGGCCGTGCTTGCGATCGAGAATGCGCAGCACGATGGTCTCGCCGAACATCGAGGCGTAGGTCGAGACGCGGATGTCGACCTCCCGGCCCTCGACCTTGACGAAGATGCGGCCATCCTGGTGGAGTCGCTTCTCGGCGATGTCGGCACCGGCCAGGACCTTGATCCGAGCGGCCAGCCGTGGGCCGAACTGGATGGGGAGATCCGTGAGGCTCTGGAGGACCCCGTCGACCCGGATGCGCACGTGAACCTTGGTCTGCCGCGGCTCGATGTGCAGATCGCTGGCGCCGTTGCCGATGGCGCGGAACAGGAGGTAGTCCACGACACGCACCGCGCCCTCGCCGGAGGGGTCGTCCTCGCTGATGTCCTCGATCTCGCGGTACTGGAGGGAGGTCTTCGCCTGCGGGCGGCCGGTGATCCTCCACTGCTCGATGGTGCTCAGCGCCTCGAGAATTTTCTCGGCGGGCGCCGCACAGGGCCGGATCGGCAGGCCGAAGATCCGTTCCATCTCGGCGATGAGGTCCCGGTTTCCCGGGTCGGCGAAGATGACGTCGAGTGTGTCGTCGGTGACGCGGAACGGCAGGATGGCGTTGCGGCGCAGATAGGGAATCGAGGCCTTGTCCAGGAGCTTGGTGTCGACCAGGGCCACCTCCGGTTCGACGGTCGGGATGTCGTACTTGGCGGCCAGTGCCGGGAGGAAGGCGGTCTCGGTCACGAGCCCGGATTCGACCAGGAGCTGTCGCTCGGTCTTGCGCGGGAAGTGTCGCCGGTTCTCCGCGAAGGTGGCCGCCCCTTCAGGGGACAGGGCACCGGCCTCCTGCAGGATCTGGGCGAGGGTCAGCCGGGACCGGAACTGCTGAACCAGGTGGTCGTGAGCGGCGCGCGGTAACTGACCGAGATCGACGAGGATCTCGCCGATGGTCCTGGGTTTGTCGAGGCGCCGGGCGATGCGGCGTGCTCGCTCGATCTGCGCCTCGGTGATGAAGCCGGACGAGACGAAGAACGATTCGAGGTCCGGTGTGTCATCGACGGACGTTGTGGCTGGACGGCTCTCCGGCACACCTTTCTCCCCACGCGGATCGCGCAACCCCGTATCGGTCGGATCCGGGCGGAATTGAGGGAGATCTAAGGGACTTGCGCGAGTCGGAGACCCGGCCCGCTCGTCCGGGCCAGGAGGTGCGGAAGGCGAGCCGAGAAGCTTCTTTCCCGGCCACGGTCCGTTCAGATGCTGAACCCCCGGTGGTCTCGATTCGGGACCGGCTGCCGGCGGGTTCATCTCCGCCGGGCGTCAGGAGTCCCGATCAATCGTCAGTGGGCTGGACCGTGATGAGATAGGCCGCCTCGTGAAGACGGCTCAGGCCACGGGCAAGAAGGGGGTGGTCGACCGCCGTCACCTCATCGCGGGACAGCGGCACCACGGCGGCGCATCGTCCGAAGAGGCGATCGACCTCGGCCCGGTCCACCGGGAAGGGTGGCCCCGACATCTCCTCGGGAGCGAATTCAAGCGTGATGAGCAGGATCCGTGCTCCGGCGGCAAGCAGGCTGAGCAGGTGATCGACGTAGCCGGGTCGCCCCGCTGCCGGGAGGGCGATCAGGGCGGCGCGGTCATAGGCTGCCTGGAATCGACCGAACCGTCCGGCGGTGAGGTGGAAGAAGTCACCCGCCAGAGTCGTGATGGATTTCGCCCGGAAGACACCGAACGGCGGCTCGTGAACCTCCACGAACTGCAGGCCGTTGTCGGCGTGGAATTCCCGCAGGGCGAGGGCGGAGAGCTCGACGCCCACGATCTCCCCGGCGTGCCGGGCCAGCCAGACCATGTCGACGCTCTTGCCGCAGAACGGCACCAAGAGCCGCTCCACCGGCTGCCCGCCGTTCCAGGCCGATGCGTGTCGGAGGAGAAGAGGATTGACCCGGGACTCGTGGAAAGGGATGCGGTGGTCCGACCAGCGCTGCAGCCAGTCCTCGTCCGACAGGCCGACCACCTCAGTCCTTGCGGCGGAACTCGTCGATGGAGACCACCTGGCCCGCGGACGGCGCCCCGGTGGCTCGCAGGACGGACACCGGAGGGACCATCGTCCGGGCATCGTCCGTCGCCGTGTCCGTTGCAGCGGGATCTCCGCCCAGCTCGAAATCGAAACGCAATCCGAACGGAACCGAGGGATCCACGAAGCTCGTCAGCGCGGCGAAGGGCACGCGCAGGTCGGCGGGCTTGCCGGAGAAACGCAGGGTGACCGAGAACCCGGCATCGTCGACCACCAGTCCCCAGAACTCCCGCTGCAGGACGATGGTCATCTCCTTCGGATAGCGGTTGCTCAGGCTCGCCGGCATCTCGACGCCGGTGTCCGCGGTGCGAAAGCCGATATAGAAGTGGTGGTCTCCCGGCAGGCCGTCACGGGCGGTCTGATCCAGCAGGCGCCGGACAACGCCCTGCAGCGCCTCCTCCATCACCGTCTGGTAGTCGATGCCGCCGTGCATGGCGGCTCCATCTTCGCACCCGCCCGTGTCGAACGCAATCGGTCGCGGTCCGACTGGTGTTGCGGCCGTCGTTCGTTCCCTCACAGGGGCCACTTCCTCGGCCGGCCCTGGCGACGTGAGGAGAGCGGCGAAACGCGGAGACGATCGATCGCGAGGCGCGACGGCGGTCGGCGAGCCCCTTGGCGAACAGCCAGGCGCCGAAACCGACGGGCGCCAGCGGCCACCATGTCTCGAGCCACTGGAAGTCCCAGTTGAAGGCGGTGTTCATCAGGAAGATCCCGCCGAGAATCATCAGGGCCAGCCCACCGGCGATGGAGCCGTCCCGCTTCCTGTCGAGATGTCACCGTGCCGGCGCAAGGGTCACTTCTTTCGCCTCCGTCACAAGGAGGACGCACGAGCGCGCTCCGGGGTTCGCCGGTCTTGTCATTCTCCTGTGCCATCAATAGGATAGGCAAACCTGGCCAATGTCGGAGAATCACTTTCAGATCGCCCTGCTGCAGCAGGCCTGTGCAGACGATGCCGCCGCCAACCTGGAGAAGGTGGTCGTGGCGCTCCATGCGGCGGCCGACGCAGGTGCCCGGCTGATCTGTACCCAGGAGCTGTTCCGGAGCCGCTACTTCTGCCAGAGCGAGGACCCGGGCGCGTTCGATCTGGCCGAGCCGGTCCCCGGGCCGACGACCCGGATCCTGGCCAAGGTGGCCCGGGAGCGGCAGGTCGTCGTGATCGCGGGCCTGTTCGAGAGGCGGGCGCGCGGGGTTTACCACAACACCGCGGCGGTGATCGATGCTGACGGATCGCTGGCGGGGATCTATCGCAAGATGCATCTACCGGATGACCCGCAGTTTCACGAGAAGTTCTACTTCAGCCCGGGTGATGCGGGGTTCACCGCGTTCGACACCGCGGTGGGCCGGGTCGCCGTTCTCATCTGCTGGGACCAGTGGTATCCCGAGGCGGCGCGCCTCGCGGCGCTGGACGGCGCCGACGTGCTGGTGTTTCCGAGCGCCATCGGCTGGCTCGCCGGGGAGCGCGATGGCGAGGGTCCGGCCTGGTGCGATGCCTGGTTGACCATGCACCGTGCTCACGCCATCGCCAACGGCGTGTACGTGGCCGCCGTCAACCGCACCGGCCACGAGGCATCGCCAGCCGGCGGCATCCAGTTCTGGGGCCGATCCTGTGTCATCGATCCTGTGGGCCGGGTGGTGGCGGAGGCCTCGCCGGTGGCCGACGAGATCGTGGTCGCGCGCGTCGATCCCTCGCTCATCGAGCGTGTCCGTCGGGAGTGGCCATTCCTGCGTGATCGGCGCATCGACGCGTACGCCGGGCTCGCGGCCCGGTTCCTGGGTCACTGATCGGTGAGCGGGGCGCCGGGATCCGTGTCCCCGGCCGCGGCGGGATTCGTGATGCCGGCGGAGTGGGACCCTCATGCCGCCACCTGGATGGCCTGGCCGCACGCCGACGACTGGCCGGGCAAGGCCCGCGCCATCCCGCATGTGTACGCCCAGATCGTCCGTGAACTGGTCCGGGGAGAACCGGTCGACATCCTGGTGGAGAACCCGGCGGCCCGCGGGCGAGCGCGGCGTGTTCTTGTGGACGTGAACGTCGACCTGGCCCGTGTGCGGTTTCACGTCGTCCGCACCGATCGGTCGTGGACGCGGGACACCGTTCCCACCTTCGTCCGGCGCCCGGGCGAGGTGGCCCTCGTCGACTGGGGTTTCAACGGCTGGGCACGTTATCCGGAGTGGCACCACGATGATGCCATCGGCCGGCGTCTCGCACGCGACCTCGGGCTCCGGCGCTTCGTGCCATGCCGGCGCCGGGGGCAGGGAGAACCGGTCCCCGTCATCCTCGAGGGTGGCAGCATCGATGTCAACGGTCGGGGGCTCCTGATCACCACCGAGTCCTGCCTGCTGTCGCGCACCCAGGCGCGCAATCCCGGCCTGGGGCGCCGGAGGCTGGAACGCATCTTCGCCGAACAGCTTGGCGTCCTCAAGGTGCTCTGGCTGGGCGAGGGGATCGCCGGCGATGATACGCACGGCCACGTGGACGACCTGGCGCGATTCGTCTCGGCACGCTCGGTGGTGGCCGTTCGCGAGGACGACCCGCAGGATCCGAATCACGCACCGCTGGAGGCGAATCTGCGCCGCCTGCGGGAGATGACCGACCCGGCCGGCCGCCCGCTGCGCATCATCACGCTGCCCATGCCGCAGCCGCTGTTCTACCGGGGCGAGCGACTGCCGGCGAGTTATGCCAACTTCTACATCGCCAACCGCAGCGTGCTGGTGCCGACGTTCAATGATCCCCACGACCGCACGGCGCTGGCCAGACTTGCCGGCGTGTTCTCCACGCGCCGTGTCGTGGGGATCCATGCGACGGATCTCGTCGTCGGACGAGGCGCGATTCACTGCTGCACGCAGAACCAGCCGGATGCTTGACATCTTTTTACACGCGCCGGGGGACATTTACACGCCGTTCGCGTAATCTCGGAACTCGACGCCCCTCCTCGGGGACTGATCGCCCGCCGGTCCACACTCCCCCTCCCGGCGGGCGGTCAGATTTTTTCGTCCCCGTTCCTGTGATACGGTTTCTCTCCCGCCTGGAGGAGTCCGTCATCATCTGGCTCTGGACCTCGTTCATCGCCCTGATCGTCTTTCTCCTGGCGCTCGATCTCGGTGTCTTCAATCGCCGCGATCACGAGGTCTCCATCCGGGAATCTCTCGGCTGGACGGCGTTCTGGGTGGCCCTCTCCCTGGTGTTCAACGGGTTGATCTACCCGATGTACGAGCACCACTGGTTCGGTATCGGCGAGGCGCTCGGCCACGATCTTGCCGGCCGGCACGCAGCCCTGCAGTTCCTGACCGGCTATCTCATCGAGAAATCGCTGAGCCTCGACAACATCTTCGTCATCGCCATCATCATGCGTTACTTCCGAGTGCCGGGCCGGTACCAGCACCGGCTCCTTTTCTGGGGTGTGCTCGGCGCCCTGGTGATGCGCGGCGGGATGATCGGCGTGGGGGTGGCCCTGATCCGGATGTTCGACTGGATCATCTACGTCCTGGGTGCTCTGCTGATCGTCACCGCCGTGAAGATGATGGTGGCGCATCACGACGAGATCGACCCGGAGAACAACCTCCTCGTGCGTCTGGTGCGGCGCTTCCTGCCCGTGTCCACGCGAATCAGCAACCACAACTTCTTCACCCGCATCGACGGCCGGCGGGCGGTCACGCCGCTCTTCCTCGCTCTTCTCGTCATCGAGACCAGCGACCTGCTCTTCGCCGTGGATTCGATCCCCGCGATCTTCTCCATCACGACGGATCCGTTTCTCGTCTTCACGTCCAATGTGTTCGCCATTCTCGGCCTGCGCTCGATGTACTTCGTGCTGGCCAGCGTGATGGAGAAGTTCCGTTACCTGCAGGCCAGCCTGGTGTTCATCCTGGCCTTCGTCGGCGTGAAGATGTTGCTCTCGCACACCTACCCGATTCCGATCCTGGTGTCTCTGGCGATGATCGCCGTCATCCTGGTCATCGGTGTCCTGGCATCGGTCGTGACCGCCCATCGCGAGGCCCGGCGTCGGGCCCGGACGCCGGCGTGAGAGGCGCGCCATGTGCCCGCCCGGCAGGGAGCCGCCAGGAGGAACGATGAATCTGGGCTGGACCTATCGCAACGTCCGCCGCCTGGTGGTCACCCTCATCGGCGCCACGGTCGTGCTGTTCGGCGTGGCCCTGCTGGTGCTCCCGGGACCGGGGATCCTGGTGATCCTGGTCGGCCTGGCCATCCTGGCCACCGAGTGGGTCTGGGCGCGCCGCCTTCTCCGTCGCTTCAAGACAGATGGTCAGGCGGTGTCGCGCTCCGTACGCGACCTGCTGCGCCGCGGCCGGCCCGCATCTTCCGGCACCGGCACGGAGCCGCCGCGGAAGGATCCGCCATCGACTGCCCGGTAGGGAGGCCGCCGGGCGGGTGGAGGCGGAACGCGGTGCTAACCTGTGGGTGATCATGGCCTCTCTCCTCGCGAGACTGCTCGGGCTGCCTGAGACGACTGCGCCGGCGGCCGCGTCCCCGGGGGCCGAGACGGCGACCGTGCGCAAGATCGTCGACGCGCTCGACCGGATGGATCCGGAGCGAGCCCGCCTGCTTGCCGCGTGGGCCTACATCCTCGGGAGGGTGGCCCATGCCGACCTGGATATCAGTGCCGCGGAGACTCACGCCATGGAACGGGTGATGATCGAGCGAGCCGGTCTACCGGAGGACCAGGCGATCCTGGTGGTCCAGATCGCCAAGAGCCAGAATCTTCTCTTCGGGTCGACGGAGAACTATCTGGTCACGCGGGAGTTTTCCCGGCTTGCCAGCCGGGAGCAGAAGCGGGCGCTCATCGACTGCCTGTTCGCGGTGTCGGCAGCCGACGAGACCGTCTCGACCGTGGAGGACAATGAGATCCGCGTGATCTGCCAGGAACTCAAGCTCGACCACGACGACTTCATCGCCGCCCGCACCGCCTACCGCGACCAACTGGCCGTCCTGAAGAAGAAGCCCGGCAACTCCAGCGCCTGACCGGCGGTCCTGGACGGAGGGCAGCGGCAGGCCGGTGCAGATCTCGTGCGGAATCCGGTCGAGCGCACCGGAGCCGGCAGTGCCCGGGCGCCAGGACGGCGGCCTTCTGTCCGGCAGGACCGCTCCCGATGACCAGGACATCGTAGCTGTCGTCGGGGGTCATCCCGCCAGCGTATCCACTCGCTCGAGGATCTCCTCGCTGCGGGCGATGAGGCTGTCGAGTGCGTCGGGATCGATGTTGAGCTGCGCCACTCCGGGGTGGTTGGTGAGGTCCATGTCGGGGTCCTCACCCAGCAGATGACGCCCCAGGGCGGCAGCCACGGTGGCGATGATCGGCCCGGCGGAGCAATCGGTGACCCGCGCCGGATTCGCGCAGACGACCATCGCCTCAGTCACGTCATCGGGCAGGTTCCACTCCGCCGCCAGCATGGTGCCGGCCTCGACCTGGAACTCGTCGGTGAGACGATGGACCATCTCGAGATCCAGGGTTCCGGCGGGCGTCAGGTCCGAGAGGATCTTCAGCACCACGGGCTTGCCCACGGCGTGGAGGAGGCCACAGAGGAACGCGCTCTCGACATTCTGGCGTCTGTCGCGCGCGATCTCCCGCGCGAGCTGGCCGGTGACCAGCGCGTGGCGCCACAGCCGGTGAATCTCCTCCTCGTAGCCCGGGACGCGATACAGATCGGTCTGCATCGAGGCGGTCAGGGCGATCTGCGACAGCACCTCCATGCCGAGCCGGGCGATGGCCTGGCGCAGGGAGACGATGGGGATCCGTCCGCCGTAGAGCACTGAGTTGGCCACACGCAGGACGTTGGCGGCGAGCGCCTGGTCGCGGTGGATGAGATCGACCAGGTCCGAGGTCGCGCTGTCCGGCCTGGAGGTGAGGTCGACAACCTCCGTGGCCACCCTGGGGAGAACCGGCAGGTCGATGGCTCCATCGGCCAGGCGAGTCTCGATCTCCGCCGCGATGTCGCCTGGCTCGACGGGGCCTGATGTCGATTCGGGGCCGGGACCGGCGTCTGGCGGCACAGGAGAGCTCCTCGGGTGGGACCTCTCTCCTTGTCGGCGCCGGCGGCGGGATCTTGAGCGGGCCCGGGGTGGGATCACTCCCATCCGACGATCTCGTCCACGGTGCGCCGGGAGATGGCGTGGTACAGGGGACGGGCGCGGGCGTAGATCTCCCGGGCACGGGCCTGGCCGGCGGCAGTGGTCATCAGCGCCCGGTACAGGGGTGTGAGGAACTTGCGGCGTCCCTGGCCGGTGAGAAAGGATTCGAGGCGATCGAAGGCTGGCGCGTAGTCGTGTCGGATCGCCAGTTCCAGCCAGACGTCGAGGATCTCCGCATTTCCCGTCCGGGTGAACGCGAAGGCTGCATCGTACGACGCCATCGTCTTGGCGGAGAGATCGTCGGGGAGAGACTGGAGAAAATGCAACCATTGCTGCGTGACCCAGCCGGAGGTGTCCAGATCGGCCGCCGACGTCGTCCCGGCGAGGAGCTGGTCGACCGCCCGGTCCACCTTCTCGAGAGCACCGGAGACGGCGCGCGGCGCATCGGCCGGGAGGCCGGGCCGGTGAATCCACGTCTCGATATCGGGGCGCCGGCCGCCGGCCACGAGAGGGGCCGCAAGCAGGTTCTTCTTCAGGAACGCCTCGAAGACGTCGGTCTTCACGCTGGTGAAGGCGTGGCCGTCGAACCACGAGCGCAGGAAGGCATCGAAGCGCGGTCGCCCGTATGCTTGCTCGAGCAGCCGGAGCAGAAGAGAACCCTTCTCGTAGGGGATGTCGGTCATCCCATCGTCCGGGTCACGGCCGGTCAGATCGATATCGAGAACCTGGTCGCCGGGAGCGTCCGCAAATCGTTCGAGTTCGTCGTCCAGGGCGCGCCGGCCCAGCATCCATTCCATCTCGGCGCGCTCCCGCCCGTACACCGCCTCCATGATGCGCCGCTCGAAGTACGTCGTGAAGCCCTCGTTGAGCCAGAAGTCGGACCAGGTGGCATTGGTCACCAGGTTTCCCGACCAGGAATGCGCCAGTTCATGGGCCACCAGCGAGACGAGAGAGCGGTCGCCGGCCAGAACCGTCGGCGTCGCGAAGGTGAGAGTGGGGTTCTCCATGCCGCCGAACGGAAATGACGGAGGGAGGACCAGGACCTCGTAGCGTCCCCACCGGTAGGGCCCGTAGATCGACTCGCCTGCCTCGAGCATCCGCTCCATGTCGGCGAACTCACCGGCGGCCCGGTCGAGCAGGCCGGGTTCGGCCCACACGCCGGTCCGCGGGCCGATCTCGGCGAACCCCAGATCGCCGGCGGCGAAGGCGATCAGGTAGGTGGGGATCGGATTCTGCATCTGCCACGAGGTCACGGTGTTCTCGCCTGCAGCCCGTCCCGTGTCGGTGACGCGGGCCGCCGCCATCACGGCAGTCAGGGGTCGGGGCACGTGGAGCGTGGCGGCGAAGGTGACCCGGATGGACGGCGAGTCCTGGCAGGGGAGAAACGAGCGCGCGTGAATGGCCTGGGCCTGGCTGTACAGGAACGGATGCCGGCCTCCATATGTCTGGCGCGGGGTCAGCCACTGGAGGCCGGTGGCGGATGGACGGGTCCTGTAGGCCACCTCGACGAGATCATCGCCGGCCGGCATCTGGATCTGAAGCGGCGAGCCCAGATGGGGGTCCCGCTTGCCAAGGAGCCAGTCGACCTCGGACAGGGCCGACGTCTCATCCGGCCCGGCCTTCACACTCACGATGTCGAGATCTCTGGTGTCGAGCAGCAGAGAGACCGGGCCGGGCCGGGCCTTCTCGACCGTCAGCGTGACGCGGCCGTCGAGGACCCGGCGATCGAAGTCGATGGTCCAGTCGATGGCCATGTGACGGACCCGGGCCACCGCCGGCTGCGCGTAGGAATGGATGTCCGCGCGCTGATCCGTACCGGTCATGTTGCCACCGTCCGGCTCGCCGCCGCCTGATCGGCTCCGGCAGGAGGGAAGCAGGCAGAGCAGCACGAGCAAGGCACCGAGGAGCGCGGGAGGTTGTCGATTCGTTCCACTGGATCGTCTCATCGGGTCCTTCGTCCGGTGCAGCGAGGAGGGGCAGTTCGTCGCCGGCCATCCTACCCCGGATGTGGGCTGCCGTCACGCCGCATCCCGTCGAACCGGCCCGGATTGGGCTAAGCTGGGCTGTCCGATGCCACGGGACCGCATCCCGTCTTCCCGCCCGGGTGGGCGATGGGAAGGGTGACGTCCTGCCGGTCCTGGTCGGCGAGCCGGAGGGTGCCCGTTGAGAAACTCCATCAGCGTCGTGTGCCGTGGCGTGATCTGCGGTCTGTTCCTGATCGGCCCGGCCGGACCGGTGCCGGCGGCCGTCCCGGTGCCGGCGGCCGTCCCGGATCCGGACGGGGCCCTGCCCGTCATCGCCGACAAGATCGCGGGTCTGTCGCACCTGGCGGGTCTCCTCGACATCTATCTCGATCGATCCCACGGACGGGTCTGGCTACGCGTGCCGGCGGCCGAACCCGGTGATGAGGCACTCTCGTTTCTCTACATCGAGGGTCTGGACCGCGGTCTCGGGTCCAACGACATCGGCCTGGACCGTGGCCAACTCGGGCCGGCGCACCTGGTGACGCTGCGCCGGGTCGCGGGAAAGCTGCTCGTGGAGGAGCCGAATCTTCGCTTCCGCGCCCGCTCCGACGATCCGGCGGAACGGCTGGCGGTGAGCCAGTCGTTCGCCTCCTCGGTGCTGTGGGGAGGCGAGGTCGCGGCGGAAGATCCGGATGGCAGCTTTCTGGTGGATGTCACCTCCTTTCTGGTGCGCGATGCCCATGAGTCCGCCGCGGCGTTGCGGCGCGCCGGGCAGGGCGAGTTCCATGTCGACGCCACGCGGAGTGCCGTGGACATGGAACGATGTCTCGTGTTCCCCGACAACATCGAGTTCGAGGCGGTGCTCACCCTGACGGCGGAGCGGCCGGGAGACCTGGTTGCCGGCACGGTGCCTGTGCCGAGATTCGTGACGCTGGTCCAGCACCATTCCCTGATCCGCCTGCCCGACGACGGTTACCGTCCCCGGCCGTTCGACCCGCGCTCCGGCTCGTTCGCCATCTCGTTCCGGGACTATGCCGCGCCCCTGACCGGCAGCGGCATGGTGCGCTGGGCGGTGCGCCATCGCCTGGAGAAGGTGAACCCGTCCGCCGCTCGTTCCCGGGTGAGGGAGCCGATCATCTACTACGTCGACCGCGGAGCGCCCGAACCGATCCGACAGGCGCTGGTCACGGGCGCGAGCTGGTGGGCGGACGCCTTCGCTGCCGCCGGCTTCATCGATGCGTTCCGCGTCGAGCTGTTGCCGCCGGGAGCCGATCCCCTGGATGCCCGGTACAACGTCATCCAGTGGGTCCATCGCGCCACCCGCGGCTGGTCGTATGGAGGCGGCGTGATCGACCCGCGAACCGGGGAGATGATCAAGGGGCACGTCTCCCTCGGGTCGCTGCGGATCCGCCAGGATCGCCTGCTCTTCGAGGGACTGGCCGGCACCGACCTCACGGGCACCGGCGAGCCGGATGATCCGGTGGAGCTGGCGCTGGCAAGAATCCGTCAGCTCGCCGCGCATGAGGTCGGCCACACGCTGGGCCTGGCCCATAACTTCGCTGCCAGCACCACCGGCCGGGCCTCGGTGATGGATTATCCGGCCCCGCTGGTGGGCATCGATGCCGGCGGCCGCCTGGACTTCTCCGGCGCCTATGCCACCGGGGTGGGCGCATGGGACCGGCAGGCGATTCGCTATGCCTACACACAGTTCCCCCCGGGGACCGATGAACCGGCCGAACTCGGCCGCATCATCGCCGACGGTCTGGCCCGGCAACTCCTGTTCGTCACCGACGCGGACGCGCGCCCGGCCGGCGCCGCCCTGCCGGAGGCCAGCCTCTGGGACAACGGCCCCGATGCTGTCGCGGCACTGGAGCAGACGCTGGCGGTGCGGCGCATCGCCCTGGACCGGTTCGACGAGGCCGCCGTGCGGCCCGGCACGCCGCTGTCCCTGCTGCGCGAGCGGTTCGTCACGGTCTATCTGTATCACCGGTATCAGCTGACCGCCGCGGCGAAGACCCTGGGTGGGCTGGAATACCGGTACGCCCTGCGGGGCGACGGCCAGCCGCCCGCGCGGATGGTCGGCCCCGCGCGCCAGAGGCGCGCCCTGCATGTGATCCTCGGCATTCTTGCGCCGGAGTCTCTCGATATTCCCGAACCGGTCCTTCAGCTGCTGTTGCCGCGGCCGTTCGGCGATGGCCCGAACCGGGAACTGTTTCACGGTCGTGCGGACCCGGCGTTCGATCCGCTGGCCGCGGCGCATACCGCGGCCGCGCAGGTCGTCTCGGCACTGCTGCAACCGCAGCGCGCCGCCCGGCTGGTCGATTTTCACCGCCGGGATGCGGACCAGCCCGGCCTGTCCACCGTGCTCGACGCCCTGGTTCACCAGGCCTTCGAGGAGCCGTTGCCGCAGGATCCTCGCCGGGAGGCCCTGGTGCAGGTGGTGCGCCAGGCGACCCTGGAGGGATTCGTCGACCTGGCGTCGAATGATGCCGCCTCGCCCGCGGTGGTCGCCCTCACCGACTGGACCCTGTCACGGCTCAGCGATCGTCTCGCGGCGCGCAAGGGTGGTTCAGTCGAGGAGCGAGCCCGGCGCGTCGCGCACCTGGGTCTGATCGACCGTCATCTTTCCCGCCCCGGGCTCCCGCAGAAATCACACCGGCGGGCGCCGGAGTTGCCACCGGGCAGCCCGATCGGAAACGGGTCCGATCTCCCCCGGTGAAGCGGCGACGTCTCGTCACGGCAATGCGGCAGCCGATGGAACGGTGAGCGCGCCGGGGGATGACCCGAGCAACGGAGATGTCAGCGGGACGCGATATGATGATCCGGTGATGTTCCGCTCCATCCTGCTTGCCGCCACCCTGGTGATCCTGTTCCCGGCCCCGGCCGCCGCGCAGGGGTCGCCCGAGGCGGATGTCATCGAGACCGCCACGCTGGCGGTGGGCGGCGTCGAGAATCCGATCCGCGCCCTGCGTGTCCGCGGTCGCCTCTATCTGAACCTGGAAGATGTGGCGGATGCGGTGGGCGGCGCCTGGGGGCGTGATCCGTTGAGTCACAATCCGCTGTTCACGGTAGGAGACACACGGGTCCTGTTCTCCACGAAAGATCGCCGGTTCTCCATCGACGGCCGGCGGCACCGGCTGTCCCGGCCGATCGTCATGCGGTCCGGCGGTGTCTGGGTGCCGCCCGACTTCGTCCAGGAGGATCTTCCCGCGCTCATCGACGAGCGCGTGACATTCATCGAGACGCCCCCGCGCGGCTCCGACGGGAGGGCTCCGCCGCCAGGCGTGACGCCGTCGACCGGCACCGCCTCGTCCCCGGTGTCCTCTCGCGACAGCGTCATCGAGCGGCAGGCGGGTCCCGGTCGCGTGCACACGGTGGTCCTGGATCCCGGACACGGGGGTGAGGAGAACGGTGCCGAGGGCCCCACGGGGTTGCTGGAGAAGGATGTCGTCCTGCAGGTCGCCCGCCGCCTCCGCATTCACCTCGAACGTCGCGGCTATGACGTCTACCTGACCCGCGACCGGGACGTGAATCTGTCGCTCGACGAGCGGGCGGCCGTGGCGAACAACCGGCAAGCGGATCTGTTCGTGTCGATTCACGCCAACGCCAGTCCCGGGCGAAGGGCCCGGGGCGCCGAGACGTACTACCTGAGTCTCGATCGGGCGGCACGGTCGGAGCATGTCGCCGAGCCCGAGACGGCGTACCTGTCCGGGTCCGGCCGGGACGATCCCCTCAAGATGATCCTCTGGGACATGGCCCAGTCCTCCTGGCTGGCAGAGTCCCAGCGGCTGGCGGAGATCGTGCAGGCCGAGTTCAACCGGGTGCTGGACATCCCGGACCGGGGCGTCAAGCAGGCGCCCTTCCGCGTGCTGGTCGGCGCGACGATGCCGGCGGTTCTCGTCGAGGTCGGATTCATCTCCAACGCCGAGGAAGAGGAGCGATTGCGGGATGCCGCCTTCCTGGATCGGCTGGTCGGCGCACTGGCGAGATCCATCGACAGCTACCGGGCGGAGCATCGTCCCGGCGGCGGCGGTGACGAAGTGTCGTGGCCGGCCGGTGCCAGGGACCGGAAGCGCTAGCCCCGATCATTCCCCACACCACGATGCCTCGACCAACGGACAGAGTGACCTCGAACGCGGGACACTAGATGAATCGAACCGGCTGGACGATTCTCGCCACGGGGACGGTCATCGTTCTTGCCGCCGCCGGTCTGGAGATCGCCACCCGCGATGCGCGCCGGATGCCGTCTCCTGCCGCGAAAGAGGCGCCCGGTGCCCGGCCGCGCCCGGGCGCCGCGGGGCCGGGCGATCCGGCACCGCCGGCTTCAGCACCGGGCGAGGCTCTCGCCCCGCCGGGGGCGGACGAGAACGCACCCACGACCTTGCCGACACTGGCCATCGAGCTGTACTTCGCGCGACCGGACGGCCAGGGCCTGTCCCCCGAGCGGGCGACCATCTTTGCCACCGCGGCGCTGCTCGACCGCCTCAAGCAGGCGGTCAACGCTCTGGTCGCCGGGCCCGGACCCGATTCGGTGCTCGACCCGGTCCTGCCGACGGAGACGCCGCTGCGGGATCTCTACCTGGACAGCGCCGGTGTCCTCTACGTCGATTTCGAGCAAGATCTGGCCGTGCGCATGATGCCCGGCTCGGCCTCGGAACGGCTGGCGGCCGGCAGCCTGTCCAGCACGCTGATCCTGAACTTTCCCGAGGTGCATCAGGTGAAGATCCTGGTGGCCGGGGAGGAGATCCGGACCCTCGCGGGTCACCTGGACCTGTCCCGACCGCTGGTGGCCGAGCCGGATCTGATCCGACCGTGGAACGAGACGGGCGAATGGTGGTGGCCGGGGCCGCTTGCCGCCCGAGTGGCCCGGGAGGGGCCGAAGGATGCCATGTCGTCCGTGTTGAAGGAGGGGGAAGTCCCATGAATCGACCAGACAGTCGCGCCGCAGAAGATCTCCGTCCGGTGGAGATCCTTCCAGATCATCTCAAGCATCCGCAGGGGTCGGTCCTCATACGGATGGGGGAGACACACGTTCTCTGCGCGGCCACCGTCGAGGACCGCACGCCGCCATTCCTCAAGGACAGCGGCCACGGGTGGGTGACAGCGGAGTATGCCATGTTGCCGGCTGCCACCGGGGAACGCACCCAGAGAGAGGTCTCGCGCGGGCGCGTGTCCGGGCGAAGCAGCGAGATCCAGCGCCTGATCGGGCGCTGCCTGCGCGGGGCCGTGGACCTCAAGGCGCTCGGCGAGCGCACGGTCTGGGTCGACTGCGACGTGATCCAGGCGGACGGAGGCACGCGGACCGCCAGCATCACCGGGGCCTTCGTGGCGCTGGCCCTGGCACTGCACCGACTGCACGAGCGAGGCAAGCTGAAGAATCCCCCGCTGATCAGCCAGGTTGCAGCGGTCTCCGCCGGCGTCGTGGCCGGAGAGCCGCTGGTGGATCTCTGCTACCAGGAAGATGCTGCCGCGGATACGGACATGAACATCGTCATGAACGATGCCGGCGAGTTCATCGAGGTGCAGGGCACGGCGGAGAAGGATCCGTTCTCTCGTGCCACCCTCGACCGCCTGCTGGAGCTGGCGGCAGACGGCATCGGGAAGCTGCAGACGCTCCAGGCGGAGGTTCTCGGCGAGCGGCTGAACTCCCTGCGCGCCCCCCACCTGGGTGACTGATACACCGGGCCTTCCACGTCGGACCTTGCGTCCCGGTCGCCGGCGACTCAAGCTGACCCTGCAGGTGACGATAGGGAGGCCGGTGATCCGTGGACCACGCTGACGATCAGTCTCAGACCGCGCCGTCGGCCGAGCCGGCCAGCCAGCCGGTGCCCGGTGGAGGCGCCTCCTCCGTCCCGTCCGGGGAGCGGCCGGCGTCCGCCGGTCTCGACACGGACGCCCGGCCGGTGCCGGCTCCGACGGCCGATGATCTCCCGGGCGTGCTGTATCAGCGCCTCTTCGACGGCCGGCAGGACATCGAGGCGGCGAGCGCCGCGTGTGCGACCGTGCTGGGAAGGACCGAGGCCGAGCTGAAGGCCCTGACCGGCGCCTTCCTGGACGGCGTGGTGCACCCGGACGATCGAACCAAGGTGCACAGCGTCATCCGTGATGCGCGCAGCACCGGCCGCGCCTACACCCTGGACTACCGGATCCTGCTCGCGGATGGAACGATTCGCTGGGTCTGCGATGAGGGCCGCGTGCGGATGGGATCCGGAGGTGACCGGCCCCGCCTGGTGGGCTATCTCTCCGATATCACCGAGCGGAAGCGCGTCCAGGAGGTGCTGGTCCGCCTGGCGGCCTTTCCCGAGGCGGATCCGAACCCGGTGCTCGCCGCAGAGCCGGATGGGCGGATCACGTACATGAACCTGGCGGCGAAGAAGACTTTCCCGTACCTCGGCCTCCCCGGCCTGCGCCACCCGGTGATCGACGGGCTCGGTCCCCTCATCGAGAAGGTGGTCGACGGCGAGCGGACGTGGGTGCGGCGCGAACTCCAGATCGATCAGCGCGTGTTTGAACAGCGCGTGTGCTATCTGGCCTCGAGCCGGCTCGTCCGCATCGACCTGGAGGATGTGACCGAGCGGAAGCGAAACGAGGAGCGCGTGCGGAGGTACTACGAGGACATTCGGCAGGCCGGGGAGCGGGCGGAGGAACAGGCCCGCGTGCTGTCGGTTGCCCGCAACGCGGCCCTGGAGAACACCCGTGCCAAGTCGGAATTCCTCGCCAACATGAGCCACGAGATCCGGACTCCGATGAACGGCATCATCGGCATGACGG
>JBHHZI010000022.1:0-30632 GCA_046757965.1 Acidobacteriota bacterium | reverse complement strand
GGAGTCCATGTCGGACGATCTGAGTCACGTCGGACCCCGTGGTCGGTTCCGGATGGTGGATGTGTCGTCCAAGTCAGTCACGTCAAGGGAGGCGAAGGCGGCGGGCCGGGTGTCGATCTCGAAGGCGGCGACGACCGCCCTGCATGAGAACGATCTCGAAAAGGGAGATGCCCTGGGCGTCGCGCGTCTGGCCGGGATCCAAGCGGCCAAGCGGACCTCGGAATGGCTTCCGCTGTGCCACAACGTTCCGCTCGATCAGGTCGACGTGGAGGTGGAACTCGACCTGGAGGCGTGCGCCGTGCTCATCCGGTCGCACGTGCGGGCCCGTGGCGTCACCGGGGTCGAGATGGAGGCTCTGGTGGCGGTGTCCGCCGCCGGCCTGGCGGTCTACGACATGATCAAGGCTGTCGACCGGGACGCGATCATCGGACCGGTGGGGGTCGTGGAGAAGACCGGCGGCCGGACCGGACCCTACCGGCGCGACTGGCCCCCAGCGCCGCTCGTTGCCCACCGTGAGGAATGCTAGACTGGTCGAGAACACGCGGCCAATCCGCGCGGGAGAACGATCTTGTTTGGCTCCCTCGGTGTCCCCGAACTGGTCATCATCTTCGCCATCTTCCTGCTCATCTTCGGTCCGAAGAAGCTGCCCCAGCTCGGCCAGGCTCTTGGCCGGACGATCAAGGGTTTCCGGCAGGGGGTCCGGGACGGAGAGCGGGATGAGGATTCGCTGACAGAAAGTTCCCGGCTCCCCAAGTCGTCGGACTGACTGTCTCCCGGACCGGCCCGATGAGGGGTCGAGGTGCGCGTGTCTGCTACGATCGCTGCATGGCACGTGGATTCGAGGTCATCGGCCCACGGCGACCAGTACACCGTTCTGCGTGGCTCCAGGCGGTTGACGCGGCCGTCGTCGTTGGTCTCCTGGGCGGCGTGTGCGCGCACGGGGCGGAGACGCTGCCGGCGCGTCCATCGATTCTGCTGATCTCGATCGACACCCTACGTGCCGACCACCTCGGCGTCTATGGGTACCCCCGGCCAACCGACGAGCAGTTGCGCGCGCGCCTCGGCGACTTCGACACGTACGACAACGCCTACACCACACTGCCCCTGACGCTGCCCTCCCATGCGGCGCTGATGACCGGTCTGTATCCCCGCAACCTGGGAGTGCTCAACAATCATCACGCCCTGCCGGCGAGTGCGCCGCCCACGCTCGCCGGCTTGCTGGCGGACGAAGGCTACCGGACCGCGGCCGTGGTGGGGAGTGCGGTGCTCTCGTCGTCCACGGGGATCTCCCGTGGTTTCGGTGTCTACGATGAACCCGCCCTCCACGGTGGGGCGACCCGGCGCTCCGCGGACGACGTGACCGAGCGGGCCATGTCGATTCTCGAGAGCGCACCCGGTCCTCTTTTCCTCTTTGTCCATTACTACGATGTCCACCCCCCGTACTTCGCGCCTGATCAGAACCGGTGTCTCCTGCGCGCCGGCGATACGCTGAGACGGATTCTCTCCCGGCGGGGCCTTGACGGCGTGGCCTATCAGGAGGTTCTCAACCGGAAACACGACGAGCCGATCGTGGAGAACGGTCGCGTGGTGACCATCGAGGAGATGATCGTTCGCTACGACGCCAGTCTCCTGCACGTCACGGAAAGGATCTCACGCCTGCTGGACCTGTGGAATGCAACGTCTCATGGGGCTGGGGGAATGGTCATCATCACGTCGGACCATGGAGAAGGACTCGGCCAGCATGGATACTGGTCCCATGGCATGACGCTGTATGACGAGGTCCTGCGCGTGCCGCTGATGATCCGGTGGCCTGGTGAGGGGCGGCGCGGGAAGTCTCCGCGCCGGATCGAGCGAGCCGTGTCTCTCGTGGATATCGTGCCGACCATTCTGGATGTCCTTCACCTGCACTCCTCGCGCGGACTCGCCGGACGGTCGATCCGGGACGCCCAGGAGCGCCGGGGAGTTCCATTCGGTCCGGTCGTCGCCCAGCGGATGCGCTACATGAATCAACGGCCGTCAGCGGGGCAGCGAGACTGGCGCAAGGGTGACGGGTACGCCATCCTGGACGGCCCCTACAAGTACCTTGAAGGGGAGGGGTCGGCACCGGCGCTCTTCGACCGCTCCCGGGATCCGTTCGAGCTCCACAACCTCGTGGTCAGGAGGGTCCGGATTGCCCGCCGTCTCCATTCCGAGCTGGAGGAGTGGCTCACGCACAGCCCCGAGGGACGTCCGGTGCTCGCAGACGGTGAAAGTGACGAGCAACGCCGCCGCCGACTGCGATCCCTCGGTTACGTCGACTGATCCATACGCCCGGCTCGCCGCCGGGCGGAGTTCATGAAGAGGAAGAGTCAATCCATCCGGGCGATGCGCCGGCCCGGGAGAACGAGATGAGCGAGGCCGGGGAAGACCGACCGTTCGCGAGCCTGGGAGGAAGTTCAGTGGGTTTCAGCACCGACGCAGTTCACGCAGGGCAGGAACCGGATCCGACCACCGGTGCGGTCACGGTTCCGATCTATCAGACGTCCACGTATGCGCAGCTCGAGCTGGGGAAGGATCGTGGTTTCGACTATGCGCGGTCGATCAATCCGACCCGTCTGGCGCTGGAGAGAAACCTCGCCGTGCTGGAACGAGGATCCGCCGCGTTCGCGTTCGCGTCGGGAATGGCCGCCATCACGAGCGTGATGATGATGCTGTCCTCCGGGGACCACGTGGTCGCATCCCACAACATGTACGGGGGAACCTACCGCCTCTTCGCCAAGATCCTCGAGAATCTCGGCCTGTCGTTCACCTACGTCGATACGGCCGATGTGGATGCGGTCCGTCTCGCTCTCCAGGACGGCACGGCGATGATCTACGTGGAGACGCCGACCAACCCCATGATGGGGATCACGGACCTCCAGGCCATCGCGGACCTGGCTCGATCGAGGAATCTGGTCTCGGTCTGCGACAACACGTTCATGTCCCCGTGCCTCCAGCGGCCTCTGGAGCACGACATTGACATCGTCGTTCACTCCACCACCAAGTTCATCAACGGGCATTCCGACTCCGTCGGCGGGGCGGCCATCGTGGCGTCAGCCGAGCATGCCGAGCGTCTGGCGTTCATCCAGAATTCGGCCGGGGCCATCCTCTCGCCCTTTGATTCGTTTCTCGTGCTGCGTGGCATCAAGACCCTGGGACTCCGCATGGAGCGCCATGATGCCAATGGACGTCGCCTGGCCGAGGTCCTCTCGGCAGACCGGCGGGTGCGGACGGTGTATTACCCGGGTCTGGAATCCCATCCCGGGCGCGAGTTGGCCCGTCGCCAGATGGACGGTTTCGGCGGCATGCTGGCGTTCGATCTGGGGTCGATGGCGGCGGCCCGCTCATTCGTCAATGCTCTCGAACTGATGACCCTGGCCGAGAGCCTGGGCGGTGTCGAGAGCCTCGTGTGTCACCCGGTGTCGATGACGCATGCTGCCGTGCCCCGCGCCGATCGAGAGCGGGTCGGGCTGACCGATGGGCTGGTTCGTATCTCGGCCGGTATCGAGGACGAAGCCGACCTTGTCGCGGATGTGGCCCGCGGGCTGGCCGCCGTCGGGTGAATCTCCGGCGCCGGCGCATGGTGGGTGCCGACCGTCCCGTCCGCTGACGTCACCTCGGCCGAGGCCCGGAGCCCTGTCTCGACAGGGCATGCAAGGCCGCCTCCCGGGCCTGCAGGCTGGTGTCCTTGCGGGACACCTCGCGGAGCGCATCCACCGCACCGCCGGGCGATCCGAGTCGGTCAAGGGCCTCGACCGCTCCGAGGACCACCTGGTCGGCCTGATCCGGCCTCAATCCAGACACGGCGGCGAGACCGGTCCGGTCGAGCATGGAGAGCAGCACCGCCAGGCCGCGATCGTCGTCGAGCCACGCGAGGGCCAGCGCGGCGTTCCAGCGCACGTCGACGGTGCCGTCGTCGAGGAGGCCGGCGATGTCGTCACGGGCGGAGGACGCGCCCAGAACCGCCAGAGCGTGGGCGGTCTCTTTGCGCACCGCCGGGTCAGCGTCGGACAGATGCCGCACCAGCGCATCGGTGGCCGCCGGCTCGCCCAGGAGGGCCAGGGCTCGCGCTGACCACAGGCGAGTGTCCGCGTCGGGATCGTCGAGGGCGCTCTCGAGCGCGTCGAGGGCGCGCGGATCTCCCAGTGTCCCGAGCGCCTGGGCGAGGTACCGCCGGATCTTCGGGTCCTCGTTGCGCGCCCATTCAAATGTCTCGATCACCTGCGGCACCATTGCACGGACATCGCCTGGTCCTGACCGGCGCAAATCCCTCGCCAGCTCGAACGCCGCCTGCCAGCGCCGCGTGCTGGTGCCGGAGCGAATCTCCCGGAGATAATCTGCACCGGAGCGCTGTTCGTGGGCGACCAGGCCGAACAGGATGAACACCGAGAGCCCGACGGCCACGATGATCAACGGGATCAGGACAAGCTGCGCGGTCCAGGCCAGACGGGAACGGGGTCTGGGTGCGGCGGCGGACTCATCGGTCATGGGGTGGTCGGCCACAGGGGTCGAGAAGCGAAAGACACGGTGTCGAGCGCGCTCCGCCTCCGTGGCTCATCCTTTCGCGGCAGGCGCCGAGGCGGGCGGCTCGACCGAGCGAGCAATCCAGTCCAGAACGCCGGCGTCACCATCGGACACGGGCATCGCGATGACCTCCGGCAGTTCATACGAGTGCAGGGATTGGATGGCGTCTCTCAGCGCATCGAACCGCGCCCGGGTCGACTTGATCACGAGAAGGTACTCCTCGTCGTCCCAGACCTTGCCCTTCCATCGATAGATCGAACGCACCGCCGGCACGATGTTGACGCATGCCGCCAGATGGCGGCCGATCAGTTCCTCGGCGATGTGGGTGGCCTGTTCCCTGGAGCCCACGGTGGTCAGGGCGACGACCTTGTCGGTCAGTGATGAGGTCATCTGCGGCGGGATTCTCCCGGGGGAAGAGTCAGTCTCGTAGCGGGACCGGATTATACGAACGTCGGATCGGCAGTGTCAAGAAAGGGGGCACGTGACACCCGTGCCCCTCGCGAGGAGATGATAGATTGCCAGGGGATGCGCCGGACGACGGGATGGGGGAGATGATTCGCTTCGGGACATCGGGCTGGCGGGCCGTCATCAGTGATGAGTTCACGTTCCGCAACGTCCGCCGGGTTGCGAGGGCGATCGCCAGCCAGGTCAAGGAGACCCCGGGTGCTGCCGAGCGGGGACTGGCCGTCGGCTACGACACCCGGTTCCTGTCGGAGGAGTTCGCGTCGGAGGCTGCACGGGTCGTGGCCGCGGAGGGGTGCCGTGTCGAGCTCGCCGTCGGGCCGCTCCCGACGCCGGTCCTGGCCTTCGTGATCCGCGAGGACGGGTTCGCAGGCGGGATCAACATCACGGCGTCGCACAATCCGCCCCGCTACAACGGCATGAAGTTCTCGACCGCGGATGGGGCGCCGGCGTCCCCCGACGTCACCCGGAGTGTCGAGGCCCGTCTCGACAGCGTTGATGGTGCGCCGCTGGTCGGCGATGTCCCGTCTGTCAGGACGTTCAACCCTGGCGAGGCGTATTTCGCCCGCCTCGGGGAACTGCTCGATGAGTCGATTCTGAAGGACAGCACACTGCGTGTCGCGGTCGATTCCCGCTTCGGGACCACGCGTGGCTGGCTGGACGAGTACCTGCAACGGTGCGGAGTGGAGGTCGTTCGTCTTCACGACCGCCGGGATCCGCTCTTCGGGGACGGATCCCCCGGTTGCGATGGCGCCGATCTCGCCGATCTGGCAGCCGCGGTCGTCGAGCAAGATCTGGATCTTGGTGTGGCCACCGACGGCGATGGGGATCGTTTCGGGATCATCGATGCCGGCGGCCGGCCGGTGAGCGCCAACTCGTTCCTGGGGTTGCTGGTGGACTATCTCGGGGAGACGAGAAGCTGGAGCGGTGGCGTTGGCCGGACGGTGGCCACCACTCACCTGATCGATCGCGTGGCCGAACGCCGCGGGCTCGCGGTTCACGAGACTCCCGTGGGATTCAAGTACTTCAACGCCCTGCTCGCCGACGGGAGCATCTTTCTTGCCGGCGAGGAGAGCGCCGGGCTCTCGGTCAAGGGTCACGTGCCGGAGAAGGACGGCGTGCTGGCGGCCTGTCTGGCGGTGGAGATGCTGGCCGCCCGGAAGATGCCCCTTGCCCGCCAGCTCGAGGTCTTGCACGACACCGTTGGACCGGTGTTCAATCGTCGCGAGGATCGGGCATTTCCCGTGGCCCGCCGGTCGGAGATCGAGGCGCGCTTGAAGCAGCGGCCTGGAGCCGTGGCGGGAGTTGCGGTGGCCCATGTCCAGACGACCGATGGCGTGAAATGGGTGCGCGCCGACGGTTCCTGGGTTCTGGTCCGTGTCTCGGGAACGGAGCCGGTGGTGCGGGTCTATGCGGAGGCCGACAGCGAGGATGCCCTCGAGGCACTGCTCACGTTCGGCCTGGGTGTGATTCCCTGAGTGGGGCCCCCGGGGAAGAGGCGGGCATCGACGCGGGACCGGAGGAACTCGAGCAGGGAAGGACTCGAAAGATCTGATGCGGAGGCGGTGCCATGTCAACCATTGAGAAGATTTCCGCCCGGGAGATCCTGGACTCCCGGGGTAACCCGACCGTCGAGGTCGAAGTCGTCCTGGCCTCGCGCGCCACCGGTGTCGCGGCCATTCCATCCGGCGCGTCCACCGGCGCCCGCGAGGCGGTCGAACTGCGCGACGGCGGGGTGCGGTACGGCGGCAAGGGAGTGAGAAAGGTCATCCGGAACGTCAGCGAGATCATCTTCCCGGAGCTGGAAGGAGCGAACGCCCTCGATCAGGCGGCCGTCGACCGCCGGCTCATCGAGCTGGATGGAACGCCCAACAAGCAGCGCCTGGGGGCCAACGCGATCCTGGGCGTCTCCCTCGGTGTGGCTCGTGCCGCCGCGGTCTTGCGGGGCCGGCCGCTGTATGCCGACCTGGCGGGATCGGTCGACTCGTTCACGCTGCCCGTGCCGATGATGAACATCATCAACGGGGGGGCCCATGCGGACAACAATGTCGACATCCAGGAGTTCATGATCGCCCCGGTGGGGTCGCCCACGGTTGCCGAGGCCGTGCGCGCCGGATCGGAGGTGTACCACGCCCTGCGCAAGGTCTTGCGGAAACAGGGCCTTGCCACGGCGGTTGGCGATGAAGGGGGCTTTGCTCCCGACCTGCGGTCGAACCGGCAGGCGCTGGACATCATCGTGGAGGCCATCCAGAAGGCCGGATACCTGCCGGGCGAGCAGATCGCCCTGGCCCTGGATGCGGCCGCGACGTCGTTTGCGGAGGGTGAGGGCTACCGACTTGCCGCGGAGACGCCGCCGCAACGCGATGCGGAGAGCATGACCCGTTTCTACGAGGACCTCATCGACGCGTATCCGATCGTCATGATCGAGGATGGCCTCGGCGAGGATGACTGGAGCGGCTGGCAGACCCTGACCTCGGCCCTGGGCGGTCGCGTACAGCTCGTCGGAGACGATCTGTTCGTGACCCACGCACCGTCGCTCAGAAGGGGAATCAAGGACGGTCTGGCGAATGCGATTCTCATCAAGCTGAACCAGATCGGGACCTTGACGGAGACACTGGAGACGGTGGCGGTGGCCCGTGAGAACGGCTACGGCCAGGTCGTGTCTCATCGCTCGGGAGAGACGACCGACACCTTCATCGCCGATTTCGTCGTGGCCATCGGTTGCGGACAGATCAAGACCGGGGCCCCATGTCGGTCGGAGCGTGTGGCGAAGTACAACCGCCTCATGGCGATCGAGGCAGAACTGGGCCCATCCGGTCGTTACGCCGGGCGCGCGCCGTTTCGTCTGGGTCAGGTGGCCCGTTGACCGCAGCCAGGACGGCAAGGCGCCGGCGTCCCGTTGGGCCGATCCTGGCCCGGCGCGTGATGCTGGGCATCGTGCTGGGAGTGGCCGGGATTCTCGCCATGCGGTTTCTGTTCGCCGACGATGGCCTTGGCGCGGTGCTCGCTCTGGATTCGCGGCTCGGTGCGCTGCGAGCGGAGATCGCCGACCTGGATGCCGCCAACCGGGATCTGAGAACATCGATTCACGCCCTGCGCACACAGCCGTATGCCGTGGAGAAGATTGCCCGCGAGGATCTCGATCTGATCGGCCCCGGGGAGACGCTCTATCTGTTTCCCGGAGAGATCGGTGTCGAGGGCGACCCCCCGGACTCGTCCGGCGCCAGACCGTGAACACGACTCGCAAACCCTCTCCTGCAAGAGCGCGAACGGTGCGCACTCTGCCCGTGGTCGTCGCTCTGTTGCTGGGTGTTGCCTGTGGACCTCGGCCGCAGGATCTGCCGGCTCTCATCGCAGATGAAGAGACGCGTGACGCCGTGCGCCTGGCGATCGAGGGTCATGGCGGCCTGGCGGCCTTCCGGAACCTCCACGACATCGAGTACGAGGCCATCGTGGAGCAGTACGATGCCACCGGTGCGCTGCAGGTGTCGACGCGGGAGCTGCATCGGTTCGAGACCGTCCCGCCCCGGCGCTACGTGCGACGCCGGTCGGGGACACGCGTCTCCGAGGTCGGGCTGGACGGCGAGGAGGGATGGGCACGTGTCGACGGGAGGTCGATCGAGCGCCCCGAGGCCGGTGCGCAGGCGCGGCGAGAACTGGCCCTGCTGGCGCTGCTCAACCGGCTGCCGTTCAGTCTGGCCGACCCGGGGTTCTCCCTCGGTCTGCTCCCCGACGTTGCCGGGACGGATGGTAGCCCTTCCCTGCTCCGGATCACGGCAGAGAGGGATAACGGCCCGCCGGCCGAGCGCTACGTGGTCCTCATCGATGCCTCGACCGGTCTCGTTCACGAGGTCATCTTCGAGTCCGTGACGGGCGACGGCTCACTGCGAACGGCGCGGGCGGAGAACATCAAGATGGTGAACGGTGTGCGTCTTGTCACGCGCTGGGCATTCGGTCCAGCGGACTCGACCGGGCGGCCCTCAGGGATTCATGACTCGGCGTGGATCGTCGACGAGATACACGCCGACAATGGCTTCACCGACGAACTCTATCGGGCGGCACGACCCGCCGGGCCGGGTGACGGGGGCAGGTGACGTGAGAGAAAGCGGAGCACCCGGTGGATCGCGGCGGCGAGGATATCCCGGCCGGGCCAGCCGCGGGGAACACGCAGATCGCTGGTGACCTCGTCCCGGACCACGGAGAGGACACGACCGCGGAGTGCTGTCACCGGCAGACGGCGATGCTCCGCGCCTGACCAGAGCAGGATGGACCTCGTCCGGGGGGACGGACCGCGCGCCGGAGAGATATAGCGCATGACCCGGTATCGTGCCTCGTCCTCCGGGCGCACGAGAACGAATTCCCCGAACCGTGGCAGCCGCTCCACGCACGTGACGCAGACCAGGCGGTCTCCCGGGCGCAGGTGGGGGGACATCTGATCGTCGGAAACGATGTAGGGAGGAAGACACGCACCGAAGCCGCTCACCGGCGAGCGGCTTTTGCTCCCCGCGCCCGAGTCGGTGGGGAATCGATCGGTCCAGGTCACGGCGAAGGACTCAACCGGACCGTCCGCCGGTCACCGTCGGCGAAGAACTGTCAGCGAGTCCATTCCGTATCC
This sequence comes from Acidobacteriota bacterium, assembly GCA_046757965.1. Lineage (GTDB taxonomy): Bacteria > Acidobacteriota > Polarisedimenticolia > SMYD01 > SMYD01 > JBHHZI01. Next base: position 21,013 of record JBHHZI010000022.1, on the reverse strand, counting down.
AGCGGCATGGCCTTGCCACTGACGTAGCCCTGCGCAGGACCGAGCAGCTCGAGAAGGTCGGTCTCACGGATCACGCGGACCGCTGGCTTCCGGTACGTTTTCCTGTTTGCGGGCCCTGCCGGCGGTTCTGTGGTCATACTGTGAGTCATTGCTCTACCCCCCCATGAAGCGGGCTTCCCTGGTTCGAGCGCCCACGGGAGGGCGCCCACCAGGGTCAGTAAAATATACACCCCGCCAGCTGGCAGGTCAACAAGAAAGGGGCCGGCGGGATGAGGGGTTGACCGGCAGGGTCTCTCCTGCGTCAATGTGCTCGTGCGACGGCGACGAGGCAGCGGCATCCGGACCCTGGTGGCGGGCCTTCTGGCCCTTTTTCTGGGTGCCTGGACCGGGGTGGCGAAGGGGCCGGGCGGCAGGATGGAGCCCGGCGGGTCGAGCCGGGCCCTGCAGGCCGGTTCCCAGACCCGGCCCGCGCGGGAGGGTGGTGCGCCGGCCCGGCCGGCGGCCTGTGTCGACGGGCCCAAAGGGCCGGTCCGGGTCCAGATCGGTGTCGTCGAGGCCCTGACAAGGGTCGGGCAGGACCTGCCGCTGCCCGTGCGGGTCAAGGGGGTGTGTGACCTGGCGTCGTTCGAGCTCGGCATCCAGCTCGACCGGCACGTGGCCCGGCTCGTTCGTGTGGAGCAGACTCCGTTTCTCGAGGGAGATCCAGCGGTTCCTCTCGACTTTCACGGTCCGATTCCCGGTCGCGCGCAGATCCGCGCGGCACGCCCGGCTGGCAGCGGGGGAGTGGATGGAGTGGGAACGCTGGTGCGCCTGATCCTCCGGGGCGTGGCGCCAGGCGCCACGACCATCCGTCTCGTCCGTCCCCGTCTGTTCGATCCGGATGGGCAGCCGATCGAGATTGTTGCCGTGCCGGTCCGCCTGACCGTGATGGCTCCCGCCGGCGATCGCCCGCACCGGACCGTTCGTCCCCGGGTGCTTCCCGGCAAACCACACGGCGGGGTCTGAATCGGGCCGGCTCGCCGCCGCCGCGCCGCCAGGCCGGCTGCGTCACACCCCTGCTGGCCCGGTCTCATCCCTCGGCGGCGCCGCCGCGTCCTTGACGAAAAATATATAGAATCTATATTGTAGATATTCGTTTCATAGAAATTGAATATCCATTCCGAAAGGGCAATGACCATGTTGAAATCGGTTCTGCTCGCGGCGGCGCTCGTGCTGTTTCCCGCGACGGCACGGGCCTCGGCACCCGGCCTCGAGCTGCCCGTGGCTCCTCGCTCCGAGGTCGAGGTTCTCCCGCGCGCCGGTGGCGGCGCGTTCGCGCAGCCGGTGGTCAGATCGATGGTGCTGCCCGCCTACCCGTGGGCGGCCCAGCGGGGCCGATTCAACGGACTGGTGCAGCTCACCGGTGTCGTGGACGAGACCGGCCGGGTGTGCCATCTCGAGTGCGTGGACTGTGCCGCCGACGCCACCGGGTTTCAGCAGGCGGCGATGGATGCGCTGGGGCGGTGGAACTACGAACCGGCCCGGAACCCCGACGGCCGCCCGGTGTCCGTGTCCATCCAGTTCGAGGTTCGCTTTCAGCCTCGTTGAGCGACGCCCGGCAGCCGTCGGCTGCGGCCTGGCGTGGGCCAGGAAGCTGGATTTCACAGTGTGTGGCCCGCCATCCAGACGCCGAATCCGATGCTGATCACCCCCAGAGCCATCTGGACCGCCCGGGCGGTCCCGGCCGATCCGGAGAGAGTCCATCCCACGGGGATCGACATCGTGAGTGTGGTGGCCACCATGCCGACGGCCGACCCGGCGCCGAAGAGCACGAGGAACACGAGGCTGTCGGTGGGCGTGTGCGCCGCCGCGGCCAGGAGAACGGTCAGCGTGCCACTACCGGCCAGACCATGGATCATTCCCACGCTCAGGGCGATCATCGGGGTCCTGCCCCGCGGCGGTTCGGGATGGTGCGGGTGCCCATGACCGTGGCCGTGGCGCCGCGAGTGCAGGTGGATGTGGCGGTGTGTCCGGGCCCCGTGGACATGGCGGTGTGAGTGCACGACACCGTGCCTTGCCGCCAGAACAAGCCGGAATCCGAGCCAGATGATGAGGATCGCGACGAGAAACTCGAATGTCGCGGCCAGACGTCCGTTGACCGACCGGTGCATGGCGACGAGCACGAGGCTCGCGGCGGTGACCGTGGCCGTATGGCCGGCCGCCCAGAGCAGGCCGATGGAGACGGCCCGGCGAAGGCGGGACTCCCGGGATACGAGGGTGGAGACAGCGACCAGGTGATCGGCGTCGAATGCGTGCCGGAGGCCCAGCAGGAATCCGATGCCCACGGCCGATTGACTGAACCCACTCATCGACATGACCTTCTCCGATTCTCCGCCGGCCCGCTCCCGGGCCAACGGCCATGCCGTCGTGTGGGATGTCCCGGCGAGACGGCCGCATCGGTGATACAATACCGCGAACAGGGAGGACCGTATGGCGGCCACGACCATGGACCAGACCAGTCAATCCACCAGTGACCATGCGCCGCCGGACCCCGGTGCGCTGGTCACTCTGACCGATGCGGCGATCGAAAAGGTGAAGAGCTTTGCCGGCTCGAACCCCGACTTTGCCGGCAAGACATTTCGAGTCTTCATCGAGGGTGGGGGCTGCTCGGGTTTCCAGTACGGATTCACGTTCGACGATGAACGGGAAGGCGATACCCGGATGCGGTTCGAGGATGTCGACGTGGTGGTCGACATGCAGAGTTCGATGTATCTCAACGGCTCGGTCGTCGATTTCGTCGAGGACCTGAGAGGGGCCGGATTCGTCGTCAAGAATCCGAACGCCTCGGGCACCTGCGGCTGCGGTCACTCGTTCTCTGTCTGATCCCGCCTCTGGCCGGCACCGCCCGCGCTCGCCGGCGACAACGGCCCGGCGGTCCCGGCGTCTGCTGCCCGCGCCAGGGCGAGATGGATCTCCTCGAGGACGGCCGGATCCGTATCGGTGGACAGGCGTTGCCGCAGGATGGAGCGGGCCTCGTCGTGGTCGAGCTGTCCGAGTCCCCAGGCCGCATGCTCCCGAACGAGCGGGTCGGGATGGGCAAGGCCGGCCTGCAATCCTTCCAGTGCCCGGGGGTCACCCCAGTTTCCCAGAGCCACCATCACGTTGCGCAGCAGTCCACGCCACCGGGCCCGACGCACGGCGGTGCCGCGGAACCGGTCGAAGAATGTCTGCTCGGACATCAGTGCCAGATCGTTGAGCGACGGCGAGTCCATGCCGGGACGAGATCCGTAGGCGCGCTCTGAGAGGACCGACACCTCGTCGTTCCAGGGGCAGACCTCCTGACAGATATCGCAACCGAAGATCCGGTTGCCGATTCCGGATCGGAGATCCCGGGGGATCGCTCCCTTCAGCTCGATGGTCAGATAGGAGATGCAGCGCCGGGCATCGACGACTCTCGGGCTCACGATGGCGCGGGTGGGGCAGGCATCGAGACACGCCGTGCAGTCGCCGCAGCCGTCGGAAACCGCCGGCGTGGCCTCCCATTCCACGTCGGTGACCAGGCCGCCCAGGAAGAAGTACGAGCCCTGCCCTGCGGCGATCAGGTTCGCGTTCTTGCCGATCCAGCCGAGGCCGCCCCGGGCGGCGAGCGCCCGTTCCATCAGTGGACTGGTGTCCACGAACGGCAGGGCCCGGGAGCCGGCCGCCGTGATGATGTCGCAGAGCGAGCCGATCTTCTTCGAGAGGACCGTGTGGTAGTCGTCTCCCCGGGCGTAACGGCTGACGATACCGTGGCCCGGACGTGCGGATTCTCCGCCGCCACCTTCATAAGCGTCGGCGAACAGAGCCGTGGTCCTCGCCCAGCTCGCCCACGCGGTCGGGTTGCTCCGCTGTCTTCCCACGCGAGCCATGTATGCCATCTCGCCGTGGTATCCGCTGTCGAGCCATGCCGCCAGGGCATCGCCGGCGCCCGCCGGCGCCCCGGCGGGCGCCAGGGAGGGACCCCTCAGGCCGATGGAAAGTGACTGCCTGCGGACCCGGGCGAGCAACCGCGTGGCCCGGGAGGTCACGCCGACCCCCTGTCACCGGTCCGGCTCGTCACGCGGCGGGGAGTCCGTCGCCGGCGAGAGGGTCGACGTCGTGCAATCGTCGGTATTCCTCCAGTGCATACCGGTCGGTCATGCCGGCGATGTAGTCGGCGATGACGCGGCTCGCCCCCGTGCCGGCATCGATCCGATCCCGGTGAGCGGGGGGCAGGGTGTCGGGCGTCGATGTGTACGCCTCCCACAGCGCCCGCAGCACGCTGCGGTAACGATCGCGCGTCTGCTCCATGCGTGGGTGGTGGTACAGGCGCTGCCGGAGGAATTGCTTCAGTTCAAGATTCTTGCGGGCCATGTCGCGCGACAGGCCGACGAGCGGATCCGCGTGGCTGCGGACATCGTTCAGGTCCTGGATGCCCGCCGCCTTCAATGTCTCTCCAGTGGTGGACACCAGGTCGGTGACCAGGCAGTTGATCAGGCCGCGCAAGGTCATGGCCTGGATCTGAAATGGGGTGGCCGTCGGATAGGCTGTCCTGCTGAGCCGATGGAACTCGCCGAACAGGGCGACCTCCGCGGTGAGCCGCTCCAGCGGCAGGCGGCCGGACTCGAGTCCGTCAGCGATGTCGTGATGGTTGTAGGCGATCTCGTCGACGAGATCGACCATCTGGGCCTCGATGGGGGGTGAGACGTCCGGTTCGTAACGGGCACACTCGGGGGAGCGGGCCGGATCGATCCGCCCCGAGTGCTTGGCGATGCCTTCCCGGACCTCCCAGGTGAGATTGAGCCCGGGGAAATCCGGATACCGATCCTCCAGGACCTCGACGATGCGAAGAGACTGGCGGTTGTGGTTGAACCCCCCCTCGTCGGCCATCAGCTCGTCGAGGACATCCTCGCCGAGGTGGCCGAACGGCGTGTGGCCGAGGTCGTGAGACAGAGCCAGGGATTCGACAAGGTCCTCGTTCAGCCGCAACGCCCGACAGACGGTCCGCCCGATGAGCGAGACCTCCAGGCTGTGGGTCAGACGTGTCCGGTAGTGGTCTCCCTCGTGATTGATGAACACCTGGGTCTTGTACTCCAGACGCCGGAACGCACGCGAATGAACGATGCGATCCCGGTCGCGCTGGAAGAGGGATCGGAAGGCGTGCTCCGGTTCGGGATGGTGACGCCCGCGGGATCGGGCATCGGTCATGGCATACGGGGCGAGCGCCTGGGATGGCTGCATGGGAGTCATGATGACGGGGTGTCGGGTGACGACCTGATTCTACTCCACGGCCTGCTCCGGATGTCGGAACAGCCGCCGTCAACCGGCGGGCCGCATCCACCGGGATGCTATCCTGCGGCCGCCCGGCCCACGGGCGCAGGGAGGTGTCGTGCCGTCCGCTCTCTCCTTCGGCGTCTTGTTGCTGGCGCTGGTCGCCGGGACGTTCCTGGGCGGTATCCTGCCTCTCGCAGGCAGGTGGACGCGGGACAATCTCTCCCTGCTGCTGGCCTTCGGCGCCGGCGTCCTGCTCGCCGTCATCTTTCTTCAGATGATCCCGGCGGTCGTCGAGCTCTCCGGGCGCTGGGGCGGGCTGGCAGTCCTGGCCGGATTCATTCTCACGTCGCTCGTGGAAGCCAGGCTTCACTCCCACCGGCACAGTGGAGGGCATGACGGGGGAGCCGCCGTCGGCGCGGGAACGGTCCCGGCACCGGCCAGACAGATGCGCGGCGTCAGTGTCGTCGCATGGGGTCTGGGCCTGCACTCTCTGATGGACGGTCTGGCACTGGGTACCGGGATGGAACTGGCCACCCTGGCGCCGTCACTGGCGTTTGCCATTCTGCTCCACAAGGCGCCGGATGCGTTCGCCCTGTCGATGGTCTTGCTCGGAGCCGGCGTGTCGTCCCGCCGGATCCTGACCATCCAGGCGTTCTACTCGCTGGCCACACCGATCGGCGCCTTGCTCGCTCTGGCCGTCGTGCGCCAGGTTCCACCTGCCGTTCTCGGCCTGGCGGTCGCCGGGGCGTCAGGGACACTGCTCGCCGTCGCGACGGAGGATCTTCTGCCCGAGGTCCATCGCCGGGCGAGAGCGGGTCTCGTGGGGTCGGTGCTCGCGCTCGTCGCAGGCATCGCGATGGTCGTCGTCTACGGCACGCTGCTGAACGGGTCGGGCATCTGAACGAATGGCCAGGCCCGCATCGAGAACGGCGTCCCGGGCGGCGCGGGCCGTGTTGATGGTCGATCTACCCCATGCTAGGATGACTCGCTCACGCGCCGGGCGGCTAGCTCAGCTGGGAGAGCACCACGTTCGCAACGTGGGGGTCGAGGGTTCGAGTCCCTTGCCGTCCACCAGCTTGCAGTGACTCTCGCCCCCGGGATTCAGAACGGCCACATCCAGGGAATCGCCACCACCGCGATGATGAAGAAGGCGATGCTCAGGGGGCTGCCGACCCGCAGGAAATCGGCGAATCGATACCCTCCCGCCCCGTACACGAGAGTGTTGGTCTGGTAGCCGATGGGTGTGGCAAACGAGGCCGAGGCGGCGAACGTGACCGCCATGATGAACGGGCGCGGGTCGGCTCCCAGGGTGTGAGCCGCCGAGATGGCCACCGGGAAGGCGATGACAGCGGCGGCGTTGTTGGAGAGGATCTCCGTGGTCAGCATGGTCAGGAGGTAGACGAGCGCCATCGTCATGCGCGGACCATGATGGCCGGCCATGGCCAGCACCTGGTCGGCCAGCAGGGCGGCGGCGCCGGTTCGCTCGATGGCCCGAGCCAGCGCCAGGGCCCCGGCGATCAACATCAGGACGCGGAAATCAATCGCAGCGTAGGCTTCCTTCGGACGGACGCAGCCGCACAGCAACATGGCGAGAGCGCCGCCGAGCGAAGCCATGAGGATGCTGCTGAGACCCGTTGCCGCCAGCAGCACGACCGCGACGAGGATCACGAGGGACCACAGCGCCCGGGACTTGTCCCGTCTCGGGACGCGCGGGCGTTCCAGAACGACGAACTCGTCGACGTGCTTCAGATCGTCGATGGCGCGTTCATCGCCGTAGACGAGCAGGATATCCCCGGGACGCAGATCCATCCGGGTCACCTTGTCCCGGAAGTGAGCTCCCCGCCGCTGGAGCGCCATCACCGTGACGCCGTAGAGCCTGCGGAACCGGGCGTCACCCACGCGCACACCGATCAGGGACGAGTTGGGCAGGATCACCACCTCGGCCAGGGTCGTCGCCTTGGGATCGAAGCGGATCTGCCCGCGGGTCAGCTCGGGAAGTATCTGAAGGATGCCGCTGCTCTGCACGGAGACCAGTGTCTCGACCTTGCCGCGGATCATCAGAACATCGTCTTCCTTGATGATCTCCCGGTCCAGCGGTGGCCACACGATCTGCTCTCCGCGCACGATCTGGAGCACGCCGAGGTCGGGGTGGGCGGCCAGCACCGAATCGCCGATGGCCTGTCCGATCAGTGACGACCCGGCCCGGACCTGGACCTCGGTGAGGTATTCACGGGCGGTGCTCCCCGAGATCGTCGCCGAGACCGGCCGTCGTTCGGGCAGGAGTCTGCGGCCGATGGTCATCATGTAGAGCGTGCCGACGGCCACGAACATGAGGCCCACGGGTGCCAGCTCGAACATCCCGATGGCGCCGAGACCGGCGGAGACGGCCAGCGAGGAGACGAGGAGGTTGGTCGATGTTCCGATCAGGGTGCACGAGCCTCCGAAGATCGAGGCGTAGGACAGTGGCAACAGGAACCGGGACGGGCTGCGGCCAAACTCCTGAGCGATGCCGATGATGACGGGAATGAAGATCACGACCACCGTCGTGTTGGTGATGAAGGCGGACATCACGGTGGCGACGATCATCATCACCAGGACGAGACGCCGGCTCCCGCCCCGGGAGAAGTGGATCAGCCAGGAAGCAGCCGCTGCCAGGGCATCGGTCCGGATCAGGCCGGCGGAGAGCACGAACATCGCCGCGATGGTGAGCAGAGCCGGGTTGGAGAATCCCGCCACGGCCTCCTCGGCCGGGCACAGACCGAGGGCCACGACCGCGACGATGAGAGTCAGACCCACGACATCGACCCGGATGGCCTCCGTGACGAAGAGCACCAGCGCGACGGCCACGAGCACCAGGACGAGAGTGATCTCGGTCATTGCGTCCGCCTCGCTGTCACGGCCTCCGCGGCCATCCGGTGGTGGGTCGCGCCGCCGGCGCCCTTCCGGCCGGGCGCTTCACCGACCGGGACGTCAGTTCTCCAGGGTTCCGTCAGGATCCGAGTTGGCGAGTACTGTCCGGTAATACGGGACCAGCTCGCGTGTGTAGATCTCGTCCAGGGCATCCATCAATTCCACCGGGTCGGCGGCATGGACCACGTGGGCTCCCGTATCCTTGTCGATGAACGAGATGATCTCCTCCAGACGATCCGTGATGCCGCCCGTGCCGGTGAGGGCGCCGATCACCTTCGCCTCGTCGTACGCGATGGCGAATTCACCCAGGGTTCCCGATCGGCCCCCGACGAGGATCACCATGTCGCAGGTCCGGATATTCTCCACCTCGCGGCCCATCAGGCCCGAGCCTGTGTAGATGATCGTGTCATATCCCCGACACGGCGAGCGGTACTTGAGCATGTGCTCGCCGAAGTTGAGCGCCGGCGAGATGCCGACCACGGTGCCTCCTTCGGACCGCGCCCCCCGGACGGCGTCATGGGGAAGCCCCGGACACGCGCCGGTCACCAGGACGTGGCCGCGCGTGGCGATGGTCTGGCCGAGCTGGAACACGCGGCCCCGGACCTTGTCGGTGAGTTGTCCCCCTGCGGAGCCCATCACGCCGACGGCGACCCGGTGGAGATCGGTGATGTCGTCTGTTGCATTCATCCGGGTGGCTTCCGGGCAGTGGTCCCGTGGGACGGGCAGAAGCGCCGATCTTCTGCTCGTGGTTCCTGCACCACGCCACCCTGCCGGCGGCGGACGGGCATCTTACCATGGGCGCTTGCGCCGCCCACTGGTGCCCCTATATTCGAGCAGGGGCGTGAACGGCTCGGGGGATTGCCAACGTGCGGCAGAAACTGGTGGCTCATCTGACTGATGGTGAGGTCCTCAAGGGGCATTCGTCCGACTTCCGGCCCAACGCCCCCTTCTTCCACCTGATGACACCGGCGAGACCGGTGGCGTCGTCGCGCCGGATCGATGTCGACGCGTTGAAGGCACTGTTCTTCGTGCGGTCGTGGGGACGACCGGACGGCTGGACCGCGCGATCTTACCGGTTCGGTGTGGGCGGGATGGCAAGGGAACCCGGACGCCGGGCCGTGATCCGGTTCCACGACGGCGAGCGCATCTGGGGTTATGTCCCGCCGGATGCCACGTCGTCGCGCGGCTTCTTCCTGATCTCCGCCGACCCGGACGACAACAACCTCCGGATGTTCGTCAACCGTCGATCGCTGGAAGAATTCAGCTTCCTCGACGAGGGGTCCCTGGACCCTCACTGACCCCCACGCGCCGTCTCGTCGAGGCGCGGGGCGCGACGGGCCCTTCGCACCGGTCCCTTGCCGGCTGCCCGATGGGGTCGGGCACCCCGTGGTACCCTCTGCGCCGCCGGGAATCTCCTGTGGCGCCGTGCGGTTGCCGGTGCGGGACCCACGCCCCCCGCACCCTGCCGAGGAGCGGAATGGTCGAGATCGAGCGCGAGAGTATACCGCTGGATGTCCTGTTCGTCGGTGGAGGTCCCGCCGGTCTGGCCGGAGCCATCCGGCTCAAGCGGCTGGCCGACGCGCACAACGCGGCGTCGCCTGCATCTGCCGTGGAACTCGAGATCGGCGTCATCGACAAGGCCCGCGAGTTCGGGCAGCACGCCATCTCCGGCGCCGTCATCAAGCCCGGTCCGCTGCGGGAACTATTCCCCGATCTCGCCGACCGGGCCTGTCCGCTGGAACTGCAGGTCAGGGACAATCGATTCGTCGTGCTCACCCGGTCGCGCGCCCTGGCGGTGCCGGGCTTCCTGGTGCCCCGTCAGAATCGACACGCCGGCGACTACTGGACGATCTCCTTGGGACGCCTCGTGGCGTGGCTGGCGGCGGAGGCCGAGGCCGCCGGCGTCTATTGCTTCGCTGACACCTGTGGTGTCGAGCTCCTCCACGAGGATGGCCGGGTCGTGGGGGTGCGAACAGGTGACAAGGGCCTGGACCGGGAGGCGAATCCGAAGGGCAACTTCCAGCCAGGCATGGATCTGAGGGCCACCGTCACGGTGCTGTGCGAGGGGCCGCGAGGCACGCTGGCCGAGGACCTCATCGATCGATACTCCCTCCGCTCCGGCTGCAATCCTCAGGTCTATGCCCTCGGTGTGAAGGAAACCATCCGGGTACCCGCCGATACACCGCGACGAGGCACTGTCGTGCATACCCTTGGACACCCGCTCCCGGGATATGCGTTCGGCGGAGGATTTCTCTACGAGCTGGCGGACAATCACTACACCCTCGGACTGGTGGTGGGCCTGGACCACGGCAATCCACTGCTCGACGTGCACGAGGAATTCATCCGCTGGAAGGCCCACCCCTACATCAATCACTTCATCGAAGGTGGGGAGATCGTCTCGTATGGCGCCAAGGTGATCCCGGAAGGCGGGTTCTTCTCCCTTCCCCGCCTCCATGCCCCGGGAGCGCTGCTCACCGGCGATTCGGCCGGTTTCGTCAACGTCAGCCAGCTGAAGGGGGTCCATCACGCGATGCGGACCGGCATGCTTGCCGCCGAGACCGCCTTCGACGCGGTGCGCCACCAGGATGCCTCGGACGCCAGGCTGTCGGCCTACCAGGACAAGGTCATGGGGCATCCGATGATGAAGGAACTCTGGGCAGACCGGAACTTCCGGCACGCGTTCCGGCACGGCGTCCTGCCCGGGTTGTTTCTCTCACAGGCCTACGCGTTCTTCGGGGGAGGTCCCCGGACCCGGCCGGCGGTCCGCCCGGACTGGCAGGCATGGAAGCCGGCCTCGTCGTTCACGCCCCGCCCCACGGTGCCGAAGGGACCGCTGCTCCTCGACAAGCTGACCGACGTCGATCGGTCGCGGACCGACCATCGCGAAGACCAGCCCAGCCACATCCGGATCGTCGAGCCCGATCTGTGCGGCGAGACCTGTATTCCGCGCCATGGTTCGCCGCCGTGCGCACATTTCTGCCCGGCCCAGGTCTACGAACTCGAGGAGCATGACGCCAGGCAGTCGATCCGGGTGAACTTCTCCAACTGCGTGCACTGCAAGACCTGCGTCATCGTGGATCCCTGCGCGACCTCGGCGACCGGCGATATCCAGAACATCGACTGGCGCGCGCCGACGGAGGGTGGACCGCGCTACCAGATCCTCTGATCGACGGTCGAGAGCGGTCTCTTCCGTGGCTCCCGACTACTCCTGGGTGGGAATGCGGAGTTCGTGAGTGCGGGCCGCCTCGATGGCGGCCGGATACCCGGCGTCGGCATGACGGAGAATGCCGGTGGCCGGGTCGGTGGTCAGGACTCGCTCGAGACGCTCGCCCGCCCCGGCGGTGCCGTCAGCGACGACCACCATGCCGGCGTGCAGGGAGTACCCGATGCCCACCCCGCCGCCGTGGTGCACGGACACCCACGTGGCGCCTGCCGCGGTGTTGACCAGGGCATTGAGGATGGGCCAGTCGGCAATGGCGTCGGATCCGTCGCGCATGGCCTCGGTCTCGCGATTGGGCGAGGCCACCGATCCCGAGTCGAGATGATCCCTGCCGATGACGATCGGCGCCTGAACCTGCTTCCGTCGGACCATGTCGTTGAAGCGGCGGCCGAGACGCGCGCGCTCGCCGTAGCCCAGCCAGCAGATGCGCGACGGCAGTCCCTGGAACGATACCCGCTCGCCAGCCAGGCGGATCCAGCGACACAGGGCCTCGTCCTCGGGAAACTCCTCCAGCACCGCGGCATCGGTCGCGGCGATGTCCGCCGGGTCCCCGGAGAGCGCGGCCCAGCGAAACGGTCCCTTCCCGGAGCAGAAGAGGGGCCGGATGAACTCGGGCACGAAGCCGGGGATCGTGAATGCCTCGGACGTCCCGCCCTTCACGGCGCCGGCCCGCAGGTTGTTCCCGTAGTCGAAGGTGATGGCACCGCGCGTCTTCAGCGTCAGCATGGACCGGACGTGCCAGGCCATGGTCTCGAACGCCTTCTCCCGGTAGCGGTCCGGGTCCGCCTCTCTGAGTGCCAGGGCCTCATCGAGCGTCATGCCGGCCGGCACGTAACCGTTCAGCGGATCGTGGGCGGAGGTCTGGTCGGTGAGCACATCCGGCACGACATCACGAGCCACCAGCGCGGCGAGGAGGTCGGCGACGTTGCCGCAGAGACCGACCGAGAGAGGTGTTCCCGATGCGCACGCGTCGGCGCAGAGTTGCAGAGCCTCGTCCAGGTCGGCGGCCTGCCGGTCGAGATATCTCGTCGCGATCCGTCTCTCCAAGCGGTGGGGATCGACCTCGGCCACCAGGCAGACACCGCCGTTCATGGTCACGGCGAGGGGCTGGGCGCCTCCCATGCCCCCCAGCCCACCGGTCACCGTCAGGCGCCCGCGCAGATCACCGTCGAAGTGCCGGCGGGACAGCGACGACAGGGTCTCGTAGGTGCCCTGCAGGATGCCCTGGGTGCCGATGTAGATCCAGGATCCCGCCGTCATCTGCCCGAACATCGTCAGACCCAGCCGTTCGAGCCGGTCGAACTCGCTCCAGGTGGCCCAGGCGGGAACCAGCAGGGAGTTCGCGATCAGCACCCGGGGCGCCTTGCGCGTGGTCTTCAGCACCCCGACCGGTTTGCCGGACTGCACCAGGAGCGTCTCGTCATCCTCCAGCGACCGGAGGGAATTTACCAGCGCGTCGAAGCAACGCCAGTCGCGAGCCGCGCGCCCTGTGCCGCCGTACACGATCAGTCGATCCGGGTCCTCGGCGACCGCCGGGTCGAGATTGTTCATGAGCATCCGCAGGGCCGCCTCCTGTGGCCAGCCCTTGCAGGACAGTGACGTGCCGCGCGGGGCCCGGACAGGGCGGGCACCGACGAGGCGCTTGCCGCCCGTCTTCCGTCTTGCGCTGTCAGCCATGTCTGCCTCGTCCTCTTGTCTTCACCGCGTTGCCGCGCAGGCCGCCTGTCACGCGGGTGAGTGGGTGGCTTCCGCGGCGGCCCGCGCGATATGGCCGTCGCGGATGAGCACCTCGACCATCGAGATGTCCGGCGTCAGAACCCGGTCCGCCGTGAGGAACGGGACCCGCTGCCGGATGGCGCGATGCACGGCGGCCACTCCCGATCCCGGGGTCAGTGGCTCGAGAAGGTCCAGAGCCTGCGCGGCCACGAGCAGTTCGATGGCCAGGATGCGCCGCGTGTTGTCGATCACCGCCAACGCCTTGCGCGCCGACCAGGTGGACATCGACACATGGTCTTCCTTGTTCGCCGAGGTGGGAATACTGTCCACGCTGGCCGGATGGGCAAGGGTCTTGTTCTCCGATGCCAGGGCCGCGGCCGTCACCTGTGCCAGCATGAATCCCGAGTTCAGACCGGCATCCGGCGCGAGGAACGGCGGCAGGCCGGACAGCCTCGGGTTGACCATGCGGTCGATCCGCCGCTCGGAGATCGAACCGAGGTCCGTCATCACGATGGCAAGCAGATCCAGCGCGTACGCCACCGGGGCGCCGTGAAAGTTGCCGCAGGAGAGCATCTCCCCGGATTCGGCGAAGACCACCGGGTTGTCGGTCGTGGCGTTGACCTCGATCTCGAGCACCGAGCGGATGAAGTCCTCGGCATCCCGTACAGCCCCGTGTACCTGCGGGATGCATCGCAGGGCGTAGGAGTCCTGGACACGACCGCATTCCCGATGTGATTCACCGATGGTGGACCCGGCGGTCAGCTTCCGGATGTGCTCCGCGACAACCGCCTGGCCCGGGTGTCCCCGGATCTCCTGGATGCGGGGATCGAACGGTCGCACGGAGCCCTTCAGTCCCTCCAGCGCGGCCGCTCCGGCGATATCGGCGATGTCGACGAGTCGCTCGGCCTCCAGCAACGCGAGGCTGCCCAGGGACGTCGAGACCTGGGTCCCGTTGATCAGCGCCAGCCCCTCCTTGGCGCCGAGGCGCACCGGTTCAACTCCGATCTCTCGCAGGATGATCACCGCCGGGCGAGGTTGCCCGGCACGCATCATCGTGCCCTCTCCGGTGAGGGCGAGTGCGATGTGAGCCAGCGGGGCAAGGTCTCCCGAGGCTCCCACGGAACCCTGCGACGGCACGAGCGGGTAGGCGCCCGCGTTGAGGATCGCCAGGAGGGTCTCGACGGTCTCCGGGCGGATGCCCGAATGCCCGCGGGCCAGTGTGTTGGCTCGCAGGGCCATCGACGCGCGGACCTGCTCCGCCGCCAGCGGCGGGCCAACTCCGGCGCAATGACTGCGCACCAGGTTGATCTGAAGCTCGTCGAGGTGAGAGGCATCGACCCGGACGGAGGCCAGCTCCCCGAAGCCGGTGTTGACCCCGTAGACAGGTGCGGTTCCTGATGCGGCTTCCTCGATGGCGCGGCGGGACACTGTCATGGCATCCCGTGCGGCCGGCGACAGGCGAGCCTGCGCCCGTGCGAAGGCCAGCGACTCGAGCTGGGCGAGCGTCAGCGAGTGGCCGTCCAGGTTGACCATCGGTGTGGACATGCGCCCCTCGTCGGGCCGGACGACCCGGACAGCGCAGTCTACCACGGCCCGGCGCGTCGGAGGTTGGATCCTGCCGGATGAGAACCCTATGTTCTTCCGCGAGGTCAGAGATGCTGGTCCGCTGCCCACGCTGTCGAGCACAGATCCGGTTCACCGACGTCGATCCTCACGATCGGATGGTGCGCTACCTGTGCGCGACCTGCCGCGACATCGTGGACATCGATCTCGTCCTCGACGAGGTGCGGGCCCCGAAGGCATCGGGATCGTTCGACCGGATCCGTCGCCGCTGGCATTCTCTGGTGGCGGATGACTCGCCGGCGAGCGCCGAGGTCGCGGCGGGAATCCTGCGTGAGATCGGACACGAGACGCGCGTGGTGCACGATGGACACGCGGCTGTCGACGATATCCGTCGATTCCATCCCGATCTCGTGCTCGTCGATCTGATGCTGCCCGGGCTGTCCGGCGTCGATGTTCTGCGGGCCGTGAGGGCGGAGGCTCGCCTGCGCGCCACCCTTGTCCTGGTGGTCGGGTCGGTGTGGAAGCCGGACGTCATTCACTATCTGAACGAACTCGGCGCGGCCGGCTACGTGGACCGCGAGCGCATCGTCTCCTCTCTCGCCTTCCGGGTGAGGGGAGTGCTGGACGGCTCGCCACTGACCCCGACCGGTGGACCCGGCCGGCGGCACGCCGGCGCCCGTCGCTGATCGGCGACCGTGTGTGGTAGAGTGTCTCGCCCGTGGCCGGCGAAGGCGGCCGGAGTCACGGCATGCCTGCTTAGAGCCGCCGGCCGGATCGCCGGGCGGATCATCCGAGACAGTGATGGGAAACGTCGTCATCATCGGCGCGCAGTGGGGTGACGAGGGTAAGGGCAAGGTCGTGGACCTGCTCTGCGAGCGCGTCGATATGGTCGTCCGCTTCCAGGGCGGGCCGAACGCCGGGCACACGGTTTCCGTCGCGGGAAAGAAGACCTTCCTGCACCACATCCCGACCGGTGTCCTCCATCCCGATTGCACCTGTATTCTCGGCAACGGGATGGTGATCGACCCGGAGGGCTTTCTCGAGGAGATCGAGGGTCTGGCGTCGTCCGGCGTCGCGTGCCAGGGCCGGTTGTTCGTCTCGGATCGCGCCCAGTGGATCTTGCCTCACCACCGGGCGCTCGATCGGGCGCTGGAGACGGAGGGGGCGCTGAAGATCGGCACGACCCGGAAGGGCGTCGGGTATGCCTACCAGTCCAAGGCGTCGCGGGTCGGCCTGCGCGCGTGTGATGTCAGTCCCGGTGCCGATCTCGACCACCGGCTCGGCCTGTCGCTGCGTGGCTACGAGGCGTGGCGCAGGCACCTGCCCGATCTCCCGGAGTTCACGGTGGAGGAGATGCGTGACGCCGTGCTCGGTTTCTCCCGCGGTCTGGCCCCGTACGTCGACGACACCGTGGAACGGGTGCACATGACGCTGGCCGCCGGGCGCCCGGTGCTGTTCGAGGGATCCCAGGGGACGCTGCTCGACATGGATCATGGAACGTACCCGTTCGTCACGTCATCGAGCACGGTGGCCGGCGCCGCCTGCGCCGGCGCCGGGGTCGGACCGGGACAGATCGATGGGGTCCTGGGCGTGTTCAAGGCCTACGCGACGCGTGTGGGCGAGGGGCCGATGCCGACCGAGGAGACCGGACCGGCGGGAGAGGCCCTGCGTCAGCGAGGCCACGAATTCGGGACCACGACCGGCCGGCCGCGCCGCTGTGGGTGGTTTGACGCAGTCGCCGGTCGCCACGCCGCACAGGTCAACGGGCTGCAGGTGGGCGCGCTGATGTTGCTGGATGTTCTGGACGAGTTCGCCAGCATCCAGATCTGCGTGGCCCACGAGACATCCTCGGGTCGCGTGTCCCGACTCGCCGCGTCGCCTGTCGACCTGGCGGCCTCTCGCCCGGTCTACGAGACCGTGCCGGGATGGCGGTCGGGGACGCGCGGATGCAGGACGTGGGAAGAGCTGCCGGACGCGGCGCGGGGGTATGTCAGACGCCTCGAGGCCCTCGTCGGGGTCCGCTTCGTGCTGATATCCGTGGGGCCGGACCGGTCTCAGACCATCGTCCGGGACCCGGCTGCGCTCGACGCCCTCTTCCGGTGAGCCAGGCCGCCGCCGTGCCGGTGACGGGAATAAACACCGCCGTCTTGCGGTCGTGGTAGTGTTCGCTGTGGGACGGCGCTGGGGGAGGAGGCGACGTGGGCTCGACCGTGGCAGTGTCGGCCGTTCAACCGGTTCCTGGGGTTCCCGAGGCCGGTACCATCCGGTTGACCGGGGCCATCACATACAGGGAGGCGCCGCGGCTGCGTCGCGAGTTGCTGCGCATGCTGGAGCGGAGCGGGGCCCCCAAGATGGTTCTCTCCATGAGCGGCGTCGAGGAGATGGACACTGCCGGTGCCGCGGTGCTGGCGGAGGTGATCAAGCGCGCCCTCGAGAAGAACCAGAGGGTTCTGCTCTGCTCGCCGAGTGACGCCGTCAGCAAGGTGTTCCGTCTGGCCGGATTCTCCGAGGTGCTCGCCCGCACATGTACCGACCCGGCGGAAACGCATCGCAGGCTTCTGACCTGAGCCCCGGAGCGGGCAGGGCATGATTCGTGGCCTGCGCGCCGTGGGGTCGTCTGCTCTCGGCCTGCTCGCGGACACCGGCGGTCTGTTCCGTCTGGCGCTCCAGGCGGTGACCACCGCGCTCATCGGGCCCTTCCGCGGCGAGCGCGTCCGCATCCGCCCGGCGGTTGTGCAGTGCCTCCGTGCAGGGTACGGATCGGCGCCCCTAGTGATGATGATCTCGTTTCTGGTCGGCATCATCATGGCTCTCCAGTCCGCCTATCAGTTGCGCCAGCTCGGAGCGCTGGATCTCGTGGGCAGTCTGGTCGCGATCTCCGTCACGCGGGAACTCGCGCCGTTGCTGACCGCCATCATCGTGGCCGGGCGGATCGGCTCGTCCATCGCCGCGGAACTGGGAACCATGACGGTTTCCCGCGAGCTGGACGCTCTGGTGGTGATGGGCATCGACCCCATCGGCTTTCTCGTCGTTCCCCGGCTGGCGGCCCTCCTGGTCTCCATGCCCTGTCTGGTGATCTTCGCGGATATCGTGGGGATCCTCGGGGGAATGGCCATCGCCACCCTCGGGCTGGGGATGAGCGGGCCGGCCTATCTCGAGTCGACCCGCGAAGCGCTGGTCCTGCAGGATGTCTACACCGGTCTGGTCAAGGCCGTGGCGTTCGCCGGGATCATCGGGCTGATCGGATGCCACCAGGGTCTGGGAACCACCGGCGGCGCGGAAGAGGTGGGACGGTCGACCACGACCTCGGTCGTGCGGTCGATCGTGCTGGTGATCGTGGCGGACCTGTTCGTGACCGCTCTCTTCTACGTGAGGGGATGAATCATGGCACCGGCGATTCCCGCCCTCGAGGTGACACAGGTGACCAAGGTCTACGCGGGCCGCGTGGTGCTCGATCGGCTGGATCTGACGGTTCATCGAGGCGAAGCCCTGGTCATCCTCGGGCCCAGCGGGTGCGGGAAGAGCACATTGATGAGATGTCTCATCGGGCTCGAGGATCCCGATGGAGGCAGCGTGCGCCTGGATGGTGTTGACCTCTCTCTCGCCGATGCCCGGCAGAAACGATCGATTCGCCGGCGCATGGGCGTGGCGTTCCAGGGCGGGGCGCTGTTCGGATCGATGACCGTGGCGGAGAACATCGAGTTGCCGCTGGCGGAGCTGACCGATCTGCCGCCGCCGACCCGCCGGATCATTGCCCGGATCAAGCTGGGGATGGTCGGCCTGGAAGATGCCATGGACCGGCGCCCTGCGGAGCTGTCGGGCGGCATGATCAAGAGAGCGGCCCTGGCCCGGGCCCTGGCACTTGACCCGGAGTTCGTGTTCTTCGACGAGCCGTCGGCCGGCCTCGACCCGATCACGGCGGCTGGCCTCGATCGCCTGCTCATCGGCCTGCGCAAGACCGCCGAGATGACTCTGGTGGTGGTGACCCACGAACTCGCCAGTGCATTTGCCATCGCCGACCGGCTGGCCTTGATGCACGAGGGCAGATTCCGCATCATAGGAACGCCCGAACAGGTCCGGTCCTGTGACGATGAGGTGGTTCAGCGTTTTCTGACCCGGCGCCCGACGGAGCGCACGGATTCCATCGAGAGATTCCGCAGGTTCATCGACGAGCTGGACGTGTGACGAGACCGGGGATGCCCTGGCGAGATGGCGGGTAGGCGGCGAGTGGATGCCGCATGCCGGGCAGAGGCGAACCGCTCGCAAGGAGGACATGACGTGGCGAAGAAGTCGGGGCTGACCGACGCAAGAGTGGGGCTGTTCGTGCTGCTGGCCCTTGCCGTCCTGACGGTGGGTTCGCTCTGGGTGGCCGGTTCCTCCTGGCTCGGGGTCCAGCAGGTCCACTACGGGGTCTTGCTGAAGAACTCGGGTGGCGTGCAACCAGGGGATCGCGTGCGCTTCGCGGGGGTCGCGGTGGGCCGGGTCCACTCGGTGGACCTGCGACCAGACGACGAGGAATGGCCGGTGCACGTCCAGGTGCACCTCGACCCGGGGATTCCGATCCGCGCCGACAGCAGCGCGCACATCATGACCGCCGGACTCCTGGGATCGAGTCTGTTGACCATCGTCCCCGGGTCGCCGGAACAGCCGCTCCTGCCGCCGGGTTCCGACATCCACGGCACGCCGACGGCGGGTCTCGACGAGACCCTGGCGCATGTCGACCAGATCGGGAAGATGGCCATCAACCTCCTGGACCAGGTCTCGGTGGTTCTCAACGAGGTGTCCACCGACATCAGGCCGCTCCTGGACAACGCCGAGCGCATGCTGTCGGCGAAGAACGCCGACAACGTCGAGGCGGCACTCGCCTCCATGCGGGAACTGGCGGAAGGCGCGACGCCCCGGGTCAAGCACCTCCTGGATCAACTCGATACGGTGGCGGGCGATCTGGGCGGTGACCTGGAAGCGCTCCCCGAACTGACGGACCGCGCCCGCGATCTGGTCGCGTCGCTGACGACGGCACTGGGCCCGGACGGCGCGCGATTGACCGGTGTTCTGGACTCGGCCCAGGTCAGCCTGGATGCCGCCGGCGACACGCTGTCGACGCTCTCCGGTTCACGGGAGGAACTCGCCTGGACGCTGCGCGACCTGCGCGACGTCGTGGCGAATCTGCGGGAATTCTCCCAGCAGGTGAAGGAGCGTCCCTTCAGCCTGGTCCGCATCAAGATGCCGCCGGACCGTCGCCCCGGGCAGGGCGTTCCGGAGGGGCGACCGTGACGACCCTCATGCGATGCAGCGCCGTCCTGGCTGTCATGGCCGGTGCCGTGGGGTGCGGGCGGCTGCCGGCGACCCACTACTACATGATCGATGTTCATCCGCCTGTCCGGCGCTCCGATCCCACGCCGGGGGCGCCGCCGCTCCCTGCCGGTGGGCAGTCGATCGGTGTGCAGTCCTTCCACGTGGATCCACCCTACGACCAGGACCGTATCGTCTATCGGACCGACGATGCGACTCCCGAGGTGGCGTTCTACACCTACCATCGGTGGGCGGTCTCGCTGTCCCGGATGCTTCCCGGCGCCGTGGCCGCCGGACTCGAGGGGGTGAGCGGGGTGGCCCGCATCGAGCCGGTGGCGCCAGGTCGGACGTATGACGCCATCCTGGAGGGGCGTCTCCGCCGGCTCGAGGAGATCGATCGTCCCGGTGAGCAGACGGTCCGCGTCAGTCTGTCGCTCTCCCTGCATCTCGCCGACGGGACCCCGGTCTGGACCGACGAACTCGAGGATGCCATGACCGTGTCGACCGATACGGTCGGCGATCTTGTCTCGGCGATGACCGCGACACTGGCCACCGAGCTCGCCGGGGCCCGGCCGGGGCTGGCGGCAGCTCTCGCTGACCTGGAGCCCTGATCCCGGCGGACCGGACCCCGATCCGCCTGCCGCGGCCCGGCGCCGGCCGGGCGGGAGAGCTTCAGGGTTGCAATTCACGAGTGGCGCATCTAGTATCTGGCGTTTTTTGGGAGCGGTTCGAGCCGGGGGGAAGACGTATGGGTGTGGTTCTCGCGGTGGTCATCTGGGGTATCGCCGCCCTGAGCATGCTGTTCCTGGCCCAGGGTGTCGGCTGGATGCCCGCAACGCTCTCCGTCGCGGCCGAGAGAATCGACGCCGAGTTCTTCCGCACGCTCTGGGTGACCGGCATCGCCTTCGTTCTGGTCCAGGTCTGTCTGGGCTGGTTCATTCTCCGCTACCGCGACCGGGGACGCGGCAAGGCGACCTACATTCATGGACACAACGGCGTCGAGATCGGTGGGGTCATCACCACTGGCGTGACGTTCGTCAC
>JBHHZI010000021.1:0-30786 GCA_046757965.1 Acidobacteriota bacterium | reverse complement strand
GGCGCACCATGTCCTTCGGCATCGGCGGCGCCATTCGGCTCCGAGCGGGCCATCTTGACTGGGTGGAATTCGGCGGTCGTCGCTTCGATGATCTTCCCGTGCTGTTCGCCACGGAGAAGCACGGCACGGGAGGCGACCGCCTGCGCGACGGCATCTTGGGGATGGACCTGATGCGACACTTCCGGATCGTGTTCGACTATTCTCACCGGCGGATTGCACTCTTCGATACCGGCGAGGCGACCGGCGCCGTGGTCGCTCCACCGCGCAGGTGATCGGGCCGGCAGCGGTGGGTCACCGACAGGACAGCACCCGGCCGTTTCAGAGGTTCCTCGACCTGGCAGCGGTGGTGGCTGTGGTCGCCATCGTGGGCTGGCTTCCCGTCCCCTCGCTGGCGCGGGTGCCGGTGGCCCTCGTCGTGATCGGGGCGGGCCTGGTCCTCGCCGGACCTCGACAGGGTGGGCTCGGGCTGGGCCAGCCCGCGAGCTGGCGCCGCGCCCTCGCCTCCGGCGCCGCGCTGGGAAGTCTCCTGCTCGCCGCCATCGTCGTGGCCGTGATCCCGTTGCTGCGTCTCGCCGGGATCCCGTCTCCGGATCTGTCCGTGTTCGACCCGCTGGTGGGCGACCCGGCGGTGCTGGCTCTCCACCTGACGATGGCCTGGACCATCGCCGCGTTCGGCGAGGAGATCGTCTTTCGCGGCTTCCTGCTGCAGCGCATCGAATCCCTCATCCCGGGCGCCGGACCCGGCGGCACCATCACGGGTGTCGGGATCAGCGCCGTTCTCTTCGGTCTGGCCCATGGCTACCAGGGCGGATCCGGCATGGTGATCGCCGGCCTGGCCGGACTTCTGTTCGGCAGCATCTTCGTGCGCAACGGCCGTTGCCTCTGGCCCTTGATCCTGGCACACGGTCTGATGGACAGCATCAGCTTCATCGTCATCTTCGCCGGCGCCGGCGACTGGCTCGGCTGAGCGCCATGGATGCCGGCGTGCCGCGTCAGCCCCCGGCCAGCGGCAGCCGGTAGGCCGCGGCCTCCTGCCCGTTCCGGATGACGAGCAGGTCGTCATAGAGCGCCAGGTTGTTCCAGCTCTTGCCGGAGAGAGCCTCGAATCTTCCGAGCTCGTGATCCGCGTCTTCCGCCGACAGTTCCACAAGGACGACCTCACCATCCTCGGTGAGCACCAGGAGCAGATCACCCACGCGCAGGATCTGGCCGTGTCCGTATCGTCCGCGCTTCCACAGACGCCTGCCGGTCGCCAGGTCGACACATTCGAGAATACTGTCCGACAGCCCGTAGATCGCACCGTCGTGAATGACGACGTTGGTGAACTTCGTGCGCAGCACCCGGTTGTTCTTCCACACCTGGGTCACGTCGATCCGGCCCTCGTCCCCGGCCGCCAGGCGCAGCAGCATCGCTCCACCTCCGTACCCCTTCGAGACGAACACCCGATCCGGCGGCACCGCGACCGCCTGCGAGGAGCTTGCCGTCGCACTGGTCACGCCGGGCCAGGGGTGCTCCCAGAGAAGCTGCCCGCTTGCCGGGTCGAAGCCCCCGAGTGTGCTCTCGTTGACGATGAGGATCTGTTCCCGCCCCGCCAGCCGGGCCATGCTGGGGGAACTGAAGCTGATCTGGGTGTGCCCACCTTCCCAGACGCTCTCCCCGGTCCGCGCATCGAACGCGACGAGAGACGCCAGGTGCCCTCCAACGTTGCCGCCCGCCGGGATGATCAGAAGATCGCCCCGCACCAGCGGGGAGTTCGAGCGGCCGTACTGGATGCTGGCGAATTCCTGCTCGGGCGTGATGCCGAAGACCTCGAGAAGATCCTTCTCCCACACGAGGGCACCGGTGGCACCATCCAGGCAGACCAGCCAGCCGGACGCTCCCAGGGCATAGACCAGGCCCTCATGAATGAACGGCGTGCTGCGCGGCCCGAGCCCGCCGAGCGGATGATCGAACCTCCCGGGGTGAGCATGAGACCACTCGAGATCACCCGTGTTGACGTTGTAGGCGCTCACCACCTCGCTGGCGCCACGCTGTTCCATGGTCACTGCATGGCCGTTGACCACGGCAAAACCGGACCAGCCGGCGCCAATGGGGTGCCGCCAGATCGCACGCGGCTCGCCACGACCCCACGAGCGTGCCAGTTCCACGTTCTCCACAGCTCCGTCGCGCCGTGGTCCCAGGAAGCCGGGGAAATCGAACGGGGTCGTGGTGGCCAGGTCGATGGGGCCGGCGACGAGGGACGGCAGCGGCGTCGTCAGGTCCGGGTCCGCACCGAACCGGAACCGCAGGACCGGCCGCATCGACCCGGTCACGCCGTCGTAGCGAAACAGCGTCGCGACCATGGCGATGACGACGACACCCCCGACGACGGAGAGGAGGCGGAACTTGCGGGAGAAGCCGCTGAAGAAGACGAACCAGACCGTGGCGATCAGCAAGAAGATGAGAAAGACGAAGGCGGTCATCACCGTGGTCAGACCGCTGTCTCCCATCCGGTCTCCCGTCTGCAGCCACAGGATGACCGCCAGCGGTGTGGCGAGAAGCAGACGGACCCAGAGCGGAGGAATGCGTCGATCCCGTGGACGGTGTTGACTCTTCAAGGTGGCTCTCCTCTCGAGCCCCGTGACCCGACGACCCCGGTGGCGGACCGGCGGCTCCCGGGGCGGCTCCCGAGGATCCTCCTGCCGTCGGACCGGGCCAACGCGGGCCCTGAGCGGTCACCATCCTCCCCTGTCGTGGCGATTCACGCAAGATGCTCCGGCCGGGACAGCCGTTCCGATGTCGGGGACCCGCCGGGCCTGCCGGATTCCCGGCCCCGGACCGCCCGGGGCCGCGCCCCTCCCCGGATGCCCGCGACCGATTTGACCGTCCCCGGTGCGCTCCGCGCCGACAGCCCAGGACAACCCCGAAGACCGTGATATTCTGTCGCCCCGTTCCATCACAGTCCAGATGCAGGTTGCTTGCAGGAGGCCGGAACCGATGAAGATGACGAGATGTGTGTGGGCTCTTCTCTTGCTGGTCATGGTGGTGACCGCTCCGGCGCTCGCCCGGGAGAAGAAGGGCAAGAAGGGCGATGACGAGGCCACCTGGGACGTGTCGAATCCGCCCGGCGCCTGGCACACCATCGACATCGATACGACCGAGACCACCTGGACGAATCTCGATGTCAGCCCGGACGGGTCGACCATCGTCTTCGACATGCTGGGAGACATCTACACGGTGCCCATCGCCGGCGGCGAGGCCCACGCCCTCACCGATGGCATCGAATGGAACTTCCAGCCGCGCTACAGCCCGGACGGCGCAACCATCGCGTTCGTGAGTGATCGCGGCGGCGGCGACAACATCTGGGTGATGAACGCCGATGGGTCGGCTGCCCGTGCCATCTCCACGGAGAAGGAGCACCTGGTCCACAACCCGTCGTGGAGCCCGGACGGCAACTGGATCGTGGCCAAGAAGGGGTTCACCTCGACCCGCAGCATCCCGGCCGGCGAGATCTGGATGTTTCACATCGGCGGGGGCGGCGGTGTGCAGCTGTCGGAACGACCCAACAAGGACAAGGATCAGAAGACCATGGCGGAACCGGCCTTCTCGGTGGACGGGCGGTACGTCTATTACAGCCAGGACACCACGCCGGGACGGATCTGGCAGTACAACAAGGACGCCACCGGCCAGATCTTCGTGATCCAGCGTCTCGACCGGGAAGAGGGCCGCACGGAGGTCTTCGTGAGCGGGCCGGGCGGCTCCATCCGACCCACCCCGTCGCCCGACGGAGGCAGCCTCGCGTTCGTGCGGCGCACGCCGGCCATGACCAGCGCCCTGTTCGTCAAGGACCTCGCCTCCGGCGTGGAACTTCCGATCTACGACCAGCTTGACCGCGACCTGCAGGAGACCAACGGCAGCCAGGGCAACACACCGGCCTTCGCCTGGACGCCGGACAGCCGCTCGATGGTGTTCTGGGCCGGCGGCAAGATCCGCCGGGTCGACGTGGCGACGGGAGAGTCCGAGATCATCCCGGTGCACGTGCACGCCACGAAGAAGATGGCCACGGCCCTGCGCTTCCCGGTGGACGTGGCGCCTGACAGCTTCCAGGTCAAGATGCCTCGCTGGGCACAGCTGTCGCCGGATGGGTCCACCGTTCTGTTCCAGGCCCTCGGCCATCTGTACGTGAAGAACCTGGAGACCGGCCACCAGCGACGCCTCACCAGGCAGAACGATCACTTCGAGTTCTACCCCTCGTTCTCCCCCGACGGCCGTCAGGTCGTCTACACCACCTGGGATGACCAGGACCTCGGCACCGTGCGCGTGGTCTCGATCGACGGTGGACCGGGCCGCATCATCACCGACCACCCCGGCCACTACATCGAGACCGGGTTTGCCCCCGATGGCCAGACCATCGTCTATCGCCAGGTGAGCGGCGGTTTTCTGCTGTCCGGGGCGTGGTCCGAGGACGCGGGCATCTACATCGTGTCGGCCGCGGGAGGGCCGAGCACGCGAATCAGCCGCAGCGGAGTCGACCCCCAGTTCTCCGCCGATGGCCGGCGGGTGCTGTTCTCCGACACCGAGGAGAACACCCAGCTCGTGCTCAAGAGCACCAATCTGGCGGGGCACGACGTCCGCTCTCATCTGAAGGGCAAGCAGGCCACCGAGTTCCGTGTGTCGCCCGATGGCCGGTGGGTCGCGTTCACCGAGCAGTTCAACGCGTTCGTTGCCCCGTTCGCCCTGACGGGCAAGATGGTCGAGATCGGCAAGGAAGCGAAGTCCGTGCCGGTCAAGCAGGTATCCCGGCGGGCCGGTGAATTCCTGCGCTGGTCGGCCGACAGCAGCACCCTGCACTGGACGCACGGGCCCTATCTGTTCACGCGCGAGCTGCAGGATGCCTTCGCGTTCATCGCCGGGGCACCGGAGGAACTGCCCGAGCCGGTCGGTGAGGGGATCGACCTGAGTTTTTCCGTGCCCGCGGACCACCCCACAGGCCACATCGCCCTGGCTCACGCCCGCATCGTCACCATGCGGGATGCGGACAAGACGCAGGAGGTCATCGGCAACGGCGTGGTCATCATCGCCGGCAATCGCATCGAGGCGGTCGGCAAGATGAGCGACGTGGAGATTCCGGATGATGCCCGCGTCATGAACATGCGGGGCAAGACCATCATCCCGGGCCTGGTGGACGTGCACGCTCACGGCGCCATGGCCCGCAGTGAGATCACGCCGGAACAGAACTGGATGCAGTTCGCCAACCTGGCCTTCGGCGTCACCACCATTCACGATCCGTCAAACGACACGACCAGTATCTTCTCGGCCGCCGAGCTCCAGAAGGCCGGCCTGATCGTCGCCCCGCGCATCTTCTCCACCGGCACCATTCTCTACGGCGCCCACCAGCCGGGGTTCACCGCGGCGATCGACAGCTACGACGATGCTCTCTTCCACGTTCAGCGATTGAAGGACGCCGGCGCCATCTCGGTAAAGAGCTACCAGCAACCGCGGCGCGACCAGCGCCAGCAGGTCATCGCCGCCGGCCGCAAACTGGGCATCATGGTGGTGCCGGAGGGTGGGGCGAAGTTCTCCCACAACATGACCGAGATCGTCGACGGACACACCGGCATCGAACATGCCCTGTCTCTGGCCCGGGGCTACGAGGACGTGAAGCAGCTCTGGTCCGCGAGCAGCACCGGCTACACGCCGACGTTCGTCGTGGCCTACGGCGGTCTGTCAGGCGAAACGTACTGGTACGACCGGACCGAGGTCTGGAAGGATGCGCGCCTGCTGCGCTGGACACCGAGGTTCATCATCGAACCGCGCTCCATCCGGCGTCTCACCGCTCCCGATGAGCATTACAACCACTTCCAGGTGGCCGACTTCGCCAAGGAGCTGCGCGACCGGGGCGTGACCGTCCATATCGGGGCCCACGGGCAGCGCGCCGGGCTGGCGGCTCACTGGGAGCTGTGGATGATGGAGCAGGGCGGGTTCACCCCCTGGGAGGCCATCCGCGGCGGCACCATCGACGGCGCTCACTACCTCGGCATGGACTCAGACATCGGCTCGATCGAGGCCGGCAAGCTCGCCGACATGGTGGTCATCGACGGCGACCCCCTGGAGAACATCCGCCGCTCCGAGTACGTGGCCTTCACCGTCCTCAATGGTCGTGTGTACAACGCGAAGACCATGAACCAGATTGCTCCTGACCACGTCGAGGCCCAGGAGTTCTTCTTCAAGCGACCGGGTGGAGACACCATCCACCCGGCAACCCAGGCCTGGTACGCCGAGCAGGCCCGACGGCTGGGCTGGACGCACTGAGCAGCGGTTCATCGACATGGGCACGCCTCGGTGTGGCTCACTCGAGTCGCACCGAGGCGAGAATGTACTCCTGCACCGGGTCCAGATCCCGGTTCGTCCGGAACTCCACGGCGAAGGCGCCGTCGCCACGGTCGATGACGTAGGCGATCGTGCGCGTCAGGAACGGTCCATCCTGGTGGTCATGGACATACCGTTTGCCTCGCACGCCGGCCAGTTCGATCTCCTCGACCGCGGCCTCGCGGTTCCAGAGGCCGCGCCGTTTCTCGTCCCACTCATCCGTCTGGCGGACGATGACGGGAATGCCGCCCCGGTAGCGAAAGAACACGAGCCGATCGAGATCGGTGTCGTCGGCCCGGTACACGTCCGGGGTATCCAGGGAGAACCCGAGATCGGGATCACTGTACGTGACCCAGTGAACAACGGACAGGGGAGGACTGGCCGGGGGTATCGTGCGGCACGCGGCCGTGGCGAACAGCAGAGCGCATGCGGCGGCCAGAGCACCGGCCATGAGGCCCGGCGCCTTCCACGCGCGAGACATCACGATGCCCTCGTCGATGTCGGAGAGTGTGTCGCGTCGCGGGTCTCGAACTCCTCGGGCATGATACCTCCTCTGGTGTCTGCGCTTTGTATCGCAAAGTTCCGACGCAAAAAAATCATCTCGACTGCTGCCGTGTGGCCCGGATGAGGGCTTCCATGTGGTCGAGGTAGCGCTTCAGGCGCACCCGGCCTTTGGACGTCAGCGCATACTCGGTCCGCGGCAGGCGATCCTCGAACGACTTGTGACAGTTGATGTATCCCGCCTCCTCGAGCTTGCGGGCATGAGCACTCAGGTTGCCATCGGTGATGGCCAGCAGCCGCTTCAGGTCATTGAAGGACAGCCTGACGTGCCCGGCCAGGGCACTGACGATGCCCAGCCGCACCCGCGCATGAATGAGCCGGTCGAGTTCCTGCACGGGCGCCGGCGTCCTTCTCGGGCGCCGCGTGGCTGCCGGCTGCGATGCCTGTGCGGAGCCCTTCGTGGCCCTGGGCCTAGCCGCCATGACGCCTCGCGATCAGGACACCGAAGACGATATGCAGGAGACCGAACCCCGCCGCCATGAATCCATCTCCCCAGCCTTCCGGAGACAGGAGAGCGGCCGCGCCGACCAGCATGAAGGAGAGGCCCATGGCCGGCACGATGGACACCGAGAACGCCCCTCCTGCCACCACCGCCGCGCCGTAGAGCATCAACCAGGTTCCAGGCAGCGCCCCGACCAGGCCAGCCCGGTACAGAACCGCCGTCAGGAGCATCGCCGCGCCAACGGAGGGGGCGAAGCTGAGGGCAAACCGCCTCCCCGGCCCGCTCCACAGCGACTCGCCTGCGGCGGCCGCCTTGCGGGTCAGGGCCACGCCGGCGACGATGACGGCCAGCACCGCGGCGCTGAGCCAGACGGCAAGCCACATCGCCGGCGTATCCTGCCGCCAGGCAACCGCCGCCGCAACAAGGCCGATGCCGCCAACGCCGACCTGCCCCCAGCCGGAGATGGCCGTGAAGGCGCCGGCCTGTTCCATCTTGCGGCGGATGTAGCGCAGATCCGACACGGCGCGCTCATGCAGCGCTGCGACGGCCTCCTCGGCCGCCGGCGCGGAAAAACGGAGAAGGGGTTTGCCAGCCATCCTGACGAATACACTACGCCGGAAGATCGTCAATGTCAAGTTCTTTGCACTTCAAAGCTACACCCGTCCCTGGTTGCGATGAGCCCGGTCGACCGAGCCATCCGTCAGGAGAACGACCGCGTTTTGCCCCCTGGGGCCCCTTGTCGAGAGTCTTCTGACCCCGCCGACCGGCCTCTTCTCAGTATGCGAACACCGCGGGATGGCGGGTATCGGTGCCCAGAGCGGGCGTGAGCCAGTCCCGCCGGTAGCTAGCCCCCATTCTGGATCTGCGGCAGGACACCGCCGGGACGGCCGAAGTGCGGCACGGCATCCGGCACCTCACGCGGGTCGACGAACCCTCCCTGCGAGGCGCTGTAGTACAGGCAGCCGATCTCGTCGGCGGGGCGGGACGCGACGAACGCTTCAACCCCCTCCAGCGCGGCGAGCCACTCGCTCTTGAGCTGCTTCAGGTCGATCGGGGTTGCCAGATTGAGCCGGGCGAGATCCTCTGCCTGCACACGGCCGCGTCGCCGCAGCAGGCCCAGCAGGGAAAGAGGGCTGAAGCCGGGGTCCTTGCCGCACGCGGCCCAGCACAGGGCACCCAGACACAGCACCCGCCGATGCTGATCGAGGGTGTCCAGCAGGTCGCGAGCCTCGTCGCGCCCGGCCAGGGCCAGGACCTTGTTGACGGCCAGGTCGATGGGATGCAGCACGAAACCGAACCGATCATGCGGCACCGTTGGCATGAACCGCCAGCTTGAATCGTGCGCCCACTCCACCTTGGTCATCTGATCGTCCCGCGCGACGACCGCCCGGATGTAGCCCGGTCGGTCCAGGTCCACTCGCAACGTGTAGCCGTGCTCCTCCAGCAGCGCACGGTCCGCCACGAACGCGGCGGCAACCCGCTGTTCGCTGTCGTGGAAGTAATCGAGGTCATTGCTGAAGCGCTGCGTGCTGGGCTCGATGAGGATGGCCGCGCCGCCCGCAAGATAGGAATCGGGCGAGCGGTTCCGTGCGAGAGTCGCGGCCAGTTCGTTCTGGAAACCGGTCAGCGGCACAGCTTCGTCCCCAGCAGCCACGCCTCGCGACCTCCTTGCCTGCGCAACTGCTGCGCCACCCAGGCCACGTCCTCGCGCGTGACCTGATAGTCGGGGTCGAACGACCAGAAGCATTCGGTGTGAAAGCGCCGGTAGGCCCTTCTGGCCTCGCGGACCGTCACCATCGCCCGCGCCGCTTCCGGCGTCAGAACCCGGCGGCTCCTCCGGCCGCCGCGCCGGCCGATCTCGGCAAGCCATTTTCTGACCTGTGGACGCATATTTGTAACATAACCCGGTTATGTTAAATTGTCAACCCCTGAGCCGCACAATCTGGCCCCCGACCGTCACCCGACCGGGACACGAGGCCACGCCGGATACGGTCCGTCCTCGGCTGACAGGAGACGGTCATCGGCAGCGCCAGGATGCGCCGTGCCGGATCGCCGACCCCATCCCACGGATGGATCGCACCGCCGGGAGACCGTGAGTGCAGACCCGTCGCCTGCCCGCTGGCGGGAGGTCCGCGGGCCTCAGGAAGAGGTGGAGTTGAAGCGGACGATCTTGATCGCCGTACGGGCGTACCCGTCGCGACCGGGGCAGAGCAACTCATCGAGACCGTCGCCGTCCAGATCGAACCAGGCACGGACAGCACACGCGACCCGCGTCTTCGGCACCGCCTCGCCGGGGTTCAGGCGGGCCGCGGTCCATCGCGCCACCGCGGTCACGCGCGCGCCGGTTGTCGAGCCGGCAGGCAGGCCCGCGTGGATCCGGTACCAGTCGCCGTCGCCCACCACCAGGTCGTTCGTCCCGTCGCCATCCAGGTCGATGTAGGCGAGCGGGTCACCCGATCCCGCGAGCACTTGACGGTGTGTTGAACGAGCGAAGCGCCCGGTCTCCTGCTGGCGAACGACACTCAGGACCACGTGGTCCTTGCGACCGACGATGACCAGGTCGTCCCTCCCGTCCCCATCGGCGTCCTGGGCGACGACCAGATCGCGGCGAATCTCCAGGCTGTTCTCCTTCACATCGAGAACCGCGGAACTTCCGGCGCGGGTGCGATCGGCGGACAACGCGAACAGTCGGAAGCGATCCGACCCGCCAAAGAACTCGACGCCCTTCTCGTTGTGCGTCACCACCCACAGGTGAGGGACGTCGTCGATGAGCAGGTAGCCACTCCTATCGACCACATCGTCCTCGCCCACCTGGGACCATGCGTCTTGAGTGGCCGGCTCATCGCCGCCGACCTTGACGATCAGCGTCCGCAGACGGCCGCTCGAATGCGGAACCGGCCCGGCCGCGAGGATCGTCGTTCCCGCCGCCGTCGTCCCGACCGTTCGCACCTGGGAACTGACCAACTCGAGATCAGACGCGCCTCCGGTGGCCCGCAGGGGAAGCGGAATGCGTGCTGCCAGCGGCCAGGTCGCCGACCCGCCGCCTGGCGTGTACAGCCGCAGTTCGCCGAGACCGGTGACACGGACGTGGGCCGGACCCGCCCCGGGCGACCAGGCCACGATTGGACGCCCCCGGCCCCGGGAACGGCGGGCCGGACGGTCCTCATCCTCCAGTGGCGAGCGGATGGCCACCGGTTCGGCGGGAAACGACACCTGCGTGGGTTCCTCGACCCGCAGGTCCAGCTCCGCGTCGGTGAGAAACGGTGTCTGCACGGCAGCGGTGTCGGCGGCGGAAAGACGGATCTCCATGAGTTGCCCGCTCGCCTCGAGGATCAGTTGCTCGGCTCCGTCGCCGTCCAGATCGAGTGCCAGCAGGGCACTCACCTCATCCGTCAGCGCGACGTCGAACGGCACGGCGCGAACGGTCTCGCCGGTCCGCAACTCGAACAGGGCCGGTCCGTGGAGTGGAGAAGGGGTCGGACACTCCGACGCCTTCTCGTGCGAGGATCCCGCCAGGGTCACCATGACCGACCGCACGACCTCCCCGGCGTCGTTCTCCTCCTGGATACGCGCCGGGCCCCCGTCGATCCCCTCGAGCCGACCCGCGGCCCGCAGCTTCTGCACCGCTCTCGCCCGGTGCCCTGTCGGGGGAGGGGTCGGGATCACGAGAGCAAACAGACGCCGGCCGCCGGTCGTCTGGCGGAGCGCGGCCAGGCCAACCAGCCGGCCGGGCAACGGCACGGTCCAGCTCGTCGAGGCCGCCTCGGCATCGACGTAGATACCGGCCGGCGGACAGGCCAACCCGGACCGGTCCGCGCTTCCGGCCACCGCAGCGTGCACTCCCACGAGGGCAAGGACACCCAGGGCGGCCCCGAGGAGTTGTTCCGGCCACGTGGTCAACGATGTCTCCGGGTCAGGACCAAGACCGTTCGCCCGGTTTGGCTCCACAGGGCGCCGCATCCTCGACACAGGCGAACGGGCCGCAATCCGCTCGCCGGAACGGTGCCGTCGCAGAGTGAATACGGGGAGTCCACCTCATACGAGCGCTCATCGGTTCACGATACCAAGGATTCGCGCCTCCGGCGTGACCGCCCGCTCAGCCTCGTGATGTCGCAATCGCCGCGCACACAGCGCCGCGTCAGGATACGTGGCCACCCGGCGAGAGGTTCCCCGCCTCATGAACAGGCGGGCCTAGGGTCTGTTCCCGATGTCGCCGACGTCGGACCCTGTCGGGATCGCCGGAAGCTGCGTGGTCACGCGGCGACAACATCGTTTCAGCCTTGTCACGTGATGGTCCAGGTTGGAATGACAGAAACGGTGTGCGGTCTTACGAGACCAGCCCCCGGAGTGTGCAAGTGCGGGCAGCACGGGATTTGCCCTGGTGGCCTCGAGGACGACGATACCTGGCACGAGTTTCGCTCCCCACGGACGGAGTTCTCGACACCCCATTCGTCACGTGGAGCCCTCATCGATGATTCGTGCACCTCGGGTAAGCCTCTTCCTGATCGTGTTCTTCCTTATCGGCAGTCTGGTGAGCATCCCGGCGCGGGCGGGAACGGTCTCCGTGGCCTGGGACCCGGTCACCGATCCAGACCTCGCCGGATACCGCGTCTTCTATGGCCTGGTGGCCGGCAATTACACCCAGCAGGTCGATGTGGGCCTGACCACACAGCAGACGGTGACCGGATTGACCGACTGCACGACCTGGTACTTCGCGGTCAAGTCCATCGACGCGGCCGGCAACCTGAGTACGGCCTTTTCCAACGAGATCGCCGGCTGGTCGCGTCCCACGGTGACTGCCGTCAGCCCGCTGTCGGCCGAACCGGGCCGCCAGATGGATATCACCATCGACGGCACCAATCTTCAGACCGGTGCCGCCGTCACCTTCGAGGCCGCCGGGATCACGGTCAACAGCGTGACGGTCAACGGTTGCGGTCAGGCCGTGGCGAACATCACGGTGGGCGACACCACGGCCCCGGGTTCCACGCTGGTCAACGTCATCAACCCCGATCAGACCTTCGGTTCCGGAGCGGGACTGTTCGCCGTCGAGGCGATCGTCTCCCCCGCCGTGCAGTCGTCGATTCCCACCGATGGGGCCACGGCCGTCGCCGTCGCCGTGCAATCCTCCCTGACCTTCAGCGAACCACTCGATGCCGCTTCCATCTCCGCAGCAACCGTTCAGCTCCTGGATGCGGCGGGCAATGCCGTGGCGCTGGCGCCGGGCTCCCCGGCCCTGTCCGGCGACGGGCTGACCGTGACGCTGGTGCCGGCCGCAGCACTGTCCCAGGGCGCCACGTACCGCCTGCGGGCCCTCGGCGGGACCGGCGGCGTCCGCGACCTGGCCGGTCATCCCCTGGCGGGCACCTTCACCCAGGCCACGGGCTTCACCACAGCGACCGACACGACGCCGCCGGTTGTGAGTTCCGTCGCCAACAGCGGCGTCACCGCCACCAGCGGGACCATCACCTGGATCACGGATGAACTCTCCGACGGCCAGGTTCTCTACCGCGTGCAGGGCGGCTCCGCCTACCAGCAGACGGCGACGGACCCGACACTGGTGACCGACCATGGCATCCTCGTCCAGGGCCTGACGCCGGGGACCACGTACGAGTTCCACGTCCGCAGTGCCGACAGCAGCGGCAACGCGGCGGTGTCGACCCCGGACAGCACCTTCACCACGCTCGCCAGCAACAGCACCTTCCTCATCTTCGAGGCCGAGGGCGGCGAGCTGACGGCACCTCTGCGCGGGACGAACGGCGGTGGCGCGTTCGGAGACGCCTGGGTGGACACACCCGCGAACACCCCGACCGGCACCAGCACCGCACCCGCCGGGACCGCCGTGTTCGGTGTGAACCTTCCGAAAGACGCCACCTGGTACCTGTGGGTGCGCGTCATGAATCGGACCGGCAGCGGAGCAACCCTCTACGAGGCAGTGGACGGCGCCGTGCGACAGACACTCGACGTGAGCGCGGCCGGCACGTGGGAATGGGTCGCGGGTCGATCCGACGTCCTGACCGCGGGCCAGCACAGCCTCGAGCTGGGAGGCCGCCAGGCCGAGGGCCGTGCGGATCGCATCCTGCTCACCGACGATGCCGGCTTCGTGCCCACCGAGCAACCGGTGGATGACGTGACACCCCCCGCGTCACCGTCCGGGTTCTCGGTCACCGGTTCCGACGGCGTGAATGTCCTTGGCTGGACCAACCCGCCCGACACGGACCTGGCCCGCATCATCATCCGGGTGCGCACGGACGGCGTGTCACCGACCAGCCCGGTGGATGGGCTCGCCGTCGCCGACACACCGGCCACGGCGGCTGCAGGAGACACGTTCACGCATTCCGGCCTGACCAACGGCACGGCATATCGTTACAGTGTCTTCGCGCTGGACAGCTCAGGCAATGTGTCGGCGGCTGCCCAGGCGGAAGGCACACCGGTGGACAACGTGCCTCCCTCGGCAGTGTTCAACCTGCGACGTTCCGACACCGTGTCCGGACCGTAGACACCTTCGGCCCTGCCGGCATGGCAGGTGGCAGCAGCAGACAGGGAGTCCGGTGCCCGCCGGCACCGGACTCTCCTCTTTCCCGGACAACGCCGCGAGCAACGCCTCGGGGCCGTCCTCCGCCAGCAGGAGAACAAGACGCGAGAGGACGCATCCGGGGCAGGCGATCACCGTTCGCACCCCGCATCACGGAGACGCACCGCAACGAACGTGGACCGTCACCTGCCGTTGCCGGTCAGGTAGAACTCGAGGCGGGTCGGGCGGGACTCGCCCTTCTCCTCCGCACGCAACGGCGTGACCACGACCAGATCCGAGCGGCCATCTCCATCGATGTCCCGCACCCGGACCAGCCCCGGATCCTTCGGCGCCCGGTCGAGGCGGATGCTGGCATCCGCCTTCGCCGGAAAGCGACAGCCCTCTCCTCCCCGATGAATGTCGATGGTCCGTGACGAACCGAAGTGGAGAAAGTCGATGTGCCCGTCGCCATCGACGTCACCGGCGAACTGGGCGAACTCGATGATGCGCACCGGCGAGAGATCGATCTTGAACTTGCCCCGCATCCGGGCATCAGGCACCTCGTGAAACGCACCGCCGACCTGCTGCCGCCAGACGTGAAAATCGATGCCGACCCCGATGGTCCGGGCGATGAGAATCTTCGGCGCCTGCCAGAGAGAAAAATCGAGCCCGATGGTCACCAGTTCCTTCCGGCCATCTCCATCCAGGTCGACGAAGCCGCCGGGCGAGGCGTCCAGCCAGTTGAAGTCGAACGGATATCCTTCCGCCTGGAAGGTCAGGTACGGCCTGCGCGCCACGTGCAGACCGGCATCGAGACGGTAGAAGCGGTGCCGGTAGTGAGGCCTCTTCGCGTTCCTCAGCTCGGCCCGCAGGCCGTCCCCGTCGGCCTCGATCTGCTCCTGGGTGGCCAGTTCCGCCATGCCGTCGCCATCGAGATCGCCGAAGTAGCTGAGGGACCCGGGAAGCACGTGGGCGGGAAGATGGATCACCGGCATGCCCTTTCTGTCGGTATCGATCCGGACGTCCCGCGCCTGCGGCGCGGCCAGCTCGATCTTCACCGGGACGCCGAAGTGTCCGCCGCCAATGCCCGGAATCACCGTCACGGCATTGACGTCGTGCTCGGACCCGGCAGTCAGGGCGTCGTCGTCGCCACGGTCGAGGAACACCAGGTCCGGCAGGCCATCGCCCTGCACATCCTCGACCACGGGGAGCGGGTACCGCCGCCAGGCCACGCCGTCCTTGCCGGATGCGTCGCCTGGCAACGCGATGATCGCCACGGGCTCCGGGTCGAGCCGCCCATCGCGTGCCAGATGAATCGCCAGCCCCTCACGGGCCGGAAACAGCAGGTCCGGCCGGCCATCGGCGTTCACATCCGCCATGAACCGGCTGCCGGGCAGGAGCGTCTGAGATCCGGCGAGCAGCCCGTCTGCCTCGAACACATCGGTCAGTTGCAGTGCACCCTCCGCCTGCGCATCGTACGTGACCTCCGAGACGCCGTGGTCGGTGATCGCCAGGACCGCCTGCTTCGCCGGTCCCGGCTCGAAGGCATGCACGAAACCGGGCACGGCCTGCGGCGGCCCGGCCGCCCGGTACGTCCCGTCGGGCGATGCCAGCCATGGCCGCATCTGCCGCCGGTCGACCAGCGTGGGCCGGACCCGGACCTCCTCGAACAGCCGGCCATCAACCTCTGTCGTCGTTTGCTCCGTCGACTGTCCCCAGTAGGTGTAGGCCGTCACCACGAGGAGATCCCGGCGGCCGTCCGCGTCGAGATCGGCCGGCAGGAGGGTCACCGGCGGCCCCTCGATCTGGAGCCCCAGATGCCGCAGTGCCAGTCGTTCCGGTCGGGCTCCGCGGGCCGGTGTCGGGGCTGTCGAGGCCGTCACGGCCCCCGCCAGGAGCAAGAGGGCCCAGCCGAACCGATCACGAACGACCCGGAGTGCTTGATGCAATCGACTCACCCGGCGCCCGCGGGCGCGCTTGTCCTGCTTCCCCGTGCGGCCATACATCGTTCGCGGACCACCGATGTCGCCTCGCGTGGCCGCCGTCGGCACACGTTACCCCCACCGTGTCACGCTCCGCGAGGTGGACCCTGCCGCCTGCTTTCGCGGCCTGCTTGGTCGCACTCACGGCCATGATACGGGCCCGCCCCGCGGCGGGTTCAGGGTGTGGCAGAATGGGGACAGGACACGTCCGGATGCCGGCACATCGACCCCAGTCAGACGCAGCCTTCGCACACCTCTCCGGGTTGCTGGGTTCGCGTTTCACCACCGCGCGGGCCGTCCGCGAACACCACGGCAAGGACGAATCGTGGCATACGCCGGAGGTGCCGGAGGCCGTG
The DNA here is from genome assembly GCA_046757965.1 of Acidobacteriota bacterium. Classification (GTDB taxonomy): domain Bacteria; phylum Acidobacteriota; class Polarisedimenticolia; order SMYD01; family SMYD01; genus JBHHZI01. Next base: position 14,586 of record JBHHZI010000021.1, on the reverse strand, counting down.
TGCTTTCCCGGGTCGGTCGAGGAGGTCGCAGAGATCGTGCGCACCTGTGCGGCGCATCGGGTGCCGATCATCCCGTTCGGGGCCGGGACCTCGCTGGAGGGACATCTGATGGCCCGGCGGGGCGGCCTCTCCATCGATCTGACCCGGATGAACCAGGTTCTGGCCGTGCACGGCGAGGATCTCGACGTCACGGTGCAGGCCGGCGTCACCCGCAAGCAGCTCGACCGCCACCTGCGCGACACGGGGTTGTTCTTCTCGGTCGATCCCGGTGCGGATGCAACCCTCGGGGGCATGGCCTCCACCCGGGCGAGCGGCACCAATGCCGTGCGCTACGGCACCATGCGGGAGAACGTGCTGGCGCTCCAGGTGGTGCTGCCGGACGGCACGCCGATCCGCACGGCTCGCCGCGCCCGCAAGTCCGCCGCTGGATACGATCTCACCCACCTGTTCGTGGGGGCCGAGGGCACGCTCGGCGTGATCACCGAGGTCACCCTGCGCCTCCACGGTGTGCCGGAGGCGATCTCGGCGGCCGTGGTGGCGTTCACCGACATGGCCTCCGCGGTGGACACGGTCATCGCCACCATCCAGTCCGGCATCCCGGTGGCACGCATCGAACTTCTCGATGAGGTGCAGATCGATGCGGTGAATCGTCATGCTCATCTCGACCACGCGGTCCGTCCGACACTCTTTCTCGAGTTTCACGGCTCGCCGGCCGGGGTGGAGGAACAGGCCGGCGAGTTCGGCGCCCTGGCCGCCGACCACGGCGGCGGTGAACTCGAATGGTCCACCCGGCCGGAGGAGAGGACCCGTCTGTGGCGCGCCCGCCACGAGGCGTACTATGCGGCACTGGCCCTGCGGCCCGGGTGCAAGGGCTGGGTGACCGATGTCTGCGTGCCGATCTCGCGTCTGACGCAGTGTATTCTGGAGACCCAGGAAGATCTGCGGGCCGGCTCTCTGATCGCCCCTCTGGTCGGACATGTCGGAGATGGCAACTTCCATCTCGCCATTCTCGTCGACCCGGACCGGCCGGAGGAGATCGACGAGGCGCGGCGGCTGAACGACCGGCTGGTCGAGCGAGCGCTGGCGCTCGGGGGCACCTGCACCGGCGAGCATGGCGTGGGGCTGGGCAAGAGACAGTACATGGAGGCAGAACACGGGGCCGGGGCCGTCGGCGCGATGCGGGCCATCAAGCTGGCCCTGGATCCCCTCGGCATCATGAACCCGGAGAAGATCCTCGCTCCCGACGGGGCCGCCGGCTCTCCGGCCCTGCGAGACACCTCCCGTGCGCGGTTCGCCGAAAACGGCGAGGAATCACGAGAATGAGAAACAGACCGACCCGAGAACACCCCACGGAAGGAGATCGACCATGAAACGGACCCTCAGTGTGCTGCCTGCCGCACTCGCCGTGATGGCCTGCGGACCGGCCGCCGACAGAACCACGCCCGCCATTGCCGAGGCTGCCACGGGACCGGCGGCACCCGAGGTGACAACCCTTCCACCATCCGTGGCAGCCCTGGCGATCAAGAACGTCCGGGTCCCGGCACCGGGCCTGCTGACCGCCGGGCAACTCACCGAGTCACAGCTCGCCGCTCTCGAGCAGCTCGGATACCGCCATTTCGTCAGCCTGAGAGAGGCCGGCGAGAACGGCGCCGGATGGGAGGAGGCGTACGCGGCAGAGCACGGCATCGATTTCGTGCGCCTGCCGGTGGCCGGAGCAGCCGGCGTCACCAGCGAGCACGCCCGCGAGCTGGCGGACACCCTGGAGAAAGCCGGGGACGAACCGGTGGTTCTGTACTGCGGCAGCAGCAACCGGGTCGGCGCCCTGCTGGCGCTGAAGGCGCATGAGATCGACGGGAAGGACGCCCCGGAGGCCCTGAACTTCGGATTGTCGGCCGGGCTGACGAGACTCGAGCCGGTGGTTCGCCGGAAGCTGGGGCTGAGCGACGTCGAAGCGGAGGAGTCGACAGACTGACCAGGCACACGGCGTGGCCCGGCCGGCGCCGGACCACGCCGGTCCGCACGATACCGGCACGCGTACCTCCCGGTGGTGAAGCCTGTCGGCGGCCAGCAAGACACCGGCGGCAACAGCCACATTCAGCCGCCACCGGAAACGATACTCGACCGGGAGGATTTCGATGAACGCCCGCAAGACCAAGAAAGAAGGAATCGACGCCACCAACCGGGACTACCTCCGGTACGACCAGGTCGAGAAGAAACAGACCTATCGCTTCGCGGAGGCCGACGGCGCCGAGGAGTTCGACGAGGAGTTCCAGGTCCGCACCTGCGACATCAGCGGGGTGCTGGATGGTGACCCGGCGGCACCGGCCCGGTTCGCCGAAGAGCTCGGCCGGGGGCTCCGGGAGATCGGCTTTGCGATCCTCTCGGGTCACGGCATCGACCCGGGCATCTACTCCCGTGCCGAGGCCGCCGCGCAGCGCATCTTCGAGGCGCACACCCTCGATGAGAAGATGGGCTTCGCCGCCCGGCGCCACGGCTCGGTGAACGAGGGCTATTTCCCCATCGAGGAGACCACCGACATTCATCCCGATCTGGTGGAAGGGTGGGTGTTCGGCCGCCGCGCGTTCGATCTCGCCGACGGTCGCCAACAGCCGTGCGATGTCGCCGCGTTCTGGCCGGACACCGCCGCCGAGGCCGACCTGCGACAGGTCTACCTCGCGCAGGAGAAGCTGATCCTGCCGATCATGCAGGCGATGCTGACATCCCTGGGCTCCGACCCTCATCTATATGATGAACGTCTCACCGGTCCCAAGTTCGCCATCCGCCTCAACTATTACCCCCCGGTGGAGGCAGCCCGTACCGCTTCCGGGGCGGGACGTCTGCTCGGCCACGAGGACGTCACCATGTTCACGCTGCTGCCGGCTCCACGGGTCGAGGGACTGCAGGCGCTCAACCGGCGCAACATGAGCTGGGTCCGTCTCCAGGCTCCCCCGGGAACCATCATCCTCAACACCGGCGACTACATGCAGCGCATCAGCAACGATATCCTGCCGTCCACCACCCACCGGGTCAGCCAGCCGCAAGATGCGGCCCTGCGCAACACGGTGCGCATCTCGCTGCCGATGAACGTCTACCTGCGGGAGGATGAACTTCTCGAGGTGCTGGCCGGTCTTCCCGACCCGAAGTATCCGCCCATCCGCGCCATCGAGTTTCACACCCGCACCACGGCCAAGTACTACGGGGACGATTACGCCGTCGACTGAGTCAGATCAGGTCGTCGACCCTGCCGGCCGTCGCCGTGCACCACCCGGTGGCGAGACAAGCGTTCGCCGACGGCCTCTTCCCGCATCCCGGCGCCGGTCCCTGGTCCGCGTCGCGATGCAGCATCTGGCCGTCAACCCCGGTCCGGCTCCCGGGAGCCGATCGAAGCATGAAGACATCGCCAGGCCGGAGGCATCTGTGAGAGAATGGCCCCCTTGTCTCGACATGGGGGCGTCCATGTATGTCTTCAAGGTACGCGCGGATCGGTACTTTCTTCGCCTGGAGCTGGGCGAGGAAGCGCTGGAGTCCCTGACATCATTCGCCGCCCGCGAGGAGATCGGCGCCGCGGCGCTGCGGGGTATCGGAGCCGCCCGGACCGCCCAGGTGGCGTTCTATGACCTGCGCAGGAAGCGCTACGAACCGATCGACATCAACGAACCCACCGAGGTCGCCGGGCTCGTTGGCAACATCGGTCGGGGTGAGGACGGAGCACCCATCGTCCACGTGCACACGACCCTGTGCCGCCGCGACGGCTCGGCGGCCGGCGGCCATCTGGTCCGCCTGGAGGTCGGCGCCACACTCGAGATCGATCTCGACCTGTTCGCCGGAACGCTGCGGCGGCGTCTCGACCCGGAAATCGGCCTGCCCCTGCAGTGCGCCCTGGAGTGACAGGCCGCGAGCCCAGGTTCGGGAACGAGCACATGCACCCAGGTCACGAGAGAACCGGAGGAGGCTCGTCGGGTCAGCAGGCTGAGGCGTATCGCGTCTGCGTGCATCAGGCTCTGCTCTCGGGGCGCGCCACCCCGTCGCCCCGGGAACCACGAACCCGGCTGGTGCGTTCGGATCAGGTGAACCGCTTGGCCGCATCGGTCGCCGGTGGGAACCACCGCGCCGGATGAGGAACCTGACATGGCGAAGACAAACAAGATCCTGGTCGGCTGCGGCATCGGCTGTGGAGGGCTGCTCCTGCTTGCCGTCATCTCCGGTGTGGGCGGCGTCATGTGGGTACGCGGCACGATGGCAGGCTTCAACGAGGCCATCGACGTCCGCCAGCAGATCGAGGCGCGTCACGGGCCGGCGGAGGCCTTCGTGCCGGCGGCGGACGGCGCCATCAGCCCATCAACGATGACCGCGTTCCTGGCGGTGCGCACGGCAACCGACCCGGCTCGAACAGCTCTACGGACAAATTTCAGTGCCCTGCCGGTGACGGAAGACGCGGCCAGGGAGTTGCACGACAAGCCGTTCCTCGAGAAGCTGGCCTCCGTCTGGCACATCGGAGGGTCGGCCATGCGGCTGGCCGGCACCATGGGCGACTTCTTCGCCGCCCGCAACCAGGCCCTGCTCGATCACGATCTGGGGATGGGTGAGTACACCTTTGTCTACGTGCTGGCCTACTACTCCCTGCTGCACCACTCGCCCGACGATGGACCGGACAACGTGCGGGTGGAGGGACTCGAGGACGATGATGAGCCGTTCTCCCTCAACATCGAGCCGTCGGACGGCTCCGGTGAAGGGCGACAGGACCGTTCCAGGCGACAGGGGACAGGAGCCCTGAAGGAGCAGGTCCGCCGGACCGTCCTCGCCATTCTCCGCAATCAGCTCGACGCGCTCGATGAAACGGCAGAAAACACCGGATGGGCAACCCGGCTCGCAGCCGAGATCAGGAAGATGGAGGACCACGAGGTGGGTGTGCCATGGAGCACCGAGTTGCCGCCGGCCATCGGGAACTCTCTCGAGCCGTATCGCGACCAGCTCGAGGCGACCTACTCGCCCCTCGTCAATCCATTCGAACTGGGCCGGAATCGTCGTCGCGGCAGCTTCGCGATCCAGTCGGACTGAGACCGATCATATCGCGGGCCGCCAGGAGGTCCGGTCATGAAGGCCGTGGAGCGACGCACTCTCGAATCGGCGCCTGGGGTATCATGGGCTGGGGGGTTCGACCGTACGGGGAGGTCTGAGTCATGAATCAGTCCCGCCATCGCAGCATGCCGCTGCTCATCGTCTCGTCGCTGCTCGCAGGCCCGGCACTCGCCGGAGGCATGGGTCAGATCCAGGTGGGCCAGCCCTTCCCAGCTCTCGTCCTGCCGGCGGCGGAGGATGCCCACCCCACATCCCTCGACGAGTACCTCGGCCGGAAGGTGGTGCTGCATGTCTTCGCCTCGTGGTGAGCCGGCTGCCGCGTGCACGTGCCCGGGTGGCACGAACGGACCCGCAAGCTCCAGGACGACGGACGCATCCAGATGCTGGGCATCCTCCAGGAACAGCATCCGGACCGGGCGCGCCTCTTCATGCAGTGGAAGGAGATGGGCTGGCCGCTCATGGTCGACTCGCTGGACCTGCTCGATGTCGGCGTTGTCCCGTTGACCGTTCTCATCGACGAGCGTGGGGTGGTGTTCGCCATCCGGCCGGATACAGCGAGTTTCGACGCCTTTCTGGCGACGTCTCCCGGCGATGCTCAGCTGCCCACACCGAGCCATCCAGCTCAGCCGGACAGGCACGCGCTGCAGGCCGCTGCGAAGAGCGGTCGGGCAGCGGATCTGTCCGCGCTGGCAGATGCCGCGTTTCTCTGGGGCGGTGAGCCAGGCCTGGACACGGCGATCGATCTGTACCGACGGGCCCGCGCCCTCGATCCCGATGAGGGGAGGGCATCTTTCCGGCTCGGCGTCGCGTACCGCCGGCGCTATGACACGTCCATTCGCCGGGACGGCGACTTCGCCGCGGCGGTCGCGGCGTGGGGCGAGGCGCTGGATGCGGACCCGAACCAGTACATCTGGCGGCGCCGGATCCAGCAGTACGGTCCGCGTCTGAACAAGCCGTACCCCTTTTATGACTGGGTGGCCACCGCCAGGGCCCAGATCATCGCCCGGCGGGAGACACCCGTGGCGCTGGAGGTCGAGCCCCATGGGGCCGAGATCGCCCGGCCCGCCCGGACGTTCGAGGCAGCCGCAGCCGACGCCGCCAATCCGGACCCGGCGGGACGCATCCAGCGGGACGAGGAAGGCTTCGTGACCATCGAACAGACCGTCGTGCCGGCATCGATCGAGGCCGGCGCGGCGGCGCGCGTGCACCTGGTCATGCGACCGGACCCGGCCCGGCGAGCGCACTGGAACAACGAGGCCGAGGAGATGGTCGTCTGGGTCGAGCCGCCGACAGGCTGGAGTGTGGATGCGCGCCGCATCACCGTCCCCGGCCCGCCGGAGGCCGTGAGCGAGGAGGTCCGGGAGGTGGAGTTCGAGTGCCGTGTCCCGAAGAATGCCTCAGGCACCGTCTCCGTGCCGGCCTACGCGCTGTATTACGTCTGCGAGGGGGTGCACGGCGCCTGTCTGTACCGGCGGCAAGACATTCCGGTGGTGGTGCAGGTCCGCTCGCGGTGACACGGCCGCCTGGGCTGCCTCCACCACCCGGCTAGATCATGCCGCGACGAGACGACCGGTTCACACGCACCGGCACGGTGACCGAAGCAGGGAAGACGTGCCATTCGGAGCCCAGCATCACTGGAATGGTGATCCGACGCCGCACGCGCTCTCCGGGCTCGACCGGGGTGCGGCGGGACAGGAGAGAAGAAAGGCCGCGCAGCAAGCTGGCAATCTGTCTGGACATGAGAGCCTCCTTTCCGGTTCCACCTCATCCGACTCTGGATAACTGCAAGACCGATGCCGCCTCGGGCGCACCCTCGGATGGATGCAATGGGTTCGTTCCAAGCGTTTCAGGCGGAACAACTTATGACTCTTCCGGTGCTGGTGACGGGAGCCGATGACACCGTCCTCCGCACAAGACGAAAGGGGGGGTTCCACGTCGCCTCACGGTGACAAACTCGCTACCGGAGGTGACGGTTCGCGACGCAACCTGCCCGGCCGGCCCACGTACAGATCTCTGCCGGCGAGAGAGGTCACCGGCACACAGTTGCGGAGGTGCGAGATGGAGATGCCAAGACCAGGCGCGGCACACGCCCGCCTCGAGAAACTGGTGGGCACCTGGCGCGGTGAGGAGAAGATGAGCCCGTCGCCATGGATGCCGGAGGGCGGCACGGCGATCGGCGAGGTGACCAACAGGATCGCCATGGACGGTTTCAATGTGGTCCAGGACTACACGCAGACGCGAGACGGCACGGTCAGCTTCCGGGGCCACGGCGTGTTTGGGTGGGACGACACCCGGAAGGAGTACACCCTGCACTGGTTCGACTCCATGGGCATGCCCCCAAACGTCTTCCGGGGATCGTTCGACGGCGACACGCTCACTCTCTCCAGCCACGACCCACGGGTGCACAGCCGCACCGTGTTCGACTTCGGCGCCCCGGGCAGCTATCGGTTCAAGATGGAGATGTCCCAGGACGGCAACGCCTGGCATGCCATGATGGAGGCCACGTATTCGCGCACGGATTGATCCCGACCGTTGATATGACTTCCGGTGGCAAGAACTGAGCACGATTGCTACACGGAGATGATCCGGCCCAGGTCGAGAACTCTCCGGGGTCAGAGCCGGCGCAGTGCCGTGGACAGGAACACCGTCGTGAACGAGCCCATCGCCGTCCGCTGTCCCTCACCATCCTGCGCGGCCGTGTTCACGGTGCCCCCGGAGCAACTGGGTCACAACGGCCGCTGCCCCTCCTGCGGTATTGGCCTCACGGCCCGTCCTCTCGCCGTCGAGGAGCAGCTCCGTGCGCAGGAGACGACCATCCGGGGGCTGGCCACCTCTCCCCTTCCCCGCCTGCCGCTGGTCGTCCTCGCCGACAACATCCGCAGCCTGTGGAACGTCGGCTCCATATTTCGTACCGCCGATGCATGCGGGGTGAAGCGCCTGCTCCTGACCGGCATCACCGGCCACCCGCCTCGCCCGGAGATCGCCAAGACCGCCCTGGGCGCCGACCAGGTCGTCGCCTGGGACTACCGGGCCAGTGCGTTCGAGGCGCTGGCGGAGATCCGGGCCGAGGGCTACGTGCCGGTGGCCGTCGAGACGGGACCTGCGGCCATGACCGTCGACGACTTCGTCTGGCCCCGGCGGGTCTGCCTGGTGATCGGCAACGAGGTCGCGGGCGTGTCGCCGCCCATCCTCGCAGCCTGCGCGCATCACGTCTCCATTCCGATGCGCGGCATGAAGGACTCCCTCAACGTGGCCGTGGCCTTCGGCATCGTCGCCCATGCCGCGTCGCGGTCACTGGCCGGGAGTTGAAGACAACGCCTGCGACTCCAGACCCCCACCATCGGAGATCGCCGCTTGACGCCACCGCGCCCATCAGGGTACTGAAACCGTGTGGGGCTCGTTCGTGGTCTGGTCGCCACCGACAGCCGTTGCTTCTGGACACCACAGGAGAGCGTCGTGCCCACGTGCCAGGTTTCTCGCGATCGATTGATGAGACGAGCGCTCGTATTCGTCGCCCTGGCGGCTCGAATCGCTGCCGCTCCTCTGTTCGCGACTGACGGTCCCGGCGAACTCACGCGGCTACTCGGTGGCAGTCATACACGCTCTCCAGTGACGGAGCCTGCCCTCGCGAGCATCATCAACCGCGCCGACCGGGAATACACCCAGATGATGCTCAGTGGCATCGCTTCGGTCCCGTTGCTCAGCGATTGGGTGATTCTCGTCGAATACTACGCCGCGCAGCGCGAACGGTCTCCTGCCGAGACCACTGCCCTGGCACGGCGCAGCGCGGAGAAGAACCTGCGTCGCTTCAGGTCACGATGGAATGGCCTTCACCACGCTGTCAGAGATGAACAGCTCTCACCCGATGAGCGACTCACTCTCCTGTACAAACTCTCAGTGCACCATGCCTACATCGTGCTGCGACACCTCGGGTACTCGTCCTCGAATGCCTCCAGCCCCACATTCTGGGATCTGTACGCCCGCCTCGTTCCCCATGCGAAGAGCGAGGGCTACATGACATCGCGCAACGCACAGGTGGTCGCGGAGTTGCAGGCCGAGGCATCGAGATATGATCGATTGCGACGAGGTCTCCGACGCCGGGACACCGACCCGAGTCTTGCCCTGGCGAGCGTGCATGCTGCCCGCTGGCAACTGGATCGGGCGCTGGAGAGCTACCGTTCAGGAAACCCGGAATTCGGGCAGAGCCTGATCGATCGAGGTGTGAGATCTTTCATGGAAGCGTTCCGGTCCGGCGTTCCCCCGGCTGAGATCGGACGGATTCTCACGTACTTCAAGGGGCCCCTCACCGCCGATGCGCTGCTCGATGGGGAGAGAACGTTTCGCGCCATCGTGGACGAGAGCATCGACTGGCGGCTTTCGGGCGCGAACGGACGCTTTGCAAGGGATGTGACGCTGCCAGGTTTCTATGCCTTCACCCCCCCGGATTCCCCCGCGGAGGTGACGAACACCGCCGAGGTCACGACCGTCGAGGTCATCGGCAAGAGACAGAAACTCAACAGCAGCGTCTTCGCCCTCGAACAGCTCCGCACGCTGGTCAAGGAGGTGAGCGGCGAGCCTGTTCTTCGGGACTACCAGGGGCTCGTCGCCATGGCCGCGCCCCTCTTTCATGGCAGACTCCACGAGATTCTTGGAGCCGACAGGTACGAACATCTCTTCTCGCTCTACCGGACGGATCATTCCGGCCTGGCGAAAGAGGACGCTCGACGCATGTATTTCCGGTCCGGCAGCGCCATCCTGACAAATGCGTCGATACGGGAGGAACTGTTCCGTTCCCGCGATATCATTCCGGTCAGCCTACAGCTCTTCTGGATCGACTCACCGCACCTCTGGTGGAAAGGCGGCGATCTCTGGGCAGGGAGTGCGAAGCAAACCTCCTCCACCGTGTCCGCCACGGACGATACGGAGGCGCGGCTTCCGATACTTCTCGCATCGCTCGACAGGTGGCGCGTGGCGACCGAGTGGTACATCCATACGAAGGAGCATATTCCCGACGAGATCCCTTCCTCGCTTCATCTCAACGTCGGCGCCTGTGCAAGGAACAGATACTCCCTGAGCGAGGCGGCCCGGAAACTGCTCCGTGAAGGGGGCAGTCATTCATCCGATCGGATAGACGCTCTCCTCACCACGCCCCTCCTGGACAGGAAGCAGCAGACGATCGTGGACCGCATCCTGCAACCCGGATATACCGCGGCGCTGACGTCCCTCATCGAGGACTCCTACCGCGCCGTGATCTCTCGAGGAGCCCACCGGTTCGCTCTCGCCACACCTGATATCCAGAACCGAGCATACGCGCAGTATGTTGCCGCGCTTTCATACCTCGCCGTATTCAAGTACCAGGTCCACGACACGCAGATTGTCTCGGCCCTCCTCCAGCAACTTCTGGATGAAGCACCCGCCAGCAGGGAACAGTTCCACATTCGCGGCGTCGTGAGGTCACAGATCTTGCATGATGAGGCGGGCGCCGAGGAAGACTTCCTCCAGGCTGAAGATCCTGACACATGATGCCGCCGGGATCGCAACCAGGCGGAAAGGCATTCAACTCAGCCGGCGCACTTCCTCGACGATTGTCTCCTTCATCGTCTCCCAGGGCACCGCCCGGATCATATTCGGCATCGGTTCCGATTCAGCGTCGGTGAAGTAGACGAGCGATTTGCGGAGGTGATATTCGTTGTGATCGATATCGCGGAATCGCCTCTTCAGCATCTTCAAGGAGCCGTCGAGAGAGACGCCGTTGCGAAGGAGGAAATACAGATCGACGAAGTCCTTCCTGCCGCCCCGTCCACCGATCGCCACCAGCTTCATCACCGCGATATCCGCAGGGTCGGCGATGACCATGCCACGGTAAGTCGTCCCCGGGTACAGGAAACCGGCCTGCGCCTGGAGGAACGACACCCGAAGTCCATCGACGGCAGCGTGCAGTGTGCCAGGCCCGGCCGCCTGGACCACGACCTTTCCCAGCCTGGCCAGGTCCTGGAGCAGAAGCTGGGGATCGAAGGTCTCCGTCCGAAACAGATCGAGATCTTCCGAGTGCCGATGCCCGAGCTGCAACGCCAGGCCGGTCCCTCCCGCCAGGACCCACCCGTCCAGCAGGCCGTGGCCGACGATCCGGCGAATCAACGTCCAGGCGGTGCCGCTAAGAACCTTCGGATGCAAGAACACCTCCATCCAGTACCGTCGTCCAGAAACAACGGGTCTTCGCATCGACCCCGCGTCGCTTGATGGCCCGGGCAACGGCGGCATCGTCGTAGAACCGTCGCATGGCCATTACCTGCTCCCAGTTCCCGAACATCAGGACGCGCTCGACGACCCAGTCCTGGTAGCGCTCGAGGTCCGACGCGTGGAGGCGCCTGTCCCAGAATAGGGGTGAAATCAGTTGCAGCAGTCGGCCCACCGAGGGCCGCGCCGGTTCGCGCTCCGTTCCTCTCTCCGGGATCAGATTCACCTCCAGGCGCGCACCGAGCGCCGAGGCAATCTTTCTCAGGGTCGTGAGCTGGAACCGGTCCCAGCCGCCCTCGTAGCGGTGGAGCGTGGGAGCGCTGGTCCCCACCCGTCGAGCCAGCTCGGCAAGAGACCAGCCGCGAGCGACTCTCATCGATCGGATCTGGACGCCGATGGGCCGAGGCTCCGTTCGACCGGCTTTATCATACATGATAATATTGTAAGACTCACACGGGCCAGGCGCAAGACCTTCAACTCGTCACCAGACAGGTGAGGCGATCAAGATCAAGGCGCGCAAGATTCCGAAGCTCAGGGCCGGCAAGGACCTGATGACCGCCGTCAAGTAGGCAACCCTGTCATCGAGACAGAATGACACCAAGGGCGGCTCCCACTGGAGTCGCCCTTTTTCTATCGGCCGCCAGCCACCAGGCGGCCCTTTGTCCTCGGCAACTCAGTCGCGCTGTGAACGCGACCCTCCTCCATCAGCGATCCGTTCCAGGGTCAGGGAATGGACGGCGAGGTCTCCCGTGCCAAGATAATAGGTTCTCACCTCGACCGGGTCGGCCGGCGTTTCCGCAGAGATGTCGAAGGTCCCGGTCACGTCTTGACGTCTTGAGGACGGCTTGACGGCAACCCTGAGCAGGGTGCGCTTCTTCGACGCGAGAAACACATCAACCCAGGCGACATCTTGGTCTTCTTTTCCGAAGGCATCGAGGGCGATGACGAAGCGGTACCGACCCGCGTTCAAGATCGTGTACGGGCCGAACGTGGCGAAGCCAGTCCTGGCTTCGTTTGCCCGCACGACTCTTGACGTGCCGGACACGTTCCCGATCTCCGAGGGCAGACTGGCCCCCGCCCAGACCAGTGGAGCGCCTGTGTGGGAGCGCATCGTCAGAGGATGCCCTCCCGTCCACTGTGGATCGTGCCGGCCAGCAGCCACGTCCCGTGTCATCGCCCCCACGACCACGATGAACACGGCGCTCGTCACGAGAAACCGCGTGATGTTGTTATAGAACACCGATCGGTGACGCCGCCCATAAGACCCACCTGACACCAGCAGGCCGATCGCCAGGATCAGAAAACAGGCGTTGGGACCATGGCGAATCGCCTGCCCCTTATCGTGCAGGAGTGGCAGATAGTCATTGAGTACCGCATGGAATGACCCGTACGTGAGTGGTGAATAGGCCCGGGAGTTGTGGCTGGCCAAAGCGCCGCTGGGAAGGACGAGACTTCCGAAAGTGTACGAATAGTACGTTGCGGCATTGATGAGCATCATAACGACGGTCAGACACCATCCGCGTCTCAGATCTTTGAGGATGGTGACGATGGCGAACACGACGATGGGCAGTGCGACGACAGCCGCCGACCAGGCGAATCTCCCGGCGAATGAGTCTCCGCCGTACCAGTTCGGATGGAGAGCATTGGGGATGATGAAGCTGAGGTAGCAGAGGGCCACCACGATACCAGCCCGAAAATGCTCTCTCAAGAATGGCACAAGTGCCGCCAGACCGAGGAAGTAGGCCGGGTTCTGGATGAACAAACCCTGAAACCTATCCAGATGAAGCCCCACAAGCACGACCAGAGACTGCCAGCTCACGATGAGCGCCGGGCCTATGTACGGTCCCTGTGGGCGTCCGAAGGCGTGGATGTTGTAGGCCGCGAGCATCACAAGAGACACCAGCAGACCGGTCAGGATTGCCAGCGCGCGGACCGTGGATCTGTAGACGCGATACGCCCGGATGGCCATGGCGGCGCCCAGGATCACCGCGATGATCGTGAACTTGATGTGCAACCAGGGCAACGCGTAACAGATCAGTGCCAGTCCCAGCGTCATCCTTGCCTGAGGAGGGGTGGTTCCTGCGCGGTTGTCCGGATGGCCCCTCTTCCACCCCAGCAACGAGGCGATCACCGAGAGCGCGCCGATGCCCGCAATCAGTCCCGGGTAAATCTGACCGGCGGCCGGGATAAACGGCGCGGCGAGCACAACAACCGCTGTGGACAGAATCCGGTGCGCACGATTCTTCGTCAGCTGGCCCGCAATGTGCCAGGTCAGGGGAACGAGCAAGCTGACCAGTAGAAGCAAAAAGAACTTGGCTCCAGCAACACCCGCGACCGCGAATGGCAAGGCGAGCAGTATGGGCAGCCCGACACCGTGCACGTTGTACAGGCCGTGCACGCCACTCCTGGCATGAGTGTTTTTCGGTGACGGAGACGCCCCGCGCTGAGCCAGGCCGGCCGGAGAGATGTCACGGTTTCTGAATTCTCGCCGATAGGCCTGGGTTTGATCGAATGTGTGGTCACGCAGCAGACCGTCGGCCATGACGAGATAGTGCGGCTCGTCTCCCGTCGGAGGATACCGGGCGCTGGCCGTCCAGACCAGCAACGTGCATCCTGCGAGAAGGATGAAGAGCAGCCACAGCAGCCACCCATCTTTCTCGGAAAGCAGGAATCTCACCGGCGATTCATCGGGCCGCGGCTGGTCATCGTTCGCGCCGACCGGGCCTCGACCTCGATGTCGGTGAGAACACAGCGCACGCCGCGTCGAAAGAACGAGGACAGTAGATCCAGTTGATCTCGGAGGCGGTTGCCCAAGGCGCCCAACCGTACACCCATTCTCCGGCACGATTCAACCCGGATTTCGCAAGGGTGTACTGCTGGCGCCTCACTAAGCCCGCGCCAGGTCCTCGGGGCAAGGACCAGACCGACCTTGTCAGTACAGCCTCGCGAAATCCGGGATTACGAGAGACGCACACGGGCCAGGGTCAAGACCCTTGCGCGCCTTCCGCCTGGCGCGAGAAAAGTGTCCCCACCATCCCGACCAGCCAACGCACGAATTGGTCCTGGTTTGTGGAACCTGGCAGTTCCATTCCCTCGGCGTCTGATGATCGCCTGGCACCGCGACACGTCACGTGTCAGGACGCTCGCCCTGTGGCTCTTGCCGTATAACTTTTTCCCTCGCCTTTGTTCCGCAGCGCGCGCCCACCGCGACCACGGGCATCGTGGTGCACTGGAACCTGACGACACCGGCCCACCCCAACGCCGTGGATG